>QOUV01000022.1 GCA_003862155.1 Lachnospiraceae bacterium
GTGAGAATGTTTGGTTTGGCCACTTGACATTATACACAAAAACAGGGGGTGTTGCTCTTTTTTGTGCAAAATCCCTTGAAATCAAGGTTTATACATTGTTATTCATGCTATATGCATGACACTACCAATTGTATCATGAAAGACCCTATATGAAAACTTTTACAGACTTTTTTTCAAACTCTCGATACAGCCACTCCTTTAGACAAAAAAATCCTCCGGTCCTAAAATAAAGGGCCGGAGGTATTTTTAGTCTTCAATTAAATCCTTAAACTCTTCTTCCTTTTCTGCTACGAATCTGTCAAACGGGCCGGAAGTCTCACTTACCTTACACCCGTAAAAATAAGTTTCAATCCCTACTTTCTCGGACTGCATTATCTTTCCATTGACGCGGATATTCTTGTATTTGAGCTCAATCCAGAGACCGACCTTGTATTTTTTATTTACAATAACTCCAAATCCATTCGTAGAAACATCTAAGAGTTTCGCATCGCGGTCGTTTGCCTTGCAGTCCTCGTTAACCGGGTATCTGGCAGATGCTCTGTTAAAGGACGACTCATCGTTTTCATTTCTGTTACCGTAGGTCAGATAAATTCTGTTCCCGTGATAGAAGACCGGAACGATCCTTAGATCCGAAATTATCTTATTCGAACCCTTCAAAGACAGGCTTACTACTCCATCTTTAAATTCTTCGAAATTTCCCTTATCGTCAGTGCAGGGTGCTAATGCTATAAGGCTCTCTTCCTTTACCAAAACCGAAGTCTTATATACCTTCACCGCATCTGCTGTCTTATAATCCAGGATAACTTCCATGCCTTCTTTTAATCTTTCCGACAGCATTTCTATTCTCCTTTTCTTACAAATTCATTTTTACAAAAAAGATTATAATAGAGTACGCTGATTTTATCAACCTTTTGCGATAAGTTGGCCGCATTTTTGTCTTTGAATCCACATTATTATTAGTGTTAGTATTCATATATGTCATATGTATAGAATAAGCATATATTTTATACTAACAAAGCTTAGCATAAAATATATGCTTATTCTAAAATGCACTAATGGGGAACGTTAAATCCGCTCATATCTATAAGGTCTCCCAAAGAAGTCGTAAAATTTTCATTTGAATCGAGCACATGCTTAACTTTTGGCGCCATCTCCTTAAATGCCTCCTTATCAGAGGTTAGCCTGTAAAGCCTCGAGGTATTTCTCGCATCCCACAGAGCATCGTGCATCTGTCCCTCGAAATTAAGGCCACAGGCGTCTACTGCCTTATCTAAAGAAACCGCAAGCTTTCTGCCTATAGCTTTAGTAAATATCTTCTGATAGTCGATCCAGTGAGAAAGTATGTAGGAAAGCTTATCCGTCATCGTAATCTCCTTTAAGGCTATCTCGTGAGTAAACTGTCCCTTGTCAGCTCCGCTCCAGGCATAGACATTAAAATCAGACTCCTCCAGGAAACACCAGTCGATGAACTCATCAAGGACACTTGAAAAATCCGCTGCATCCTTTACGGTCTCTGCCGTAATCCCTGTCATCGCCTCGACAGTCCTTTGAATCTCTTCTGAATACTTAGGCTTAACATAACTTTGAAACTGGTTTATCTCCATAAGCTTCTCATCGAGCATCACCGCTCCAAACTCGATGATCTCATGTCTTGCTATGCTCCACTCGTCAGGATGTTCTCTGTGGTCAACCGGCTGCATTTCAAAGTCTACAAAGATAGATCGCTTTGTTTTTGTATTCTGCATCGTTTCAGGACTTCTGACCTCCCTGGCTTCTGCGATATCTTCCAAACCATACCGCCTGAGGGTCCCAGCCGTGGAAAGCGCACTGTGTCGAACAGAACCGGGGAGCCTGCATCGATTCGCTCAAAATCCTGTCATATTCCACCTGAGCCATAGAGAAAGGCCTTCCACAGCCCTGGCAGATAAGGGTAACTGTCTTCATAAGCATCGCTCCTTTTATTAAAATTCTCTTAGAAAAATCAAATATTTTCAAGTCCCTTGAGGTAATTTATAAACTGCTGCGCCGAGCGCCCCGACATTCCATTGTGGCGGAGTTCCCAGATATTTGCCTCTTTTTCGAGCTCTTCGTCGCTTAAATGGATCTTCTCCCTGTGGGCTAATTCCTTTACTATGTGGAAATACTCCTTCTGGTTTGGTTTGGAGTAATTGATCTGACAGCCGAAACGGTTTACAAGAGAAAGCTTCTCTTCTACTGTATCATTCTTGTGAATGTCATTTGGATCAGCATCGTTTCTGTCAGTCCACTCCTCCTTTATCAGATGCCTTCTGTTGCTCGTCGCATATATAAGCACATTGTCAGGCTTCGTCTCGACGCCGCCCTCAATGACAGCCTTCAAGTATTTGTAGTCAGTCTCATTACCTTCAAAAGAGAGATCGTCCATATATATTATAAAACGGTAGTTTCTGTTCTTGATAAGCGATATTACAGTGCTGATGTCTTTCATCTGGTGCTTGTATATCTCTATCATCCTTAAGCCTCTGTCGTAATACTCGTTTACGATGGCCTTTATACTTGTGGACTTTCCGGTACCTGAATCACCGTATAAAAGGCAGTTATTTGCACCACGTCCCTCTACAAACGCCTCGGTATTTTCCACAAGCTGCTTCTTCTGGCTCTCGTACCCGACAAGGTCTGAAAGGTGAACGACTTCCATATTGTTGATAGGATGAAATACTACCTTTCCGTCCTTATCAGAAATCCTGAAAGCTTTGTTCAGTCCGAACATTCCGACACCGTACGCCTTGTAAAAATCGGTCACTATATTAAAAAATTCATTCTCATCCTTTGCGGATGCAAGCTTCCCGCTTAACGTGCGGACCTTTTCAGACACAGCGTGATTGTACATCAGATCTTTCTTTACGATAGCCTTGTAATGGGTGATTACCGTAAATACATTTATCCCAAGTGCCTTCTCTATCGGCCCGAAGTCAAAATGGAAAAGATTCATGGCTGCCTTAAAGTCGTTTTTCGCAAATTCATTTACCGAGCCATCATTCGCTCCTGTCTTCTCACAGGTAATAGAAAACGGATTTTCATCCGTTATAAGTAAAAAAGTCAGATAGTTCTGCCAGAGATTTCCGTCGAATCCGTAATCTGTAGCTATGGCTAAAAGTCTGTGAATCTGCTCATAGATTTCCCTCGTAAGCTGGGCATCGGAGGCCGTCCCCTCTTCAAAAGACTTGAAAATATCGCCAAGCTTATACAAAATGCTGTCATCTGGTATGTTTCCGTAGGAAATGAATTTTACGATTTCTTTATACATTTGTCCTGTCTTTCTGCAAATAAAAATTCATGCATTTTATTTTTCGCATATTTTATTGCACCTGTTTATCTGCTCTTTTTATTATACCGCATTCGCCCTCTGGTTGTACAGTTGAAAAAAATCTGTTTCTGTTGTAATCTATTCTCTGCCCTATTCGGCAGATGGAGGTTAAAATGTCAGAAACAAGCACATTTTTTGCAGCTATAGCAAGAATGAAATACATCGAGCGCTGGGCTCTTATGCACTGTGCCCGTCCCGAATCTCTCAGCGAGCACTCTCTAGAAGTCGCAATGATAGCTCATGCTCTCTGCGTAATAGGAAACAAGCGCTACGGCAAGAATTTAAATGCCGAAAAAGCTGCCCTTATCGGTCTCTACCACGACGCTTCAGAGGTAATCACCGGCGATATGCCTACCCCTGTAAAATACGCGAACGAAGATTTAAAGACCGCTTACAAGTCCATGGAGCATCAGGCTGAGCTTACACTTTTAAACAAGCTGCCGTCAGACCTTGTTGAATCGTATCGCGACATAGTCTGTGAAGAGGCTCCAGCCGGAAGTGGCGAGGATGAGAAATACATGCGCCGCCTCGTAAAAGCCGCCGACAAGCTTTCCGCCTATATCAAATGCATCGAAGAGGAGAAGGCTGGAAACTGTGAATTTAAAACTGCAAAAGCTTCAACGCGTGCAAAGGTAGATGCATTGCGAAGCGAACTCCCTGAATTAAATGACTTCATGCAAGACATGCTCCCTCCATACGGAGAGACTCTCGACGAACTTATCTGAAAACTCATTCGTCTTGTCCAATCGAATGGAAAGGCATCTAGCCTTAAAACGGATCAACCTTTCCATTCTTTATCCACTCCATGAATTTGTTCCCGCACTCGTAGTCTTCATTTCCATCCGTGAACATATCGATAGAAACTCCAATATTCTGCAGATATTCTTCGAACTCAATATATTTCTCCGAGCGCTTTTTCATTGCTTTTCTCCAATACGCAGCCGACATCTCATTTCTCTCATCGTCTGTCTTTTCACCAATTATCTCTCTAGCCTTTACTACCCTCTCTCCTTTTTCCTTCGATCCAGAGATCACCATCTGCGGTTCCTCATAGTGATCTCTGATGCATGAAATTATCCATCCTGTGTAATTAGAAAGCGGAGTCGTCTGGCTGTCTGCAAGCTTTATGGCTCTTATCACCTCATTTTCATCGTGAAGGGCTTCCTTCAAAAATGCCCTGATATCCGACTCTGAGAGTCCATTATGTCCTACGAGATCCTCCATCTGCTTCGAGAGTTTCTGGAGTGTCATATTCTCATACTGGTTGTTTGTTTCTTCAACCTGTTTCTTCTTGGCACTTATAGCCTCTATGACCTTCTCACCAGGATTGTTCCAGCTGATTATAAATTTGACTGCTACTATCTTTCCACCGCGTCCCGCAGCGACCGGATCGTAGTCAAACTTTACATCGCACTGCTCTTTAAGCTCCTTTTTCGCTCTATCTAGAACACGTCTTCGGAAGTCTCCCCACTCGTTAAACGACTTTTCATTGGCAATCTCGACTATCTTATCCCAACTGGCACCGTTCTGTTTAGCTCTCTTTACCTTCGCTTCATCCATATTCACGACGCCGATCATGCATTTCAGCTCGGAAAGCCCATATTCCTTGACATAATAGTCTTCCATGTCACCTTTTTTTAAGTGCCAGGCCTCCGACTTGATTAGCTCATAGATACGAAAAGAATAATCACACTTGAATCTGAGCACATTCGCCAGGGAATAACTGGTGTAATTTCCCTTGATATTTATAATATAAGGGGCTATAACCTTATTAAAAGTCACCGTAAATACGCCATTTTCATATCTGGCGTTCGTGATCATTGCGAGTACTTCAAAATTGCCTTTATCGTCCTCGATGACCATCTGATGTCCAGTCATGGTTTTTGCGGTACTTATCAGCTTTTTATAAATATTTGTATCTGACTGTCTGCCTAAAAGCTTCTTTATCTCCGATGGATAAAGCGTCGCAACCGGTGTATCACCTTCCATCGAAAGCCTCGAAAGTGCTATCGATGTCAGTTTATTCTCAAGAAGCGATGCTTTATACTTCGCTGTGATGATCTCGCGGCCTTTATAAACCCGCTGCTGATCTGCTCCCTGCGGCAGCTTCAGATTTTCCTTTTCTTTTGTTTGACTTCCTGCCATTTTACCTCTGTTTCGTACCTCCCCAGAGTCTTCTATATCAGTAGTTTCAGCCACTATTCAATTCTTCTTATGGCAATTTCTACTTACCACTCATATTATTAAAAACTATTTCACCCTTTATGTCAAGTAGTTTCTGCCTTTAAATCATTTTTTTAATGGTCAAAAATACTTATCCACCTTTTTCCTGATGCTTTCGTTGTTTTCTTTTTTCTGGCAGAAATTACTTACTCTTTACACCTCTTATTTTCTGGCAAAATATACTTGTTTAATGGCATATTCTACTTATACCCCTGCATCAGATATTTTAATCATGGCGAATTTTACTTGCTTTTTTCCTCAAGCGTGAAAGTCATGGCAAATAATACTTAAATCCCTGCATCAATTATCTTAATCGTGGCATAATTTACTTGTTCTATCTTTTACAACAGTTTTCTTCTATGATAATAAGTCATTAGTGCCAGTATTTACGGTATTTTCCGCCATACCTATTTTATCCACAAGTATTTAGCGCCATTACTTTATACAGCCTACGCCATATCTTTACTTCTTTTTCGCTCTAATTTCAGGTATTTTATGCCATGAAAAAACCCCGGAATGCCTTATTCCCGGGGTTTTCTGATATTTGTAAATAACAAATTAATTTTGTTGTTGTATAAATCTTTTATTATTGTTTTCTCAATATTCTGGCAATTTTTACTTGCTTTCAGGAGAAAATTATTATGAACGGATTTACTGGATCATTTTCTCTAAGATCTGGTTTATCAGTTCATTTTCACTTATTTCGTACTTCTCTGCCTCTTTTTGAAGGTTTGATAAAGCTAAATCTGATAAAAGAAAGCCCTTTCTGTGGCTTCTTGTTTTCTTTCTGGTAGGCGTAATGTACAATAATCCATTATTGATAGGTGTTTCAACTTGATTTTGCGCCGAATTTAAGTAGTTGATGCCAGGATTAGTTGAAGGCATTTCCTGCATATTTGTATTTTGCGTTGGATTTTCGGGTTTTTCTTCCTCTTTTTCTATATTGGTAGTTTTTGCCAGAGTTTCAGGCTTTTTCGTGGCTGATTTTACTTGAGCAGTTGTTTTGATATTTGTTTCAACTTTTTTCTTCTGCTCTTTCTGTTCGTTTTCTTCCTCTTTTTTTATTGATTCAAAGATATTTCCTGCTTTGCTCCTGGAATTATTTTTCATGGCGCACCTCTTCTAATAGTTCTTTTATCAAATTTGCGTAATCTATTGCTGCATTACAGTTAGGATATTCATCAAAAAGTCTGACCTGGCGGGACTGTGCCTCTTTAATCTGCTGGCATGTCCTTATAGATGTGTTGAAGACTTTAAATCCCTGTTCTTTTCCAATTTCTGGAAGCTGATCATGTACTAATGAATCCAGCGCAGTTCTCTTATCGTAAACTGTAAGCAGAACTCCGTATATCTCAAGATCCGGGTTAACATCCTTTGCATCGTTGATATTCGATATTATCTGCGCCAATCCATCTATTGCGAATTTCTCGGCTTTAAGTGGAATGATGACTCCACTAGCTGCCACCAGAGCACTGGTCATATAAAATCCAATATTTGGAGGTGTATCTATAATAGCAAAATCGTATTTGTCATCTATTTTCTTTAATGCTTTTCGCAGCAGTGAATAATTCTTTATATGAGCAGCAAATTCACCCTCTATTCCTGCCAGATGATTATCTCCCGATATTATATCTCCGCTTTCTGTGGTCTGTATTGCCTCTTCTATCGAACACTCTTCATGAAGAAAATCGTAAAGCGTTGCTGTATCCTGCTGAACGGCTCTGTATGTGCTTGAGGTATTACATTGTGGATCCATATCGATCATCAGCACATTGTAGCCACATTCCTGGAGTCCGTTGGCTAAACAGAGAGCTGTTGTCGTTTTCGCGACTCCGCCTTTCTGATTTGCTATAGCTATTGTGATCATTTTTGTCATTTTCCTCCGTTTTTGTGGGTTGTCTGTTCATTATTATATGTAGTTTTTATCCGTATGTCAATTAATGTTATTGTTGACATATGTACTTTAAGTTGTATTTGGATTATTTGTTTTTATTTGTTGTTGCATTATACTTTTTATTTGCCATTATATTTGTTTTTTTATTCTTATTTTTATTTGTTATCATATTTCCCTTCTAATTTGTTATTATATTTAATTTCTAATTTATATATTTCTATTTATTTTTATTTGCTATCTAATTATATGTCTAATATGTCTTTGCCTTTTTATTTATTGTCTTATTTGTATATTTATTTTTCTTAGTATTTTTTTTAATATTTCAATTTGTATTTTTTCTTTACTTAATATTCTTAATTATATTTATAGTCCAATTTAATATTCATATTATAATCTTTATTTATATTTAACATTGAATCTAAATATATATTTGTATATTAATTTTACAATATATTATATAATCATATTTGTTTTTATATTTTAAATTTACTTATAATTTGTTTATTGAATTCTTTATCTTATTCATTTTTATATATAACGTTTAATTCAAGTTTTAAATTGTATTTGCTTTTATATTTAACTATCATATTTAACATAACATTATAAGTTATACATTAAATTGACATCTATGTCAAATTTGATTATTACATTTAAAAACAAATATATAAACAAATTACAATATTACATTAGAAATAAAAGATGTATTTAAATATAACTAACTAATTACATAGTTGATTATTAATACTAATTAACATTCTAATCAAAATACAATATTAATATTATTGCACATTTGAACTCAAACAAGCATGTGAATTATAGTTAGTAGTATATATTGTATTTTAATATAATATATAAGTCAAACTCCACTTCGTATATAAATATGAATACTAATAAAGATACTAACACAATATTTATGAAAATCAACAGAAATTAATAGTATATATAGTATAGCAAAATAATAAACAGTTATTTAAATCTGTAAAATTTAATGAGAAAATAAATTCTACAGCTATATCATTTAAAGCAAATATATTAGTTCAAAAAACGCAGCAAAAGTGGTAAAATAGCAGGGCAGTAATAGTAGCTAGAAAATTATCCAGGCAGGTAAAAAAATGAACGAAGAACAGATTCAGAAATTTAAAGATACACTAGAGGAAACGGAGAAACTTTACAATGATAGAAAGCTAGATGAAGCCCAGAAACTTGTCTCAGATTTTATCGATACATTCACAGATGATTTCCCAGTTAAAGAGGACGACGAATATCTTTACTTTGATTTTAAGACAGCAATCGAAGAGGCTATTTATGTAAATGAAGAGCTTCCAAAGAAAAAGATGAGACCCATTGGAGTGCCTGTATCGAATGTCTACGTGATAAGTGGAAGCATTGCACTTGAACAGGGTGACTACAGTACAGCGCTCGAAAGACTCGAGGAAGCAATGGACTGGAATCCGATCAGCCCCGATATCGCATTTGAATATGCTGAAGCTGTCAGGATGATGGGCTCCCTTGATCAATATTTAGACCTCACTAAGAGAATATTCCCTCATATTTATATGGGAGTTCAGATGGCCCAGGCTTATAGGAATATTGCATATTACTATGAGCAGAAGGGCGAGAAGAGGAAGGCAATCGAGTCTCTGTTATATTCACTTATATATGATGAAAATAATAAGGACGTTGAGAACGAGATAAATGAAATCAGCGAGGGCTTGAGTGAAGAAGAGAAGACTATAAACATGGCTGAGTTCCCGGACATCTGTAAGAATGACGGAATACCATTTGGCCCGGATCAGCTGGTATTAAAGATTGCGTATGCTTCGGCCAGACATTTTGAGAAGGTGGAGCCGGATCCGAGAAAATCGTATTACTACTATTATATAATGTACGAACTGACGAGAGATGACAAGATGAAAGAAAAGGCTGAGCAGCAGAGGAAGAGAGCACAGCACTGATTCTTATCATTAAATAGGAAAAAAATACAAAAGAACAATTTTTAGACGGGAAAAAGAAAAACAGGAGAAAAGATGGCATCAAGAACATTTGACTTTAGTGATACTTCTGAAGAAAAAGTTGCAGAGCCAAAGGGGTATGCAGGAAAAGAAGCATATTCGTTTGAGACTTATGAGCAGGATTCTGACATTTCAGATGAAAATCATCCGATTTTAATTATTGAAGACAAGGCAAAGACGCTGGTTCACCATGTAAGTGGCAGATTTTACAGATTTGATCAAAAAATGAGCTTTGAGTACGGCAGATCTTCGGATCAGCTTTATGCCGCGATAAATGGAATAGACACCCGATTTGTTAAACTTCTGTTCTGGCTCGCTGACAATCACACCGATGTTAGATTATCAGGCCATATTGTTGGCGAAAACTACTGTGTTTATAAGATAAGGGCAGTAGATGCCGCAGGACTCAGGAGACTTACTTCTGAGGACGGATTTCTGCAGAATGTAATTCAGAGACTTCTGGCTTCCAAACCTCCGAAAGAAGAGAAGAGCAGCAGCGATTCGATTGAGGAAAAACCGGTTGCTGAAAAGATCAGGATGAGTGACGTCACTGGAATGGAGAATTTTCTTAAAGTAGCGTCATCTGTTCTGCCGGAAAATATAGCAGTGTGGGCAAAGAGAAACCTTATGATGGCCAGATCGCAGAGTATAAGTCCTGATGAGAGACGCCATGCTATGAGAGCGCTGTCTATGATGCTTAATATTCACTGGCAGGATGCATATTTTCCTGCAGTTGACCCGATGGCTGCAAGAAAAGTTTTAGATGAAAACCTTTACGGCATGGATAAAGTGAAACAGCGTATCATTGAGACGATAATCCAGATCAACAGAACACATACTTTGCCGGCTTATGGTCTGCTTCTTTGTGGTCCGGCCGGGGTAGGAAAGTCCCAGATCGCCTATGCTGTTGCAAAAATCCTCAAATTACCGTGGACAGCACTCGATATGAGCACGATAAACGACGCTGAAGCTCTTACGGGAAGTCCGAGAGTTTATTCAAATGCAAAGCCTGGAAAGATAATGGAGGCATTTTCAGAGGCGCAGTCCTCGAATCTGGTCTTTATAATAAACGAGCTCGACAAAGCTGATGCTGGAAAAAGTGGTATGAGCCCTGCCGATTCTCTCCTTACACTACTCGATAATCTCGGATTTACAGACAACTATGTTGAATGTACGATTCCTACAAACGGAGTTTACCCGATAGCAACAGCCAACGACAAGTCGAAAATTTCGGATCCTCTGATGACAAGATTTGCTGTAATAGATATCGATGACTATACTCCGGACGAAAAACAGAAGATTTTCGAGAGATTTTCCCTGCCAAAGGTGCTAAAGAGGCTTAAAATATCACCGGAAGAGTGTATCATTTCCGATTCTGGTGCAAAAAAGATAGTTGAAATATATAAAGACCAGCCGGGTGTAAGAGATCTCGAACAGGCGGCAGAGCACCTGGCAGCGCATGCGCTGTATCTGATTGAGACGACTCATGTTTCAACTGTTAAATATGACGCTGATGACGTCGAAAAAGTACTTATAGACGAGTGATTTCAGAAGTCGGATAATTTCATAAATAACAGGTCTGTAATTTGCTATTGAAAAAGTATGTGTTAGGTGATATAATTTCAATCATACAATGAATTTTGCTCAAGTATATTGCTGATCCATTCATAGCTTTACAAAAACAGAATAGCAATAAAATAAGGCAAAGGTGCCGTATTTCGTAAAAGAGTACTGGCACCTTTTTTGTTTTATATATATAGCGTACAAAGATAATAATGTTTATACTAATAAAGTATACTAATAATAATTACAATTATAATTATAAGACGTCTAACTAATGCAAAACGATGAATTGATCAGCAACAGAAGGAGAAAATAAAATGTCAGAACTTAGTAAAATTGACGTGATCTGTGATATGTCGAAATTTACATCGATAAAGAAGGAACTGTCTGAACTGAATGTCGGAGGAATGACTTTTACTCAGGTTTTAGGCTGCGGTGTAGAGGGAGGGACAAGAAGCAATGACAGCCAGACTGAAAAGAATCCCGAGATGGCACTGCTCCCTAAGATTCAGGTCTCTATAGTCGTTGAGACTAAAAGGGTAAAGAAGATCACAGATGAGCTTCTTGATAAGCTTTATACCGGACACATTGGTGATGGAAAGATCTTTATTTACAGTCTCGACAATGCGATTAGAGTGAGGACAGGAGAAGAGGGTGTGGAAGCACTGTAGAAAAGTATCAAAAGTTTCTTATGACTATTGAAATAAACGGCGAAAAGAAAAATTACACTGTGACGCGAAGGCGGGGCATGAAGTCTGTGCGTATTCGCCTGGGTGATGACGGAGTGTTTCGTGTTTCAGCGCCATACGGGGTCTCGGCTGATCATATAAGGGATCTGATCAGAAAAAGCAGCGACAAGCTCTACTCTTATAAAAAAGGCGACGATCAGTCGCGTAAAAGATGGGAAGATTTCGTCAGAGAAAAGATTAAAAACGTGCCGGACTGGCAGGTAAGGCGATTGGGAGACGATATTGTAGCCGGAAAACCTTATGAGAAGGGCAGTATCTATAATGGAATATCAATCTGCACTACCCAGATAGAGTTTCAAAACCTGTTCTGGAGATCGTACAGGAGATTTAGAGCAGACCATGCAGGACCAGTTACAAATGTATGCTTTCAGCACATGGTAAGCCGCTGGGGCTCTTGCAGGCCGAAGACCGGGAGACTTACGTTTAACCTGCTCCTTTTATATGTCCCGAGAGAGTGTGCCGAGTATGTGATATACCATGAATTGTGTCATTTTTTAGAGGCGAATCATTCAAAAAGATTCTGGGAGCAGGTGGCAGTGTATGTGCCGGATTACAAAAAAATTGAAAAAGAGTTGAATGATTATGGAAAAATCCTGATCGAAAGACGGTTATAAAAAAAGACTGACAGCAGATGCTGCCAGTCTTTTTTATAAAATCAAGAACGACTGTGAAGTACATCGAAGTATCTCTTTGTCTCTTTGGAGCAGACCCCGGAGAGGGCGATAAGGCCGATAAGGTTCGGGATCGCCATCAGGCCGTTGAAGATGTCGGCTAAGGTCCAGACGAACGATACTGTCATGTAAGGCCCGATGAAAACGCAGAAGATGTAGAGCCATCTGTAGGTACGGATCACCTTCGGTTTGTCGCCGACAAGGTACTCAAGACATCTCTCACTGTAGTAATCCCATCCGAGGATTGTGGTCGATGCGAAGAATACGAGGCAGACCATAAGGATAAACGTAGCGACCTGCTGTGGGAATGGAAGACCGTCGGAGAAAGCCTTTGAGGTGATGTTTACACCTTCGAGTCCTGTGTTCCATGAGGAGGTCATGATTATAGCAAGTCCGGTCATCGAGCAGATAACGATAGTATCGATAAATGTACCAAGCATTGAGATGAGACCCTGCTCAGCAGGATAGTCGGTAACAGCTGCAGCTGCTGCGATAGGTGCGGAACCAAGGCCGGCTTCGTTTGAGAAGATACCTCTGGCGATTCCGTTTCGCATGGATGCGATTATTGTACCGATGACACCGCCTGTGATGGCACGGATACCAAATGCGCCTTCGAAGATCGAAACGAAAGCGGCCGGGAGCTTTGTGATGTTTGAAAAAATAAGAATAAGGACAGTGCCAACATAGAGGATAGCCATGAAAGGAACAATCTTTTCAGCTACTGCGGAGATACGCTTCAGGCCTCCGATGATTACGAGGGCGATAAAGAAAGTGAGGACAACTCCTGCGATAACTACGGCTATAGAAGTCTGCTGTCCTAAGACATTTACGGTGACTTTACCCTGAGGATCAAAGAATCCTTTTACGGCACTCGTGATTCCGTTTATCTGTGTAAAGGTTCCGATTCCCATCAGACCGACGCAGACACCGAAGAAAGCGAAGATCTTGGCGAGCCACTTCCATTTCTCGCCCATACCTTTCTCAATATAGTAGAACGGTCCGCCAATGATGTGTCCATCCTTAGCGGTCTGTCTGTAGTGAACAGCTAATGTACACTCTGTGTATTTGGTGGCTGTGCCAAAAATAGCGGCGAGCCACATCCAGAACATTGCTCCCGGTCCACCAGCTGCGATGGCGGTGGCGACACCTACGATATTTCCAGTGCCGATAGTGGCGGAGAGGGCAGTGCATAAGGCAGCGAAACCGCTGATCTGTCCCTTGCTGTCATGCTTCTCGTCTTTCGAGAACATATTCTTAAAACCCTGTCCGAAGCCTCTGAACTGAATGCCACGGAGCCTGATAGTTAAGAAAATGCCAGTACCCAGGATGAATACCATCAGCGGTACACCCCAGACAAAAGTGTCGATTTGTCCCAAAATGTCAGTGAATGTTTTCATAGTTTACCTTTTTCTTTTCCAGTTTAAACAAGTAACATGATAAAGTATATCATAAAACATATATGTTAGCTATATATTTTATATAAAGATTTGGCAGTCAAAAGGCTGACCGCCAAATCATATAAATCTTAAAAATATCTCAATCAGATACAGCACGGTAAACCTGTCTCTTCTGGCTCGAATACAGTCCGGCCTTTCCGCTGAAGAAAAATGAAAACGCGCTGGCAAGCAGGAAAAACGGAGCTGTCCCGGTGCCGAAAATCTCTATTCCTATCGCAAAAGCTGTAAGAGGGCAGTTTGTGACTCCGCAGAATAGAGAGACCATTCCGACTGAGCAGGCGAGAGCAGGTGGAAGTCCCAGAAGATGCCCGAGGAAAGCTCCAAGTGAAGCGCCAATGTAGAACGCAGGAACTATCTCTCCTCCCTTGTAGCCCGCATAGACTGAGATTAAAGTAAAGAGCATCTTTAAAGCAAACTGCCACGGGAGCACATCGCCCTTCATGAAACCTGCGATCTGGTCTACGCCGGCACCGTTGTATGTCTGTCCTGGGAAGATAAGAGACAGAGCAAAGACTGCAGAGCCTAAGATCAGAGCTCTTAGATATTTGTTTTTTAGCTTTAATGAAGTTAATTTAACTCCGTCTGAGAGAAGCCTGCAGAAAAGCATGGCGACAAGACCACAGGAGACAGCTATTACCGTAACTTTCAGAAGAGTTACAGGATCTGCTGTTGTGGCTTTATCCATCTTCATTTTCATATCTGGAGCTCCGACAGAGCGCGCGATAAGCCTCGAGATGTAGGAGGCGATTACTGACGGAACGAGGCAGAGAACGTTAAGACGGCCGACTACGGCTATTTCAATAGAAAAAATAGCGGCAGCCATCGGCGTTCCAAAGAGTGACGAAAAGCAG
The DNA here is from genome assembly GCA_003862155.1 of Lachnospiraceae bacterium. Taxonomy (GTDB): domain Bacteria; phylum Bacillota; class Clostridia; order Lachnospirales; family Lachnospiraceae; genus Weimeria; species Weimeria bifida. Next base: position 14,767 of record QOUV01000022.1, read on the forward strand.
GCACTCATTCCAATGCAGGTGCAGAAGGATTTTTCTCTGTCAGACAGATGAAAGAGCCGCGCGGTATTGTAACCTAAGGAGCCGCCGAGCTGGAGCGCAGCACCTTCCCGGCCGACTGATGCGCCGCAGAGGTGTGAAAATACGGTTGAAAGAAAAATAGATGGGGCCATTTTTAAAGATACAGGTGCGTTGGAATAAGCGGATTCCAGAACCCGGTTTGTGCCGCCATCGTCTTCATTTTTGAAGAGCTGATAGAGAAGAGTGACTAATACGGCGCCGACGGGAAGAAGAATAAGAAATTGTGGATGAGCCTGCCTTATCGCAGTAGCACCGCTTATACACAGGTAAAATAAAGCGCCGGCGATTCCTAAGATTACTCCTATAAGTATGGAGATAAGTATGATTCTTGTGACTTCAATTATTTTTTTCATGAGTTTATTATATCAGAAATTTGCGTTATAATGGGAAATTGAACTGTATTTTCAAATGAACAGCTTAAAAACAGGAGAAAAAATGCTTAGAGTTACATTTATTCATCATGGTGCATTCGTCGTGGAGACAGATACGAAACAGCTTGTTTTCGACTATTTTCCGTCCGGGACATATATAAATGCGGTCTTTCATGGTAAAGAGCCGGTATTTTCTGCAGGAAAGCCGATCTATGTATTTGCGTCCAACTGCCACAAGGACCAGTTTTCACCGGAAGTCCTCAGGTGGGCAGAAAAATACGACGTGCACTATATTTTTTCAAGAGATATAAAGCTCGGGAAGAAATATCTTATTGAAAATGGATATGATCCGGCTGTAAGGAATAATATAAAATTCATCGGGCCGGTTTCGGATTACAATACCCCTGATATCAAGGTTCATACTCTTCTGAGCAATGATGCCGGAGTGGCTTTTTTAGTTGAGACAGACGGTCTTACGATATATCACGCCGGGGACTTGTCAATCTGGAACGTAAGTGAGGACGGAAAAGAGCTGTACCGTGAAATTTATGACGGAGGCTACAAAAAACAGATAAAGCACTTGTCGCGCAGACACATCGATATCGGCTTTGTAGTTTTAGATCCGCGCCTTGGGGCCGGCGCCTATGACGGAATAGACTATTTTGTCCAGAATATAGACTGCGACCTGATCTTTCCGATGCACTGCTGGGAGAACTATTCGATAATACAGAAATTCAAAAGACGCCCTCAGGTCGCGCCTTTTCGCGATAAGATCGTAGACATCGACCGAGACAACATTATATTCGATATAGAGTAAGCGGGCAGATACTCCGGCAATACCTCTGAAATGACTAAATTAGCTAATTTAAGCTTAAAACACTTGACATTTTTTAGCTTAATACGCATAATATAATTAGTTTATTGTGTTGACACTTTAGTTTAAAGGGAATGTCATTTTGGAGGGAACTATGACTGAAGAAGTAAAAAAGAGGTATGAGCACTGGCTTAATGATCCGTATTTTGACCAGCAGACTAAAGACGAGCTTAAAGCCATTCGTGGTGACGAAGAAGAGATAAACGACAGGTTTTACAGGGACCTTGAGTTTGGCACCGGAGGCTTAAGAGGTGTGCTCGGAGCCGGAACAAACCGGATGAACGTCTATACCGTAAGAAAGGCCACTCAGGGACTTGCCAACTATATAAAAAAGCAGCACGGAGAAGACAAGGGCGTGGCCATTGCCTTCGATTCGAGGATAATGTCAAAGGAGTTTGCAAACGAGGCTGCGCTCTGCCTAAATGCAAACGGAATAAAGAGCTATATTTTCCCGTCGCTTCGTCCGACACCGCTGCTCTCGTTTACTGTGAGGTATCTTCACTGCATCGCAGGAATAGTCATCACTGCAAGCCACAACCCTCGTGAATACAACGGATACAAGGTTTACTGGGAGGATGGAGCGCAGATCACGCCGCCTCACGATAAAAATATCATGGCTGAAGTCGCAGACGTTAAGGACTTCTCAGACGTAGTGACTATGGATGAGGAGAGCGCGAGAGTAGCAGATCTGTACCATGTGATCGGCTACGAAGTCGACGATGCCTACATTTCTGAACTTAAAAAACAGTCAGTTCATCCCGAAGTTATAAGGGAAATGTCCAACGATTTTACTATAGTCTATACACCGCTTCACGGCACGGGCAATGTTTTTGTGCGCAGAGTACTTAAAGAGCTCGGGTTTAATAAAGTTTATACTGTGCCGGAGCAGGAGAAGCCGGATGGCAATTTTCCTACCGTATCTTACCCTAATCCTGAGTCACCTAAAGCCTTTGAACTGGCGCTTAAATTAGCTGAAGAAAAAGATGCTGACCTGGTCCTTGCTACGGATCCGGATGCTGACAGGCTCGGAGTCTATTGCAGGGATATGGTTAACGGAGGCTATATTAGCTTTACGGGAAATATGTCCGGAGTCCTTATCGGAGAGTACCTTCTGCGTGAAAAGAAGGCCACCGGGACTCTTCCAAAAGACGCAGCTGTTGTGGAGACCATCGTAACTACAGATATGCTCAAGGCGATCGCGGCTGACTACAATGTATCCCTTATCGAAGTCCTCACTGGATTTAAGTACATTGGTGAGCAGATCAAGCTCTTTAAAAAGAATTCAAGCCACGAATTTGTCTTCGGAATGGAGGAAAGTTATGGCTGTCTCGCCGGAACATACGCGAGAGACAAGGACGCACCTGTCGCTGTGATGCTTCTCTGTGAGGCGGCATGCTGGTACAAAAAGCACGGAAAGACTCTATGGGACGCGATGGAGGATCTCTACAAAAAGTACGGATACTACAGGGAAACTCTTTCGACGATCACGAAGAAGGGCGAGGACGGAGCATCGGCCATAAAGGCTATGATGGATAAGATGAGAAACGAACATGTCGAATGTATCGGTGATTATAAGGTACTCGCACTAAGGGACTATAAGACGGGATTAAGAAGAGACTATTCTACGGGAGAAGAGACTCCTGTGACTCTTCCTGTCTCAGATGTTTTATACTATGAGCTTTCTGACAATGCATGGTGCTGCGTCCGCCCGTCGGGGACAGAACCTAAGATAAAATTTTACATGGGAGTAAGGGGCAGCAGTTTAAGTGACGCAGATAAAAGACTTTCGAAGTTAAAAGATGCTATGCTTAAACTCGGCGAAGACTGACAAAAACCGCGAAAGGAGGGGCTATGTCAAAATCAGTTACGCTCTCGGATATTGCAGACCGGATAGGCGTTTCGACAGTGACTGTCTCCAAGGCGCTTTCCGGCCAGAAAGGCGTAAGTGAGGCAGTCAGAAAACAGATAGTCGACCTGGCGAATCAGCTCGGGTACAAGAAGAGCAGGAGGATACGCAGAGAGCCGACGGTTCCGGGACACTACAATATCGGAGTGCTGATAGCAGACAGATATATGGGGAAATATTCCTCTTTCTATGTGCAGATGTATCAGGATGTTGCGGCATATGCTGTCGACCGGGGCAGCTTTGCGATCATGGAGCCGGTGTCGGACGAGGACGAGGCAGAATGCACAATGCCTGTGGTCGTCTCAGAAAAGAAGGCAGACGCCATAATCGTTATCGGAAAACTAAATGACAGATACCTTTCGGCATTAAGGAAGAAGTGCGGAGTTCCTGTGATCTACATGGACTTTTCTGCCAGGGGACTTACGGCAGAAGCTGTGATTTCAGACAGTTTTTACGGAAGTTACATCATGACAAACTATCTGTTTGACCACGGTCATGAGAAGATCGCGTTCGTTGGTACCTTAAATTCAACAGAGTCGATAAATGACAGGTTTTTAGGCTATGTGAAGTCTCTGATGGAGCACAATATCAGGCCGGAGAAATTTATGGTCATGGAAGACAGGGACTGTGAGACCGGAAAAATTGACGAGGACAGGTTTTTTAAGCTTCCAGCTAAAAAAGACATGCCTACTGCCTTCGTCTGCAACTGTGACATCACAGCCAGTACCCTGATTCATAAACTTAGAAAACAGGGTTATAAAGTACCTGATGACATCTCTGTTGTAGGTTATGATAACTATATCTATCCAGGCCTCTGCGACATCGGAATCACGACATATGAAGTGGACACCAGACGGATGGCCCATGAAGCGGTGCATATGATACTTCACAAGCTCGAAGGCAAGCCATACCATGGCGGAGTGCAGATCGTAGAAGGGAAACTTGTGGAAAAAGAATCGGTAAGAGATATCTCTAAACGGGAATAAAAAGAAACTGAACAAAATTTTTTTACGGCAGATATTAGCAGGATCTGCCGTATTTTTTTAAAGGAAAATCAGCTAAAAAGATTTACAAAAAGAAAAATTAACTAAATTAATTAGTAAAGCTGCACAAATTAAAGCTAAATTAACTGGACAAGATAACTAAAATTGGTGCAAAAGGCCAATTTATTCTTGGCTAAATTAAGTTAATGAGTATAATTAAATTAGCTTCAGAAATGAGGCGGGGTTAAGTTAATGTGAACAGTCCGTTATTGAAGGAGGGACTCAAATGAAGAAGAGAATTTTAACTCTTACACTTGTATCAGCCATGTGCCTTTCGATGGCAGCATGTGGCGGAAAAAGCACCGGAGGAAGCAAAGCCAGCTCAAACAGCAGTAAGCTGACTTACTCAAGCATCAAGCTGGGTGAGGACAAAGACTTGAAAGCTTCTATCACGATGTTTAACAACAGAACCGATATGGGATCAGACAAGTACGGCGGAAAGAACTGGAAAGCCATTCCTCTCTATACCAACTATGCAGCCGGATGGACAATGGGTGCATGAGATGCCTACATCGGAATCAATGCCACAGGCGATAAGAAGTACATGAATCAGGAACTCGTTCATACAAAGAATCCGTTCAGTGATCCGAAAGATGGAACTCATGCCTACAACGTTTACAAGATCCTCTACGATGCAGTTTCAAAGAAGATAAAAAAATAATGGGACAGTAGGGACGGTTCTTTTTGTCCCATTGTAATTCCTGCAAAATCAGCCAGTGCAGATATGAACGGATGACGAGCGAATTCAGCGTTTTCGTCGTGCGCGAGCGCGATGTTGCCGCCCGGTTGGCCATCCGCCTAAACCATAAGCATTATTAAACCATATATTGGCCAGAGGGCGGCAGATAGACGAGCGCGAGCAAGCAGAAAACGCGCACTGAGCTCGCCGTCCGTTCGTGTCTGCACTGGCGAACATTTGACTGAAATGTCTGATAATGGGACAAAAAGAACCGTCCCTACTGTCCCGAAATTCAGCCGGCGAAGACGATGCCTTTGAAGATGTCCTCTATCGACTTGCCGTTAATGGTCTGAGGATATTTGTCCTTCGAGTCGATCGTTACACGGATGATCTGGTCGTCATCTGTGATCAGGTCGGTTGTTTTGTTGTTATCGGTTCGAAGGAATTGGAGTTTGGTTCCGGCGGTGAGCTTTTCGTCTTTAAAGGAGAGCTTTTCCGGGGAAGCTGATGTATCGGAGGCTGTCTTAAATGTCATGTCTTTTTTTAAAGTCAGGGCATTTAAATTGGCTTCTTTAGCGGCGAACCATTTGGATTTTGCCTTTAGTTCTCCATCCGAGACCGTAAAATATCCCATTGTAGTGTAAGTGCTCATCGTATCAGATCTGATCCCGGCTGAGAACCCATCGGTATTTGTCGGCACGCTGTCGTAAAAGCCGTCTTCAAATTCGTCGGGATCGTTAATCCTGCTTCCATTCAGATCGTAAATGTAAATCGACTGGAGGTCGTTTTCCTCATGCGTTCCGACGAAAAGATAGTATTTTCCGCCTTTGGTTTCGGCGAGATAGTAGTCATTTTCAAACGAGTGGATCGTCGATTTATTTTTCTTCCCATTAAATTTCACTGTCACATCATAATCGGACGGATCGTCTAAGGTTGTGTCTTTCGAAGGCTCTTCGGCAATGGAAATATTATAGACTTTGTCCTGATTTTCGGTGAAATTCCTGCTGTCTCCCGGGAACAACTGAATGAATTTTCCCTTCAGTGTACCAGGCCCTGCATATTTACTGTTAAAATTTCCGGTAAGCGCGCCGGAATCGTATGAGTATTCCACTTTAAACGAGCCAGCTGCGTATGATGCGAGAGCATATGGAGCAAATGTGAAGCTTACACCTGTCGGAGTCATGTAAAATGCGACAGCTCCATCTGAACCATTGTCCTTTAAAAGATTTAAGATATTGCCCTTTAATGTCCCGCCATTTTCTGACGAATCAGCCGCAAATGTAACATTTGGATACTGGGATTTGAGGTCGTCTGCGAGTGCGGCGGCAAGCTCCTTTTTATTTGAAAAAAGGTTCGAAAGCGTTATCTTTCGGCCGGTTTTTAAGTCATAGTTGAAGGCCGAAAATGTAGTGGACGGGTGTGCGCCGTTTGCATAAAATACATCAGTAGTATAGATACTTAAAATATCATCATCTGCGCGCATTACAGATGAAGTGATCTGGTCTGAGTAGCTGCTGTAATTCCAGTTCTTTTTATGCTTTTTGTATTCCGGATCGGCTTGTTTTTTTAAAGTTCTAAATGAAGATGCGTTTAATCTCTTCACGCTTGTGTTGTAATCTTTAAGAGCAGATCTAAGATTCGGCGATGCCTGTGGAGATGCATCTTTTCCGAAGATAACACCCTCTATATCGTCAATCGTAAAAGTGTCGTAACTTGTAGAGAATATGCCTGAATCATCTGAAGCTGTGTCATCGTTATACACAGTATTTTTTGAAAAAAGGACAGACGAATCAGAATATTTCTGCTCTGCGTCAGATGTACTGGATTTTTGCGAAGAGACTGCAGATGCCTGAGAACTGGCCGATGTAGCAGTAGTTTTGCCACATCCGCTGAATGAAGCGGTAACCATAACACAAGCTGTAAATATAGAAAAAATACGTTTTAATTTCATATATATCCTCACGTCTGCCATAGGGCCTTACGGTGTAATAAAGTTTTTATTTCTGATTAAAATTATACGCCAGGCGGGATAATTTGGCAATGATTAAAAGATATTTATGCTTTAAAAAATATTTTTAAATTAAAATTAATAACTTGATTATTCAGCCAAATAAAGTACAATATTATTGTTACAGTTAATAAGCCACATTTTACCAAAGGAGGGTTAAAATGGCTGATCGTATTGTGCTTAATAGCATTTCTTATCATGGGGCAGGAGCTATTCAGGAGATAGTTCCAGAGATCCGCAGGGGCGGATACAAGAAGATTTTTGTTACTTCTGATCCGGATCTCGTTAAATTTGGTGTTACCGGAAAGGTAACAAGTCTTCTCGATGAGGCTGGGATTGCCTACACTGTTTATTCAGGAATCAAGCCGAATCCTACGATCCAGAACGTCAAGGACGGTGTTGCTGCATTCAAGGATGCAGGGGCTGACGCCATCGTTGCCATCGGAGGCGGATCATCGATGGATACTGCAAAGGCTATCGGCGTTATTATCAATAACCCGGAGTTTGCAGATGTTCGTTCACTTGAGGGCGTAGCACCTACAAAGAATCATGCAGTTCCAACAATCGCAGTACCTACTACAGCAGGAACAGCAGCAGAGGTTACTATTAACTACGTTATCACAGATCCTGAGAAGGAGAGAAAGTTCGTATGCGTTGATACGAACGATATCCCATACATCGCAGTAGTTGACCCGGATATGATGTCATCAATGCCGGCCGGACTTACAGCGTGCACCGGTATGGACGCTCTGACACACGCTATCGAGGGCTACACCACAAAGGCAGCTTTCGAGATCACAGATATGTTCCATCTTGAGGCTATAAAGCTTATTTCACAGAATCTTCGTTCAGCAGTAAAGAACGAGCCAGAGGGCCGCAAGGGAATGGCTATGGCACAGTATATTGCAGGAATGGGATTCTCAAACGTAGGTCTTGGAATCGACCATTCTATGGCTCACTGCCTCTCAGCTCACTATGACACACCTCATGGTATGGCATGTGCACAGCTCCTTCCGATCAGTATGGAGTTCAACAGAGACTACACTGGTGAGAAGTATCGTGAGATCGCCCGCGCTATGGGAGTTGAGGGCGTTGACGACATGAGTCAGGAAGAGTATCGTGACGCAGCTATCGCCGCTGTAAGGAAACTTTCAGAGGATGTAAAGATCCCTCAGAAGAACGACAGGATCAGAGAAGAAGATCTTCCACAGCTTGCCAAGGACGCTTTAAACGATGCCTGCTATCCAGGTAACCCGAGAGAAGCTACAGCAGAGCAGATCATTGAGATGTACAAGAAGCTCATGTAATTAGTTTACAAGCTGTTTAAAAAAGTGACAACAGACGCCAGGGTTCGGGAATTTATTTCTCACTCTGGCGTTTTTTTTTGCCATAAAAATCACTTCTGCGATGATGATTCTTCTTTACAGAATAGCCGAATGTGCCGAGAGGCTTTTCCAGTGAAAAATAGGTGCCATGGGAATAGACGATCGGATGCGCCATTTCTAAAGCGAAACGGCCTTTTTCATCCATATACCTGGTATCTGCGTGTACTGCAAGGACGTCAGCGATCATCATGACGTGTGAACCGAGCTCCTTTTCTTCTACAATGCGGCACTCGATCGTAACAGGACTTTCGGCTACAAGTGGCACATTTATTTTATCTGCTTTTTCTTTGGTGAGATGGCAATCATTGAACTTGTCGTGATCCCGGCCGCTTACAACACCACAGTAGTCGACAGCTCTGACTAATTTTTCAGTAGTCAAGTTAAGACCGAATTCATGAGTCTCATGGAGAGCCTTATAGGAGAAGCGGCTTTTTCGAACTGAGATATAAAGCATCGGCGGGTTCGTACAGATCGTGCCGGTCCAGGCGACTGTAAAAAGATTGTCTGTCCCATCAGTCCCCCTGGTCGAGACCAAAACTGCAGGCAGCGGGTAGAGCATATTCCCTGGTTTCCAAGTTTCTTTCATCGTATTTTCCTTTCATCCAGCATATATGTATTTTGATCTTATGTTTAGTACAAGTTAAAATGAGTAAATTTCCATTTTAACTTGCGATTTTTGCGTTTTTACAAACGACATATATGATGTCCTTTCAGATTTCGTATAAGTATATTATACCAGATATGGCACTGAGATACTTGATTTATATGAAGTTGCTACGATGGTTTGGAAATAGTATAATAAAAATGTCATCTAACTAATATTTTTTAAATAGATGTTTTGATGGAGAATTAAAGGGAGAAAAATGAACAGGAAGAACAGAAACAAAATTCTTATTATTATAATCTCACTGCTTTTAGCGGCCTTTTCCCTTGTCATATATCTTAGTATTAAGAGCAAAGACAGGCAGCTTACGCATCAAACAGAGACAGGGATCAAATCTGAAAGAGAAGCAGATAATGAATCTGATCAGAATGAACAAGACTCAGCTAAAACATCCTCAGACAGCAGCTTATCCGTAAAGTCCAGGCACGGTAAGACAGCCACCGCGCAATCAAAGAACAGCAAAAAAGATGATAAGTCGGCTGCATCATCAAAACAAAAGAAAAGCCGCGTCACTTACAGGGAAGGCTTTTATTACGAGAAAATCGGTAAGAAGGTGCTTAGCAGGATAAAAGGCATCTCATACCCGAAGGATGCGTCAAAATGCAGGGTCAGTATCGGGGATCTGAGATACTGCAGGGTGAAATATGTCGATTTTAACGGTGAGACGCAGTCGGGGGAGATGATCTGCAGCAAAAAGATAGCTGATGATGTAATGGGGATTTTTTCCGAGCTGTACGACAGCAGCTATGAGATAGAAAGCATAAGGCTTGTCGATGACTTCGACGGGGATGATGAGGCTTCGATGGAGGCGGACAACACGAGCTGCTTTAATTACAGGCCGATCGCTGGTTCATCTAAGCTGTCGAATCATTCTCTCGGTCTTGCGATAGATATCAATCCGCTCTACAATCCATGCATAACGTATGATAAGAACGGAAAGGAGAAGGTGGCTCCGGCAAACGGTGTCGATTATGCCGACAGAAAAAATCAATTCGACCATAAGATAGATGAAAATGATCTGGCCTATAAGCTTTTCAAAAAACATGGATTTACATGGGGTGGGAACTGGCACTCTCTCAAAGATTATCAGCATTTTGAAAAAAATTATTAACAGTGCCAACTTGGATATCGTGAGAAAGGCATAAAATCTTATGTTGATAGATATTAGCGGCAGAACAGACATTGCCAGCGTTTATCCAGAGTGGATGTTCAATAGATTTGTAGAAGGATATGTGTACTCCAGGAATACTATCTGTACAAATTCTGTACGCAGATAACTTCCCATCAAATCTCTGATAATTCCTTATGCCGCTCTGGTTCTGACATCTTCAGGAGTGTTGAAAAGGATATGCACCATATCATTGAAAAAGCCATTTATGATGGTGGTGATGACTTTACAGAGCTTTCAAGATGCACCAACGGCGAATCAGAGCAGACTGATTACGACCTCGTTGAATGGGCAATAAATATGGGATGGCATTGGAATGAGTCTTCGGATTTTACGTTACTTTGATAAATGCCCACGAGTTTAACCGTGGAACTGTTATTTAATATCCCTCTGTATATGATTGAACCATGGATTCAGAAAATAGACAGCTGAAATAATTTCAAAGCACCAGTCAAATCTGGACGGTGTTTTCGTGTACTTAAATCTAATTTTGGATAATAACCAGCAATATGCTTTTGATAAGTTGCTTTTACAACATTAATTGCTTCCTATCTCTGATATAATCACATCAAACGAACAGGAGGTCAATGTTATGTTAATACAAAGCTATATAGAGACTCATAAAAAAATAGCAGCACAGGTTGAGGCAATCACAAAGCTGATATCAAGTGGTTCGATTGAGGACAATGCTTTTGATATTGGTCGGGAAATCAGCAGACTTTCAGGCCTTCTTAATGTACATCTTAATTCAGAGGATAGATATTTATACCCAAAGCTGCTCGAAAGCAATGATTCATCTGTGAAAACACTTGCCAAGAGATATCAGGACGAAATGGGTGGCCTCATAGGCGAATTTAATAAATTTAAGTCCAGATATAATACTAAAACCGGAATCTTGGAGAACAAGGAGGGACTTGCCAGAGAGTGGAACGGTATTGTCAGGAAACTTTCACAGAGAATCGAAAGAGAAGAAAAAGAACTATACACGAAATTTGAAAGGATGTAAGGTGATACAAGGAAAGCGTATGTAGATTGGGCTGCCTGCACTTTTTTATTGGCAATAGAGCAGTATTACGAATAAGAAGGAAAATAAGAAAAAGGCAGCATAGGAATTCCGTGCTTTGTGTTTGAAGAATCTGGATAGTGTCAAAAATTTCTTTGTAAAATATTTTGACGCTGCCGCTAATTCTGGATACCATAATTTAAAAACTGATTTCCGTTCATATTTTTTAAGCTTCTCAGATGGATCCAGATTGGAGATCATGAATAAGCCGGAAATGGCTGATCTTGAAAAGAATGCTGCCCACACGGGTTACATACATATTGCATTTTCAGTCGGCAGCAAAGAAAAGGTTGACCAGTTGACCGCAGAACTGAAAAAGGATGGATATGAAGTCATCAGCGGCCCGCGTACAACTGGAGATGGATACTACGAAAGCTGCATAATAGGTATTGAGAGAGTTTGAAAAAAAGTCTGTAAAAGTTTTCATATAGGGTCTTTCATGATACAATTATTTTAATTCATGGAGGGCCTATTATTATGGCAAGAAGAGAAAAGCAACCAGTACACCACGTTCAGATG
>QOUV01000023.1 GCA_003862155.1 Lachnospiraceae bacterium
CCATAAAAGCCTGCCAGCCGGATTCTTCTGAAAATCTTGTGTGAATTATAAGTTTTCTCCATCTAGGATGCACTTCCTGGACGTGGAATTTTTATGCGGGGCTGACGCCCCATGATAACTCGCTTACTATCATACTCCTGCAGAAGCCCCTGGATGATGGCTCTTTTGCCATCTGTCATCTGAACGTGGTGTACTGGTTGCTTTTCTCTTCTTGCCATAATAATAGGCCCTCCATGAATTAAAATAATTGTATCATGAAAGACCCTATATGAAAACTTTTACAGACTTTTTTTCAAACTCTCACGTAGTAGGCTTTGGAGTATTGCCTATTCTTATGTACAGAAAAATAATTGTATAGTTCTTAAAGACAGGTTAATCTAAAGAAAAGATCATTCCGAATATCCTGGCTCATCATTGTAGAACACAAGATGAGCTGGGATTATCTCAAGTGTAAATGTCACCTGTCTGAGTTCGTCCTTTAATTTTGCGAGAACTCTTTTTAGAGCTGGTACATAGTCGTCAACGCTTGCAAACTCCGTATTACAGCTGCCGGTCAGAGTGTACGCATATTCGCCACCTATCGGGCAGCCAGCGCTGTGACGATATGCCAGCCTTGATGGAGTAATGACTGCAGTAATCCAGACTCCGCTTTTATTTTTCTCTTCTTCACTTATTCTCTGAAAAAGCGCCACAAACTTTCCGTAATCCATAATCTGTTGGTTTTCCAGATCAAATCCGGGATTCGTCCCTATGGTAACCGTCCAGTGTATTGAATTAAAATAATCTTTATACATGCATAAAGGATACCACATCTGTAATTATTTTTCACTATTGATTTTTTTTTGCTAAAATGATAGTTCTTGACGTTTAAGACTTTGATAAAACGGTATTTTTTGGTATTATAGACTTGGGCTTTCGAAAGGAGAGGGCTTGAGTACAGGTTCCCGTTTTTTTTCCGACGATAGGAGAGTACACTTCTCTTATTAATCATCTGAAAGGACGGCTGATATTATGGAAAGACGGCAGAATGGCTATGTATATGTGGATAAAACCAGATATGTATGGGAACTTGCCAGGACCAGACTGTCATACTTTCTTTCACGCCCGAGACGTTTTGGAATGTCTTTGAATTCAAGCTGGACAAACCAATCGAAGATGCTATGTCGCAGATAGACGACAAAGGGTACGCTATTCCATATGCTGCTGATAACCGTAAGCTTTATAAAATCGGGGTAGTCTTCTCAACAGAGAAGAGGAATGTGTCGGATTGGAAAGTATCATCAGGTGAGGGGTGCGGACGTTTTTTAAATGAGTAATATCACTTGGGATTCAAATAACTATTCAAAACATTTTTCTTTTGTGGCTGATTATGGCAGCGCTCTGATTGATATGATTGAGCGAACGAGTGAGGGCATGAGCTGCCTGGACTTAGGTTGTGGAAGTGGAAAATTAACCGCTCAGCTGCGCCAGGATGGATTTGACGTAATCGGCATGGCAGCCTTCGGCGGGCTTTCGAGAGGATTTAACAGATGATATGGTTTACGGCTGACCTGCATTTCGGGCATGAGTCTGTGATAAAGATGCAGAACAGGCCCTTTAAGGATTACAGGGATATGGATGATGCCCTGATACATCACATTAATGAGTGTGTCGGTCCTAATGACAGGCTTTTTATACTCGGTGACGTAAGTCATCACATCACTGTCGGGGAGACTAACGCATTGGTAAAAAGGCTTCATGGGAGGAAGTATCTTCTTCTGGGAAATCACGATATGACAGGTGAACCAGAGAAGTGCCAGTATGATGAATCCCTGTTTGAGTATGTGGGTTACTACAAAAAAATGAATGCCAATAATATGAATATCATCATGATGCATTTCCCGATGCTGTCCTGGCCGAAGGCTATGGCTGGTTCTGTGATGCTGCATGGGCATATTCATTCCGGGCCGGAGTACAACGAAGCAAATATCAAGGCTGGTATCAGGAGATATGATGTCGGTGTCGATGCTAATAACTATTATCCGGTGAGTATTGAACAGGTAAAACAGTGGGCAGAGCAGACTCCGGTAAGTATCACATCGCGTGAGAATCTGTATATCCCGGGTGTCTGGACTGCGGAGCCGGTATCGCTTGGAAGGTTTGAAGAGGAGCATCCCGACAGGAAACTCGTCGTATATGATTCTAATGAAAACAGGGAGCTTACAGAGTATCATGATGAAGAGACCTTAAAGAAAAAAATAAAAGACGCCCATTCTATCAGGGATGGTTTCTGGAAGGTTACGATTTGATCGAGGAGTATGATACTAACGAGGATAATGAAAAAATTTAGATTTTGACAACACCAGGAGAAGTTGATGATAAAGATACTGTTTGTCTGCCACGGTAACATCTGCAGAAGTGCGGCTGCTGAGCAGATCATGAAACATCTGGTAAAAATAAACGGAACGGATGATTCCTTCGTCATTGATTCGGCTGCGACCAGTACCGAGGAAATCGGGAATCCTATGTATCCACCGATGCAGAGAGTGTTCAGGGAGCATGGCATGCCGATTGGAAACCACCATGCCAGGCAGATTACAAAGGCTGATGCCAGGGATTATGATTTCCTGATTGGCTTTGATTCAGAAAATCTGTATTATCTCCATCAGATCTGTGGAGAAGAATTTGCTTCCAAAATCCATCTTCTATCAGAATATTCCAATCAGAGTACTGAGATAGAAGATCCATGGTATACAAGAGACTTTGAGAAGGCATTTTCGGAGATAAAAGCTGGATGTGAGGGACTGTATTCCTCCCTGACATAAAAACAGGGCCCCGCGTTTGCGGGGCCCTGCGTATTGCTATATGAAAATCAGTGGTGGGAGAGTAGGATTACTTTCCGAAATATCTCTTTAAGAGACCTGCGAAAGCTCTGCCGTGTCTGGCCTCATCACGAGCCATCTCATGAACTGTATCATGGATTGCATCGAGATTTAATGCCTTTGCACGCTTAGCAAGGTCTGTCTTTCCAGCAGTAGCGCCGTTCTCAGCCTCAACTCTTACACGAAGGTTCTCCTCAGTAGAAGGTGAAACAACCTCACCGAGAAGCTCTGCGAACTTAGCAGCGTGCTCAGCCTCTTCGTGAGCGGCCTTCTCATAATATAAACCAACTTCAGGATATCCCTCACGGAAAGCAGCGCGGCTCATAGCAAGATACATACCAACCTCTGAGCACTCACCCTCGAAGTTAGCGCGAAGATCTGCCTTGATGTCCTCTGGAACGTCCTTAGCTACACCGATTACATGCTCTGAAGCCCAGGTCATCTCACCTTCCTGCTTAACGAACTTCGAAGCTGGTGCCTTACAAACAGGACACTGCTTTGGAGGCTCTTCTCCCTCATAAACGTAACCACAAACACTGCATACCCACTTTGCCATAATGTTACCTCCTTAAAAAATAAAATACATACTCTTTGTATATCATATCTCCTGAAAAACAGGAGAGAAGATATCAGCTTACTTCTGACTTCTTAGCGCAGTCACTGCAGATTCCCTGAACTATCACATTCTTAACCAAAAAGCTGTCTTCATTCACAAATCTGAGACTGTCCGGAAGTGGACGATCCTCGATCCTGCCACAATTGACACAGCAGATGTGAATGTGAGGCTTGCTGTTTCCATCGAAATGTTCCTTACCGTTCTGAGAGAAACTCAGTATAGTTCCCTGCTCGGCCAGTTCCTTCAGGTTCCGATAGACTGTGCCCAGACTGATATTCGGGATCTGATCTCTGACTGAAGAAAAAACCATCTCAGCCGTAGGATGATCGCTCCTGCCTGCGAGATTATCCAGAATGAGTTGCCGTCGTTTTGAAAATCTCTTCATATCGGTCACTCCTTATTAATAATGATTATCATTACTGATTTATATAATATCACGTTCCTAAAAAAAGTCAAGCAGAAATTTTTTATTTTCTTGTAAAATTTTTCCCGGGCTTTCAAGCATTATTGACGCAAAAGGCGTTGCAATCTATAATTAGAAAAACCATTACGAAGTGATTGGAGTGAGTTTTTATGAAGTGTAGATATGAAAAGATCTGTGGATCTTGTGACCAGATAAATATGGAGTATCAGGCGACGCTCGACCTGAAGCAGAAGAGGATGGAAAATCTCTTCGGAAAGGATGTGCTCCCGATCATTGGGATGAATTTTCCATATTACTACAGGTACAAGGTGACTGAGAGCCTCGCTTTTGATTTCAATAGAAAAAAAATAATCTGTGGCAAGTATAGGAAGGGTTCTCACGAGGTCGTTGAGACAGACGGTTGTCTTATTGAGTCGAAAGACTGCCAGAAGCTGGCGCATTTTATCACAGGCCTGCTGCCGAAGCTTAAGATCAAGGTTTACGACGAGGATACACAGACCGGGAGCCTGAGGTATATTTTTATGAGGCAGAGTTTCTCAAACGGGGATATAATGCTTGTTCTCGTAAGCGCTGACTCGTTTATCCCTGGCAAAAAACACCTTATAGAAGAGATAACTTCGCATTTTCCACACGTGAAAAGCATCTGGCTTGATATTAATAAAAGGACTGACAGTCTTGTACTGACAGACGATCTGACTCTTCTCTACGGTGAAAAATATCTGACAGACAAAGTAATGGGAAAGACCTTCCGCCTGTCTCCGCTGGCTTTTTACCAGGTAAATCCGCAGCAGATGAAAAAACTCTACCAGACTGCGGTCTCATTTGCAGACCTGGGTGGCTCAGAAAAAATAATCGATGCCTACTGCGGCATTGGAACGATAGGAATCTGCGCTTCAGACAAGGCTTCGTCGGTCCTTGGCATTGAAAATAATCCTGCGGCCGCAGATGATGCTGTCGCAAATGCCAGATTAAACGGCATCAAAAAAGCCCGCTATATTTGCGGGGATGCTGCGGAAATCTTCTATGAAAAAAATCTTTCGGCTGATGTTGTTTTCATGGATCCGCCGAGAGCAGGAGCGGGCAGGGAATTTTTGAAGTCGCTTAACAGGCTCTACCCTGAAAAGATTGTCTATATTTCATGCAATCCTGATACGCTCGCAAGGGACATCGAAATCTTGAAACGAAGATACAAAGTCGATAAGATTCAGCCGGTGGATATGTTCCCGTTTGCCTCGGAGCATGTCGAGACTGTTGCGCTCTTGAAAAGAGCTTCTTTTTCAAAATAAGGCCTGTAATTAAGAAATATTACTTCAAATATTTTGAAATGAAATATGACGAGACCATATACACTGTCATACCGATGCAGACCTGGAGGGGGTAGAGGAGTACGGCATTTTCCGGGATAAGCATCGCAAGCATGGTGATGGCTCCGGCTGGCGGCATGAACATTTTCCTGTTGTATACGATAAGGAGCATCAGTGCGGCTGCGCAGACAGCGGCGGATGTCAGAGGAAGTCCGAGTGTCATTGTAAGAGCAAGTCGGCAGACTGAGCCGATCAGGGCACAGGATGTCAGGAGAATTACGATGCTTACAGGCTTAAACGGGAATCTGCCACCTTTTTTCTCGCTCAATTCTGTGAACGCCACGAGGAGCGGAGGAGCTGCCATAAAGCGCCATCCACTCCTAAGGGCTATCAGCATAAAAACAGCGACAAGAGCAGTCCTCGCAAGAAATCTGAAATAAGCGTATTTTCCAGGCTTTGCTCTCGGGGCGAAGCTCTCGGAAGGGATGATGTCTGCTTTGACATATATTTCATGGAAAATAATTATCGAAAGTGTCATTCCTGCCGCAGAAATTACATAAGTAAATGACTTCGATTCGATAAGGACTGGCAATACGACGGCGGAAATAAGTGGCGCAAGCCCGGTCCCTGAAAACATATAGATAAGCTGGGCAGCCGCAAATGCTGCGATAAGCTTTATGTAAAGGCTTCCCGGCAGAAAGATACTGATCAGAAGTCCGAGAAGTGCACACCCTGAGATCAGAAGCATCATTCTCTGGGAATTTACGGCCCAGGAGCGCTTTGGCGCGCAGATGTAACCGACGGCGAGAGCTGCGATCTCAGGGAATATTATTTCCCTGTCGTGCATCGCTTCAGAAACAGCTGTCATCAGTGCAATCAGAAAAAGCACTGTAACGACTCTGATAACTGTACAGGCAGTACTCTTATTTCCTGAAACTTCGGTATCCATTCAAACCTCCCAGAAAGTAGTTAAATCAATTTAAATAAATCCAGCTCGTTGTCAAGATATTTTTGACACCGCTTTTTTAATATAGCATACTGCTTTATCGAATGTAAAGCGGGAAGGAGAGGGTTTAGAGGCTTACGGGGAATGTTTAAAAGAAAAAGCAAAAAACTCATGAATGTTGACATTATAATGTATGTCAAAAAGGAGGAGCAATTATGCGTTTTGTAATTCAGGTAGTCGACAAGGCAAAGGTCGACATTGACAACGAGACAGTCGGTTCTATCGGAAAAGGCTATATGGTGTTGATCGGAATCGGTCAGGATGACACCAAAGAGATCGCCGATAAAATGATAAAGAAGATGCTCGGTCTCCGTATCTTCCCGGATGAAAACGGAAAGACAAATCTATCGCTAAGTCAGGTGAATGGTGAGCTGCTTTTGATCTCGCAGTTTACGCTATATGCTGACTGCCACCATGGCAACAGACCGTCTTTTATAAATGCCGGCGCACCTGACATGGCAGACAGTCTCTACCAGTATATAGTAAAAAAGTCAAGGGAGCAGGGCTTTAAGACCGAGACCGGGGAGTTCGGAGCAGAGATGATCGTATCACTTGTAAATCATGGTCCGTTTACGATAATACTCGACTCCGATGATCTGACATAAAATCTATATGCGAATGTTTCTATTTCAACTTTAATTTTCTATTGCATTTTTTCATAATCGCACTGCTCGAATATCACAATATCAGAAAGATTTCGCTGGAGAAGGCGTTGAATCTCTGACTGTTTAGTGGTAATATAACGCACGTTCTGAAGTTATATGCGTACGTCTATGGAGACTATTATGGATTTAAGAAAAAGCCTGCTGCTCTATGCAGTTACAGACAGAAGATGGTTAAAAAGTGGAGAGACTCTTTTTGATGCAGTAAAAGAGGCAGTCGCAGGCGGTGCGACGATGGTTCAGCTTCGTGAAAAGGAACTCTCGCCTGAGGAGACTGTAAAAGAAGCCCTTGAGATGAGGGACTTTTTGGAAAAAAATGGTGTTTTGCTAATTGTCGACAACGACATTGAAGTGACTAAAAAGTCAGGAGCCGACGGAGTTCACTTGGGACAGGATGACACCCCGGTCGATGAGGCAAGAAAAATCTTAGGAAATGATGTTATCATCGGAGCGACTGCTCACAATGTCGCTGAGGCCGTAAAAGCTGAGAAGGACGGGGCCGACTATCTGGGAGTCGGAGCGGCTTTTGGCTCTGCTACAAAGAAGGACGCGAAGTCGATCGTATCCCTGGATGAATACAGGAGGATAACGGATGCTGTCTCGATTCCTGTCGTAGCGATTGGCGGAATTGAGGAGTACAATATCGAAAAGCTTAAGGGCTTAGGGCTGGACGGCGCTGCAGTCGTTTCTGCGATTTTTGCAGGAGAGGATGTAAGGGCGGCAGCAGGCAGGATGAGAGAGCTTTGTGAGAAAACATTTCTATAATTTATGCCAAATATCTGACGGCCGCTGGCAGGATTTTTCCACCCGCGGCTTTTTTTAGTGCAAGATATGATTTGCCAACTTGCGGTTAAAGTTGTAGAATATAGTGATTGTATTTAAGGAGAATCATTTATGTCTTCAGCTGAAACAAATATTCATGAAAATGAAGTTTCTATCCTGCAGCCTGATCAGGAGGCACTTAAAAACGCAGGAAAGAGAGATAAGCAGATAGTAAAGACCAGTGTCATTGCTATTTTAGCGAATGTGCTGCTCGCAGCCTTTAAGGCTGTAATCGGTGTGATTTCGGGTTCTATCGCCATCACGCTCGACGCTGTAAATAACCTCTCTGACGCCGTAAGTTCAGTCATTACTATTATTGGAACGAAGCTTGCCACTAAGGAGCCTGACAGGAAGCACCCTTACGGTTACGGCAGAATAGAGTATTTAAGTGCACTGATAATTTCGGTCATTGTGCTCTACGCCGGTGTCACATCCTTAAAGGAGTCGGTGACAAAGATAATTCACCCGGAAACGCCGAGTTACACGGCTGTTGCTCTAATTATAGTAGCGACTGCTGTCCTTGTAAAAATTTTCCTCGGGCGCTATGTCGAAAGTGTCGGAAAGAGAGTAAATTCCGACTCACTTATAAATTCCGGAAAAGATGCCACCCTCGATTCGATTATTTCAGCATCGACACTTGTCGCCGCAGTCATATTTCTTCTGACGAAAGTTTCACTCGAGTCCTGGCTCGGTGCGATCATCTCGATCGTTATCATAAAATCGGGAATCGATATGCTGCGTGAGATAATCTCAGAGATTCTGGGGCAGAGATCAGACAACGACCTCTCGAAAGAGATCAAAGCCGCTGCGATGGAGTTTCCTGAAGTAAACGGTGTGTACGACCTCGTGCTTCACAATTACGGACCGGATTCCTACATCGGTTCATTTCACATTGAAGTTCCGGACACTTTAAATGCAGGAGATATCGACAGACTCATTAGAAAAATAACCTACGCTGTCTATATCAGATGCAGGATTATCGTGGCTGCGATCAGCGTATATTCTATAAATACCAAAGATCAGCACGTCATCGATGTCCGCGAGAAGATCCGCGAGATAGCAGGCAGAAACGATTATATTATCCAGATGCACGGATTTTATATGAGTGAAGAGGATAAAATGATAAGATTTGACCTTGTGGTAAGCTTTGATTCACCTGACAGGTTTTCGACCTTTAATCAGGTAGTATCACAAGTGAAAGAGGCATACCCTGACTACAAGGTTTTTGCTGTGATGGATACCGACTATTCAGTCAGCTGATAATTTTACAAAAAATATATAAGGATACGACATGGAGAAAGCATTTTTAGTTAAATACGGAGAGATAGGACTTAAAGGAAAAAACAGATACTTTTTTGAGGAGACTCTGGTAAAGAGGATCGAAGAGGCCTTAAGAAAAATTGACGGAGAATTTACAGTCACGAGGCCACAGGGACGAATTTTTGTAGAGGGAAGCGGCTTCGATGATGACGAGGTGATAGATGCGCTCTCGAAAGTGTTCGGAATCATCTGGATCTGCCCGTGCATAATGACGGACGACAACGGTTTTGATGACCTCTCTGCCCAGATCATCGAGTATCTGAAGGAAGAACTTGGCGACGAGCCATTTACATTTAAGGTAGAGGCCAGACGCGCGAGAAAAGACTATCCTATGAATTCGATGGAGATAAACGTCGAGCTTGGAAGCAGGATTCTCGACGCATTCCCGAATGCAAAGGTGGATGTTCACCATCCGAAATATCTGGTCGAGGTAGAGATCAGGGAGAGGATTAATTTTCATTTTCTCAAACACAAGGGCGCCGGCGGAATGCCTGTAGGAACGTCTGGAAAAGCTATGCTTCTTCTGTCCGGAGGAATAGACTCTCCAGTCGCAGGGTACATGATATCTCGCCGCGGGGTGACAATAGACGCGACATATTTTCATGCGCCGCCTTATACTTCTGAGAGGGCGAAGCAGAAGGTCATAGACCTCGCAAGGATCCTGACAAAGTACACCGGCCCTATAAAGCTTCATATCGTAAACTTTACAGATATCCAGATGGCAATCTACGAGAAGTGCCCGCACGATGAGCTTACGATCATAATGCGAAGATACATGATGACGATAGCCGAGCATTTTGCGGATCTTGACAAGGATCAGGCGCTTATTACAGGTGAGAGCTTAGGACAGGTAGCGTCTCAGACCATGCAGTCTCTATATGTCACAGACCATGCGGCAACGCTTCCGGTATTCAGGCCTCTGATCGGATTTGACAAGCAGGACATCATAGACATCTCTGAGAAGATCGGAACTTTTGATACTTCGATACTTCCATATGAGGACTGCTGCACGATCTTTGTGGCAAAGCACCCTGTGACGAAGCCGAGGCTTTCAGCAATAGAGAAGTCCGAGACGAAGCTTAAAGATGTGATCGACGGCCTCTTAAAGACCGCTTACGATACTACTGAAACGATATTGGTGAAGTAAAAATGGAATGCTATTTTGACAATTCAGCGACGACCAGATGCTCTGAGAAGGCCGCCGACAAGATGAGACAGGTTCTCCTTACAGACTACGGCAATCCTTCGTCCCTCCACGGCAAGGGAATGACAGCAGAAAATTATCTGAAGGAGACAAGGGAGATTATCGCAAAGACCTTGAAGTGTGAGCCGAAGGAGATCATATTTACTTCTGGAGGCTCCGAGGGAAATAACCTCGCGATATTCGGTTCGGTCAGGGCCAACAGGCGCGTAGGAAAACACATAATAACTACAGCAGTAGAACATGCAGCAGTCTACATGCCTTTTAAGGAGCTTGAGAAGGAAGGATACGATGTGACTTTTCTTCCGACGGACGAGAGAGGTGTCATAAGCTTAGACGACCTTGAAAACGCCCTTCGTGACGACACTGTCCTCGTAGCCATGATGCATGTAAATAACGAGATCGGCTCTGTTATGCCTGTTGCCAGGGCAGGGGAGCTTATCCATAAAAAATGCCCGAATGCAGTATTTTTCGTAGATGCTATCCAGTCCTATGGCAAGGTGCCGCTGATACCAAAGAAGATGAACATCGACCTTCTTTCAGTAAGCGGCCACAAGATACACGGACCGAAGGGCTCTGGATTTTTATATAAAAAGGACAAGGTAAAACTCGACCCGATAATTTTCGGCGGCGGACAGGAACAGGGATACAGGAGCGGCACAGAAAATGTTCCGGCCATTGCTGGACTTGGCGTTGCGGTCGCTGAAATGTTTTCTGATTTCGAAGGACACAGGGCACACCTCTTTGAACTGAAGAGGGGACTGGCAGAGCGGCTTTCCGATATAGATGCCATAAGCATAAATTCCGGCCTCGATGACAATTCAGCGCCGCAGATACTCTCTGTAAGTGTTGATGGAGTAAGGGCAGAAGTTCTGCTCCATGCTTTAGAAGACAGAGGCATCTACGTTTCAGCCGGCAGCGCCTGCTCCTCGAACAGACCTGCGATATCGAGGACATTAAAGTCTATTCATTTAAAGGACTCTCTTTTAGAGTCGACGGTCAGATTTTCATTTTCAATCTATAATACAATGGAGCAGGTTGAATATGCTTCTGATGTCATGCATGAGCTGATTCCAGTTCTATTAAAGTACAGGAGATTTTAAAAATGGAGCACGTAGAAAGAATCGCAAGGGAAAAGATCTATTCTGGTTCGGTAGTTGACTTTTATCGGGATACCATGAAGCTTCCTGACGGGACAGAAGAATACTATGATTTCATCCACCACAGGATGGGAGCCGCAGCTGTGGTTTCAGTCACAGCCGGGGGCAAATTCCTGATGGTCCGTCAGTACAGGCCAGCGCTTGACAGATATACACTTGAGCTTCCGGCAGGAAAGCGGGATTCACTTACTGAGGACACCTTAGTCACTGCAAAAAGGGAACTCAGTGAAGAGACAGGCTATGAATCCTCAAACTGGACGAAGCTTCTGTCACTTCGCACGACAGTTGCATTCTGCGATGAACATATAGATGTCTATGCGGCAACTGGCTGTGTCAAAAAGACCGCCCAGCATCTGGACCCTGACGAGAGCATCGAGATCTTAGAGTGCGACGCAGAGGATTTAAAGAAGAAAATTTTTGCCGGTGAGATAGAGGATGCGAAGACTGTGGCCGGAATTATGGCTTTTCTTACATATCAGGGAGAAAAATAATGCGCTGGACCAGATTTTCGATTGAAACGACAGAAAAGGCAGAGGACATCGTCTCGGCACTGCTTTTAGATTACGATATAACGAATATCGAGATCGAGGACAGGGCTGCGGTAACTCCACTCGAGGGAGAGAACTACGAGGAACTTGTCCCGGACCGTGGCAGGGACGATGGAAAAAGCCGTGTTATATTCTATGTCGAAGAGGGCAGAGACTATAGTAAGCTCCTCGAAGATATAAGGTTTGGACTCGATAACCTCAGAAAAACCACTGATATAGGCGACGGGACGATCGATATTTCCTATACAGATGAGAAGGACTGGAGAAACAAGTGGAAGGAGTATTTCCACACGTTTACGGTCGGAAAATACACTATAGTTCCAAGCTGGGAGGAATCAGATCCGAAAACCGATAAAAAGCATATCCTTCGCATGGACCCGGGAATCACTTTTGGTACTGGAAAGCATGAGAGCACCAGAATGATAATAGAAGAGCTGCCCAGGTATATCCACGGCGGCGAAAAGGTTCTTGATCTCGGAACAGGAAGCGGGATCCTTTCAATGACAGCTCTTCGCGAGGAAGCCTCATCTGTTACAGCTACTGATATCGATCCTGCGACAGAGGACGCAGTGGCTGAAAACTTTAAAAGAAATGACCTCGATATTTCAAAGATGAACCTTGTGATCGGGGACCTCTCGAAAGACAGTAAAGTCAAAGAGGCAGTGGGAAGCGGCTATGATGTGGTCTGCGCAAATATTTTAGCAGATATCATAATTGGTATGCTTCCAGCCATAAAAGATGCGATCAAGCCGAACGGAGTGCTTCTTACGTCAGGCATAATTGATTTTAAGCAGGAGCAGGTAAAGAAAGCTCTTGAGGAGAACGGCTTCGATGTCGCGGAGGTAAACACCTGCGGCGAATGGGTCTCAATCGTTGCAGTTTTCGAATAGTTCAGTAAATATATTCCTGGAATAAAAAAAGTCCCCTCGAAAGAGGGGACCATCTTTACATAATAATTATTCTTCGATGATGTAAGGCTTCAATGCTTCGAGAATAGCGGCATCGTTATCATCGTGGATCGTAAGATCTATAGGGCTCGAAAGGTCGAGTGAGAAGATTCCCATGATAGACTTGGCGTCGATAACATAGCGGCCGGAGATCAGATCAAAGTCGCTGTCGAACTGGCTTATGGTGTTGACGAATGACTTAACCTTATCGATCGAATT
Source organism: Lachnospiraceae bacterium (assembly GCA_003862155.1). GTDB lineage: Bacteria > Bacillota > Clostridia > Lachnospirales > Lachnospiraceae > Weimeria > Weimeria bifida. The sequence goes on from QOUV01000023.1 coordinate 13,091, forward strand.
AAGAGATATCTTTACTGTTCTCATGTGTTTCCCTCCTGTAAAAACATATGCTTATATTTGATTATATCGTAAAGCAACACAGGAAAAAAGTCAATCAAAAGGAGTTAATTTAATTGAAAAATAAAACTGCGGCCTTCCACAATTTAGGCTGTAAAGTTAACGCATATGAGATGGAGGGTATGGAAGAGGAACTTAGGAAAGCAGGCTATAAGATCGTTCCGTTTACAGAGAAGGCCGATGTCTACGTGATAAACACCTGCACTGTGACCCGTGTCGCCGACCAGAAGTCGAGGCAGATGATAAGCCGCGCGAAAAATTTAAATCCTGACGCTATAGTCGTAGCCTGCGGGTGCTACGCAAATACCGGGAAGGATGTCCTTATAAGAGATGGAGTCGCAGACCTTATCCTTGGAAATAACGAGAAGAGCCATCTGAATGAAGAGATAGAAAAACTAAAGACCAGGCGACTTACCGACAATAATGCCAGAGAGACCTTTGTACCGGATATCAACAAGGGAAAATGGGAATTCGAAGAGACCAAAGTCTCGATGAAAGAGGAACACACCAGGGCATTTTTAAAAGTTGAAGATGGCTGCAATCAGTTCTGCACCTACTGCATTATCCCGTTCGCAAGAGGAAGGGAGAGAAGCAGAAGCCCAGAGAAAGTTATAGAAGAAGTAAATGAGCTTGTAAAGCAGGGATTCAGGGAATTTGTCCTGACCGGGATAAGGCTTACGAGCTACTCCTATGATGGCTTTGAACTTAAAGACCTGGTTAAGGAAGTCGCAAAAATTGACGGAGTGCACCGCATCAGGCTTGGATCCTTAGAGCCCCGCGCTGTCACGGAGGATTTCGCAAAGGAGTTATCAGAGCTTAAAAACTTCTGTCCTCATTTTCACCTGTCTCTGCAGAGTGGCTCAAAAACAGTGCTTTCCCGTATGAACAGGCACTATACACCAGAAGAGTTTTTGACCTCAGTCGGATACTTGAGAAAATATTTCGACGATCCAGCGCTTACCGCGGATATGATCTGCGGTTTCCCGGGTGAGACAGAAGAGGAATTTAATGAATCTCTTGAGTTCGCAAAGAAGGTCGGTTTCTACGAGATCCACGTCTTTCCTTATTCAGTAAGACAGGGCACCAGAGCAGAAAAAATGCCCGGGCAGCTCTCAAAGAAGCAGAAGGCAGAGAGGACACAGCTCCTTAGAGCGGCTGCTGCTTTAATGAAGCAGGCATACCTCGACCGCCATCTCGGAAAAGCTGCCGAAGCACTTCTCGAAGAAAAGACTGAAATTGGAGGAAAGACCTACTGGTGCGGCTATACACCTGAATACATAAGGGTTCTCTACGATTCAGATGAAGATATGTCGGGAAAATTTGTGACAGGAAAACTGACACGCATCGAGGACGGCTTTATTCACCTGTCAGACGATTGAGAGTAAATTCTCTGCCATGGACTATCACTGCCTTAAAACTTTTGCAGTTGGGGCAGCGGTAGTCATTTTCTTTTGATGGCTGATATTCACTTCCGCAGTCCGAGCACTTCGCCATAACAGGGATAAAGTGTACGGTAAGATCTGAGCCTTCAAGTATAGTCCCTTTTACACACTTGGGGTAGTAGTCTTTAAGATAGTGGGGAATCAGCCCGGTGGCCTCACCTACGCTGATCTCCATTTCTGTTACTTTTTTCAGGTCGTTTTTCTTACAGGCCTCGAGAGCTGTATCGACCATTCTCATCATATAACTTAATTCATGCATAACGATAGTATAACATCATTCTAATTATAAAAATGTTCCGTATTTAATACAGAATTCCCGTTCGGTTTTCTTGAATCCTAAAATGAGAAAGAGTAGAATATCAAACGGAAAATACCGTACAGTGCGTTCTGTAATGGTAAAATTTTTAGAAATATGAAAGGAGAAGAAAAATGATGACCGTACCGATAGTACCGTTTCTCATTATTTTTCCAATGATCATCGCATTTTTGATGCTGGTCATCCCGCTTAACCCAAAGGCGAACCGGGTAAGGAATGCAATCGCTTACATCAGCTGTGTGGCAATCATGGCTGCTGTGGGCATTTTAGTGGCTATGTGGATAGCTGGAGGCACTAAGCCGATAGCACTCTACAGTGAGGGCATGGAACTTGCCGATAATGCTACGATAGTCGGAGAATTTATCCTGATGATCGTAGTTACCTTCCTGTCTTTCAAGTATAGAAAGTACTGGATCTGCATACTTTCCATCGTTCCGACGATAGCTATTACATGGCTTGAGAAGTCTGGCTACATTACAAAGGAGACACCGAGAATCTACATCGATCATCTCTCAATCCTGATGTGCCTTATCGTAGGTGTTATAGGTTCCCTTATTGTAATCTACGCAGTAGGTTACATGCACGGCTATCATCATTACCTTCATCAGAGGGTACAGGACAGAAGAAACTATTTCTTTATGGTTCTCTTCATTTTCCTTGGTGCCATGTTCGGATTCGTTCTTTCAGATTCTCTGACATGGATCCAGCTGTTCTGGGAGATAACCTCTGTATGTTCTTTCCTTCTTATCGGATATACCAGAGAGCCAGTCGCCATCAGAAATTCATTCCGTGCACTGTGGATGAACCTTCTAGGCGGATGCGCCCTTACTATCGGAATCATAATGTTTGCTATGACTACGGGAATGAATTCTCTTGCAGGTCTTGTAAGCTTTGCTGAGCAGGCTGCAGGAACTCCACTCGGAGACTTCGCGATCGTCCCTGTAGCACTTATAGCTTTTGCAGCTCTTACAAAGGCAGCACAGCTTCCATTCTCTACCTGGCTTCTCGGAGCCATGGTCGCACCTACACCTTCTTCAGCACTTCTTCACAGTGCTACGATGGTTAAGGCAGGTATCTATGTACTTTTCAGACTTTCACCTGCTATGCACGGTACAGTTACTGGAAACATGGTAGCATTTGTCGGCGGCTTTACTTTCCTGATGGCTTCATTTATCGCTATCGCACAGAGCGACGGTAAGAAAGTCCTCGCCATGTCTACGATTTCAAACCTCGGACTCATGGTCGCCTGCGCCGGCATGGGAACTCCGGAGACCATCTGGGCCGGAATTTTCCTTATGATATTCCACGCAGTATCTAAGTCCCTTCTCTTCCAGGATGTCGGAGCTACAGAGAACTCTCTTGGTTCAAGAGACATCGAGAATATGCACGGACTTCTCTACAGACTGCCTTTCCTTGCTTTCTGCATGTTTATTGGTATCGCAGGAATGTTCCTTGCACCATTCGGAATGCTTATCAGTAAATGGGCAACACTGCGTTCATCGATCGATGAGAACAACATCATCATGACATTCATGATCATCTTCGGTTCAGCTACGACTTCATTCTACTGGACAAAGTGGCTTGGAAAACTGATCGCTCAGACGAACGAGGAGCCTGTTAAGGATATCACAAAACCAAACGAGAAGATTTCAATCGCAATCCACGCAGTACTTATGGTTTTACTTTGCGTGCTTATGCCAATCCTTACGAAGACTTTCGTTGAGCCTCTCTTAGCAGAGATGTTCGGAAAGACAGCAGAAGTTCTTCCGATGTCTATTCTGTACCTGCTTGTATTTATCATTGTCTTCGTATTCGTAGTTCCTGTTATAAGTTATGAGGCATCTAAGAAGATGCATGCGAACCAGAAACTCTCATATATGAGTGGTATCAATACCGGAAAGAACGACGGCTTCGTAGATTCTTTCGGAAACGAGAGGAGACTGACACTTTCAAACTACTATTTCGCTAACAGACTTGGTATCAGAAAGCTGATGGTACCATGCCAGCTTATAAGTATGGCGGTTCTTATCGTTATGATGGCTATGATCATAGGAGGTGCATTCTGATGGATTTTTCAATTAGAATAATTATTGCGATCTGCTTTATAGTGCTTGCACCTTTCCTCGGAGGATTATTAGAGGGATGTGACAGAAAGATCTCAGCCAGAATGCAGAGACGTATCGGACCTCCGATACTTCAGCCGTTTTACGATGTAACTAAGCTTTTTAAGAAACAGTACGTTGTAGTAAACCGTTCTGTTCACTTTTTACTTGTCAGTTATATGGCACTGATGGTCCTTACAGGTGCGATGCTTTTTGGTGGGACTGATCTTCTGATGTGCTTCTTCGTTTTGTCGACTGCAGCCACTTTCCTTTACTTTGCGGCTTCAGTTACGAACTCTCCGTACACCACGATCGGTGCGCAGAGAGAGCTGATTCAGATGATGACATATGAGCCGGCAGTACTTCTTACAGCAGTTGGCTTCTACGTTGCAATCGGTTCATTCAGGGCAGCAGACATCGTAAATTCAAATTACAGTCTGATTGTAAAAATGCCTGGCTTCTTCTTCGCCTTTGTGTTCATAATGACTATAAAGATGAGAAAGGCACCGTTCGATCTTTCGACTTCTCACCATGCTCATCAGGAACTTGTCAAAGGTATCACGACTGAGATGAGCGGCAAGAACCTTGGTATTTTTAACATCACAGAATGGTACGAGAATATTTTCCTTCTTGGAGTTGTTGCACTGTTCATCCTGAACAGGAACCCATGGAGCATTCTTGCAGCAGTCATTGTAGATCTCGTTGTTTACTTCATTGAGATCCTCATCGGAAATTCGAATGCCCGTATGAAGTGGGAGACAATGCTTAAGATGACCTGGATCGTTACACTGCTTTCAGCTGGTGTAAACCTTCTTGTACTGATGGTCATTAAGTAAGTGTAAAAGGAGAAAATTATGGCAAATGTAAAGAGATCGCCGTGGCTGCTCCATTACGATGGTTCAAGCTGCAACGGCTGCGATATAGAAGTTTTAGCCTGCATGACTCCTGTCTACGATGCAGAGCGTCTCGGTGTCGAGAATACCGGTGACCCGATGCAGGCAGATATTCTCCTTATTACAGGAGGTATCAATGCTCAGGCGGAGCCTGTAGTAAAGCAGATTTATGACCAGATGCCCCGCCCTAAGGTTGTAGTAGCAGTCGGCATCTGTGCCTGCACAGGTGGTGTATTTAAAGACGCCTACAATATCAAGGGCGGTGCTGACACAGTAGTACCTGTCGATATCTATGTTCCAGGATGCGCTGCAAGACCGCAGTCCATCATTGACGGTATCATCCAGGCACGTGAGCTCTTCCAGAAGCGTTCTGAAGAGCACGACGCGATGGTCAAGGCTGGCCTTACTTATGAACAGTACAAGAAGATGAAGGACGAGGAAGAGGCTAAAAAAGTAGCCGCTGCCAAGGCTGAGGAAGACAGAAGAGAGGAGGAGAATAATGGCTGAAGTTATTAATCCGGGAAACACAATGGAAGTGATACCTCTCGAGGATCTTCTTGAAGAAGTAATGAAGAGAAAGCATCAGGGCCTTCGCTTTGATCAGGCATGTGCTGCCTTTGTAGATGGAAATTTTGAGCTTTCATACTCGTTCAGCGACGACGATGCATATACTTTTGATACACTGCGTGTCGTTGTCGATGACCTTGCGAGGAAGATTCCGTCTGTTACTGCTATTTATCCTTGTGCAGAATTCTATGAGAATGAGATGCGTGAGCTTTTTGGCTGCCAGATTGAGATGATAGCTCTTGACTATAAGGACAAGCTCTACAGATTAAACGTTGAGACACCTATGCTTCCTGAAGCTGGAAAGAAGGCTTTAAAAGAGGCACTTTGCGCAGCTGAAAATAGTCCTTGTAACGACAACGCAGCTGGTTCTGTAAAAAATGTTTCTGAAGACGGAGGTGACAAGTAATGGCAAAGAAGAGAAGTGTAGTTCCTTTTGGACCTCAGCATCCTGTACTGCCTGAGCCAATTCACCTCGACCTCGTTCTTGAGGATGAGAAGGTAGTAGAAGCCGTCCCGAACATCGGTTTTATTCACAGAGGTCTTGAAGGCCTTACCGAAAAAAAAGACTTCAGGCAGATGACTTATGTCATCGAGCGTACCTGCGGTATCTGTTCATTCGGACATGGTCTCGGTTATGTAGAGACTATTGAAAACATAATGAACGTTGAAGTACCTGAAAGAGCAAAGTACCTGCGTACTATCTGGTCAGAACTTGCGAGAATGCATTCACATCTCCTCTGGCTTGGCCTTATATCAGATGCCTTTGGCTTTGAGTCACTTTTCTATCAGTCATGGAGAATTCGTGAGAGAGTTCTCGACTGCTTAGAGCTTACGACAGGTGGACGCCTGATCTTCTCTGTACTTGAGCCGGGCGGAGTTCTTCGCGATATAAATAAGGATCAGGAAAAGGAAATCTTAAAGCAGATAGGCCTTGTTGAGGAAGAGCTTAAAGAAGTTGAAAAGGCTTTCCTTTTAGACTATTCAGTTCAGACCCGTCTCAAGGGAGTCGGAATCATCACAAAGGAAAGAGCCCACGAGATCGGATGCTGCGGACCTGTAGCCAGAGCTTCAGGCCTCTCATACGATATGAGAAAATTAGGCTATGAGGCCTATGGAAACCTCGACTTCGAGCCGATTATTTCAAATGACTGTGATTCATACGCCAGATGCGAAGTACGTATCAAGGAGATTCACCAGTCTATAGACCTTATCCGTCAGGCTTTCGCAAAGATGCCTGAGGGAGATCTGTCTGTTCCTGTAAAGGGCTTCCCGAAGGGCGAGTGCTTTACACGTATCGAGCAGCCTAGAGGTGAGGCTATCTATTATGTAAAGGCCAACGGCACAAAGATGCTCGACAGATTCAGACTCCGTACACCGACTTTTGCAAACCTCGAAGGATTATGCGAGATGCTTAAAAACTGTGAGTATGCTGACGTCGGAATCCTCTGCGTAACTATTGATCCGTGCATCAGCTGTACAGAAAGGTAAGGTGTAAAAATGGGAATAATGAAATTTGCACCGACTATGTTAAAGCAGCTCTTTGAAAAGCCGGTCACAAAAAATTATCCTGCTGAGCCTATCAATTATCCGGAAGGGTCAAGAGGACACATTGATATCGATATTCAGCAGTGTATCAGCTGCGGAATGTGCATGAGAGTCTGCCCTCCTGGAGCAATTACCGTAGACAGGAAGACCAGGACATGGACGATCAATCGTTTCGACTGCGTTCAGTGCGGATACTGCACCACAGTCTGCCCTAAGAAGTGCCTCTACTTAAATCCTGGATATCAGACACCTGGGCCTGAGAAGTACATCTATTCTCAGACACACGTTCTGACAGAGGCTGAGAAGCAGCATGAAGCTGAAATGGAGGCCAAGAAACAGGCAGCTATAAAGGCAGCCATGGCCAAGAAGGCAGCCGCAGCAGCCGCTGCAAAGAAGGATGGAGCAGCACCGGATGCTGCTGCAAAACCAGCTGATAAGCCGCAGGCCTGATCATTTTTTAAATACATGGAGGTGTTTTCATGTGTGTTGCTTTACCTGGTAAGGTAATAGCAGTGCGAAGCCACGACCGTAAGGCTGTCGTTGATTTCAACGGCAACAGAGTCGACGCGCGCACAGGTTTTGTAGATATAAACCCGGGTGACTATGTTTTGGTACACGCCGGCTGCATTCTTCAGAAACTGACTGAACAGGATGCAGATGAAATGAACGATATTTTCAGTGAAATTGGCAGTGAAGCAGGTGCATGACCTGGAGTCTGTCAGAGAGGGGGTGCGTCCTTATCTGAGGGCGTATTCCCTTCTTTATTTTTGGTAAAATTATGACATTAGATCAAGTAAAAGACGGCCTGAAAAATTACGACGGGCCTGAAATGAATATCATGGAGGTCTGCGGAAGCCACACTGGCGCTATCGCGAAAAATGGCATTCCGGGAATGCTTTCGAAGAAGATCCACCTGCTTAGCGGCCCGGGCTGCCCGGTCTGTGTGACTCCATCGTCTTATGTGGACAAGCTCCTCGAGCTCGCGAAGGATCCGAAGAACTGTATCGTGACTTTTGGCGACCTGATCAGGGTTCCGGGATCTACTCCAAAAAACCTCTCGTCCGTAAGAGGCGAGGGCGCGCGTGTTGAGATGGTCTATTCTCCAATGGATACGTTTGATCTCGCTGCGAAGGATCCCGACACTAATTTTATCTTTGCGGCAGTGGGATTCGAGACGACGACTCCTGTCTATGCGCTTTTAGTCGATGAGATCGTAAGAAACAATATAAAAAATATCCAGCTTCTTACGGCTATAAAGACTATGCCTGAAGTTATAGATTATCTGATGGAGTCAGGCGCTCCGATTGACGGTTTTATAGCTCCGGGACACGTCTCTGTGGTTACGGGCGTTCATGTGTATGAGCCGATAGCTGAGAAATTTTCAATACCTTTCGGAGTCGCAGGATTTAAAGGGCCGGAGCTTCTGGCTGCTATATATGGCATCGTAATGTCCTATGGAAAAGGCGTTGTAAAGAATTTTTATCCGTCGGTGGTAAAGCCGGACGGAAATCCTGAAGCCAGGGCTCTTATAGATAAATATTTTGAAAAATACGATGCTTCCTGGCGTGGAATGGGAGCGGTCAAGGGTTCAGGAAAAATTCTAAAGCCCAAGTACAGTTATCTCGATGCAGGAAGCCGCGGACTCGACAAAGATCACAAGGCCAATCCAGCCTGCTGCTGTGACAAGGTTCTGATGGGAAAGATGCGCCCTTACGAGTGCCCGCTCTACAGCAGGGTCTGCACGCCAATGAACCCGCAGGGAGCCTGCATGGTAAGCACAGAGGGCTCTTGCTTTTCATACCTCGCAAACCACCGAACAGACGGCTGAGATTTTATAACTTAGACTTGATGGGCAGTCACGCAGAACTTTTTATGACAATGTTCGTCGGAGCAGTCACGCAGAATGCATATTACGTCGTTAGACGGAACAGTCACACAGAATGGCGAGCGACATTTGGGAGCGAAGCGGACAATGAGCGAGCCATTCTGCGTGACTGTTCTGATTTACTCATTTTACGTGCCACAGATTTTTAAGGAGAAAAATGGAAGATAAGATAATAATGGCCCACGGCAGCGGCGGAAGCGCAACCGGAGAGCTGATTGATAATATTTTTGACAGGGAGTTTACGAACGAGACACTCGATGCGATGGAGGACTCAGCTGTAGTCGAAGGCTCTGGAAGGATCGCCATGACTACGGACAGCTTTGTCGTGACACCTGCCGAGTTTAAGGGCGGAGACATTGGAAGGCTCTGCGTCTGCGGAACTGTAAATGATCTGCTGATGCGTGGTGCCATACCTAAGTATCTGACCTGCGGTTTTATTCTCGAGGAGGGACTCTCAATCGCTCTTTTAAAAAGGGTTGTGCACTCAATGGCACAGACCGCAAAAGAGGCTGGCGTAAAGATCGTCGCTGGTGATACAAAGGTCGTAAACGGAAGTGGTGAGCTCTATATCAATACTGCGGGTGTCGGCTTTGTATCGGACGATACCGATATTTCAGCAGTAAATGCTGAAGTCGGAGACGCAATAATAGTTTCCGGAAATATGGGAGATCACCATGCGGCAATCCTTTCAGAGAGGATGTGCATCGACACAGATATCTGTTCCGACAATGCGCCACTCGTTGACATTGTAAAAAATCTGCTTGGAAGCGGAGTTGAGGTACATACACTGCGGGACATCACAAGAGGCGGCCTCGCTACAGTTCTAAAGGAGCTCTCAGAGCAGTCGAAAAAGACATTTACTATCGAGGAAAACAGGATCCCGGTAACGAAGAAGGTTTCGGATTTCGCCGGCCTCTTAGGACTTGACCCTCTTTATATGGGAAATGAGGGAAAGCTCGTCGCAATAGTAAAAGGCTCTGATGCCAATAAGGCTCTTGACATAATAAAGAACTCAAAGTACGGCGAAAATGCCGCGATCATTGGAAAAGTAGCCGGGAATTCAACCGGCAGGCTTATCGAGGTCACAGACCTCGGAGGAGAGAGAGAACTCGACGTACTGCAGGGAGAGGGACTTCCGCGTATCTGCTGATCGCCTGTAAGCTTTATGGATATTTTCTTTAAACACATTTTTTGAAGGGATGATTTATGAAGGCAGTTTTTTTTGACATAGATGGCACGCTCTGGGATACGCACAATGTGATACCGGAGAGCACTGTAAGGGCCATTCACGCGCTGCAGAAAAATGGGAACCTCGCCTTTATAAATACAGGCCGCTCGAGGTCATTTGTCAGGAGAAAAAATCTCTTAGACATAGGTTTTGACGGCATCTGCAGCGGCTGTGGCACGATGCTCGAACTTAATGGCAGAGTGGAGTATTACTATAAGATACCTGCAGATTTCGTGGCTTACACTTTAGAGACCATAAGAAAATACCATTTCAGGCCGGTACTCGAGGGAAGATACAACCTCTACCTCGAAAAAAAAGATTTTGCCGGCGACCCTTACGGAGAGAAACTTTTCAGAGAGCTTGGAAATAATATTCTATCTATCGATGATAACTGGGGAAAGTGGGAGATCAGCAAAATGAGCTGTGCCACTCCCCAGCCTGAGGCTGACGTAGAAGCTGTAAAAAAGGTCTTAGGCAATGATTACACCTTTATGTCACACAACCCTGAGGTCTGCGAGATGGTCCCCGCCGGACACAACAAGGCCACGGTTATCGATCTGGTCTGTGGGAAATGCGGCATAGATTTAAGTGATACCGTCTCCATCGGTGACGGCGTAAATGATCTCGATATGCTTCGTCACGCTGGCGTCGGAGTCGCAATGGGAAGCGGAGCCGACGAGGCAAAGAACGCAGCCGATATCGTAACGTCTGGTCTTAAGGAAGACGGAATCGAGAGAGCGCTAAAGAAGCTCGGGCTTATTTAAAAGCCTAAGATACCGCCTTTTCAGAGAGTCTTGAAAAAAGCAGGCGATTGTTGTATCATATGAAAAGTGAAAAAATGCCAGTGCAGTAAAATGCATTGGATTCGTGAAGGAGAACTTTTATGAAAGATGTTAATCAGACTCAGTACTTTAAGGTTACGAGCGATAATTCTATTTCGGTGAAGGAGATCATCGAATTAGTTTACAAGGCACTTTCTGAAAAAGG
>QOUV01000024.1 GCA_003862155.1 Lachnospiraceae bacterium
GGAGGAATACAATGGGACAGAAGGTTAATCCGCATGGCTTAAGAGTCGGCGTTATCGATGACTGGGACTCAAAGTGGTACGCTGACAAAGAATTTGCAGATTATCTCGTTGAAGATCACAAGATTCGTGAATTCCTTAAGAAGAAGCTTTATTCAGCAGGAGTTTCGAAGATCGAGATCGAGAGAGCCAGCGACCGTGTTAAGGCCGTTGTTTACACAGCAAAGCCTGGTGTTGTAATCGGGAAAGGCGGAGCTGAGATAGAGAAGGTTAAGGCAGAGCTTCAGAAGCTTACAAACAAGAAGCTTGTAGTAGACGTAAAGGAAGTTAAGCGTCCGGATCGTGACGCACAGCTTGTTGCCGAGAACATCGCTTCACAGCTTGAGAACCGTATTTCTTTCCGTCGTGCTATGAAGAGCTGCATCAGCCGTTCAATGAAGACAGGCATTCAGGGTATCAAGACAAGCTGCTCAGGACGTCTTGGTGGTGCTGATATCGCCAGAACAGAGAGCTATAACGAAGGAACTATTCCACTTCAGACTATCCGTGCTGATATCGACTATGGTTTTGCAGAGGCAGATACCACTTATGGTAAAGTCGGTGTAAAGGTATGGATCTACAAGGGCGAGGTACTTCCTAGCAAGAAGAAAGCCCAGGCAGAAGGAGGTAGAAACTGATATGTTAATGCCTAAGAGAGTTAAGCATCGTAAGCAGTTCCGCGGTTCACTCGCAGGAAAGGCATTACGTGGAAATAAGGTCACTCAGGGTGATTACGGTCTCGTAAGCCTTGACCCATGCTGGATCAAGGCCAATCAGCTTGAGGCAGCCCGTGTAGCCATGACTCGTTATGTGAAGCGTGGCGGAAAAGTTTTCATCAAAGTATTCCCAGATCACCCGGTTACAGCAAAGCCGGCTGAGACACGAATGGGTTCCGGAAAAGGCGCCCTTGATTACTGGGTAGCAGTTGTTAAGCCGGGCCGTGTTCTTTTCGAGATCACAGGTGTGTCTGAAGAATCAGCAAAAGAGGCACTCAGACTTGCCGGACATAAACTTCCATGCAGGTGCAAGATCGTTGCCCGTGAAGGCTTAGAAGGCGGTGAAGCAGATGAAAACTAAGGATTATATCGAAGAATTAAAAGGCCAGTCAGCCGATGAGCTTTCAGCAAAGCTTACAGACGCTAAGAAAGAACTTTTTAACTTAAGATTCCAGAATGCGACTAATCAGCTAGACAATACAGCTAGAATCAAAGATGTTCGTCGTAACATTGCTCGTATTCAGACGGTTCTTACACAGATGAGTAACCAGTAACGGTGAATTAGAGAAAGGCTTTAATAATGGAAGAGAGAAATCTTAGAAAGACCCGTACCGGAATCGTGGTATCCGATAAGATGGACAAGACCATCACCGTTGCGGTAAGAGATAACGTAAGACATCCTCTTTATGGAAAGATCGTTAAGAGGACATACAAACTTATGGCTCATGATGAGAATAATGACGCTCACGAGGGCGATAGAGTCCGCGTAATGGAGACCAGACCTCTGTCAAAGAACAAGAGATGGAGACTCGTCGATATAATTGAGCGTGCTAAGTAAAGAAAGCGAGGAATTATTATGGTACAGCAGGAAACCAGACTTAGGGTTGCCGACAACACCGGTGCCAAAGAGCTCCTCACAATCCGTGTCATGGGCGGATCGACCAGGAGATATGCCGATATCGGAGATATAGTAGTTGCTTCAGTCAAGGATGCAACACCCGGCGGCGTTGTGAAAAAGGGCGACGTTGTAAAGGCTGTTATCGTTCGTACAGTTAAGGGCGTTCATCGTAAGGATGGCAGCTACATCAAGTTCGATGAGAATGCAGCAGTCATTATCAATGAGGACAAGACTCCGAAAGGAACCCGTATATTTGGACCAGTAGCAAGAGAGCTTCGTGATAAGCAGTTCATGAAGATCGTTTCCCTTGCTCCTGAGACACTTTAAGGAGGAAACCGATGGCAAGTTTGAAGATAAAGAAGGGTGACACAGTTCGTGTTATTTCCGGCGCCGACAAGAACGCAGAGGGAAAAGTAAAGGCTGTAGATCCTAAGAATCGTAAAGTCACCGTTGAAGGCGTAAACATGGTAAAGAAGCATGTTAAGCCAAATATGGCAAACCAGGCAGGCGGCATCGTAGAGGAAGAAGCTCCTATCGATATCTCAAAGGTTATGCTTTTAGTAAATGGTAAAGCAACCCGCGTTGGCTTCAAGATGGATGGGGACAAGAAAGTCCGCTACGCTAAGGCCACCGGCGAGACAATAGACTAAGACCGGAGGTTAGTTTCGTGAGCAGATTAAAAGAACAGTATAATAATGAAATCGCCAAAGCCATGACTGACAAGTTCGGCTACAAGAACGTTATGGAAGTTCCAAAGCTCGTAAAGATTGTCGTAAACATGGGTGTCGGCGAAGCAAAAGAGAACCAGAAGGTTCTCGAGTCTGCAGTAGCTGATATGGAAGCTATCACAGGTCAGCATGCAGTAATAACAAGAGCCAAGAACTCCGTTGCAAACTTCAAGATCCGTGAGGGAATGGGCATCGGCTGCAAGACAACACTTCGTGGCGACAAGATGTATGATTTCCTTGACAGACTTGTAAACCTCGCACTTCCACGAGTAAGAGATTTCCATGGCGTCAACCCTGATTCATTCGATGGCAGAGGAAATTATGCACTTGGTATCAAAGAGCAGATCATTTTCCCAGAGATCGAGTACGATAAGGTAGACAAAGTAAGAGGAATGGACGTCATTTTTGTTACAACAGCAAAGACTGACGAGGAAGCAAGAGAACTTCTCCGCCTTTTCGGAATGCCGTTCGCTAAGTAATAAGGAGATTTATATGGCTAAGAAATCAATGAAAGTTAAACAGCAGCGTAAGCCAAAGTATTCTACGAGAGCATACACACGCTGCAAGATCTGCGGCCGTCCGCACTCAGTACTTCGTAAGTACGGCATCTGCAGAGTCTGCTTCCGTGAGCTCGCTTATAAGGGAGAAATCCCTGGTGTCCGCAAGGCATCATGGTAAGCCGTTTGTGAAACAGATTTTATTATGGAGGAAATAAATCATGACAATGACTGATCCTATCGCAGATATGCTTACAAGAATCCGTAATGCGAACACTGCGAAACACGATACAGTAGATATCCCTGCATCCAAGATGAAGGTCGCTATTGCAGATATCCTTGTAGATGAGGGATACATCGAGAAGTATGAGCTTGTTGATGAGGGTTCATATAAGAATATCCATGTTACCATGAAGTACACTGGAGCAAAGAAGGATCGTATCATCTCAGGCATCAAGAGAATATCTAAGCCAGGTCTTCGTATTTACGCTGGTAAGGAAGACATCCCAAGCGTTCTTGGCGGACTTGGAATCGCTATTCTTTCTACAAACAAGGGAATCATCACAGACAAGCAGGCTCGTAAAGAGAAGGTCGGCGGTGAAGTTCTCGCATTTGTTTGGTAATTTTATATAACTTAAGCTAACAACTTTTAATGGAGGTACGGGCATGTCACGAATTGGAAGAATGCCAATCGCAATACCAGCCGGAGTTACGGTCAATGTTGCAGAAAATAATCATGTGACGGTAAAAGGTCCTAAGGGCACACTTGAGAAGACTCTTCCGCAGGAGATGGATATCAAGGTTGAAGGGTCACAGGTTACCGTTTCAAGACCTAATGATTTAAAGAAAATGAAATCCCTTCACGGACTTACAAGAAGCCTTATCCAGAATATGGTAATTGGCGTCACAGAAGGTTTCGAGAAGAAGCTCGAGATCAACGGTGTAGGTTATCGTGCTGAGAAGAAGGGCAAGGTTCTTACTCTTCACCTTGGCTTCTCTCACCCGGTAGAGATGACTGATCCAGATGGAGTTGAGTCAGTTCTCGACGGAAACAACATCACCGTAAAGGGTTTAGATAAAGAAAAAGTAGGTCAGTACGCAGCTGAGATCAGAGACAGAAAGAGACCTGAGCCATATAAGGGCAAGGGTATCAAGTATGCTGATGAGGTTATCCGCCGTAAGGCAGGAAAGACCGGTAAGAAATAAGTAAAGGAGTAAAGCTATGATAGCAAAGAAATCAAGAGCACTTGTCCGTGAGACAAAGCACAGAAGACTTCGCCACACTCTTTCCGGTACTGCAGATAGACCGCGTATGTGTGTGTTCAGAAGTAACAATCACATGTATGTTCAGATTATAAACGATGAAGTCGGCAAGACTTTAGTATCAGCTTCCACCCTTGATAAGGAAGTAAGCGATGGCCTTGAGAAGACAAATGATGTTGAGGCTGCAAAGAAGCTCGGAAGCGTTATCGCAAAGAGAGCTACTGATGCTGGTATCAAGACCGTTGTTTTTGACAGAGGCGGATATATTTACGCTGGAAAAGTTGCAGCTCTCGCTGATGCAGCAAGAGAAGCAGGACTGGATTTTTAAGGAGGAAGCGATAGATGAGACGTGATAACAGAGACGCCCGTCAGGACGAATACGAGGATAACGTTGTCTCCATCAAGCGTGTCACAAAGGTTGTAAAGGGTGGTAAAAACATGCGCTTTACAGCACTCGTAGTAGTCGGCGATAAGGCCGGCCACGTTGGCGCCGGACTTGGTAAAGCAGCCGAGATCCCTGAGGCTATCAGAAAAGGCCGTGAGGCAGCCGTTAAGGCCATGGTTTCTGTAGCCCTTGATGAGAACCACAGTATTTCTCATGATATGATTGGTAAGCACACTGGTGCATCAGTTCTCTTAAAGAAGGCTCCAGAAGGTACTGGAATCATCGCCGGAGGTCCGGCACGTAGTGTCTGCGAGCTCGCAGGTATTCAGAATATCCGTACCAAGTCACTCGGATCTTCAAACAAGCAGAACGTAGTACTCGCTACTATCGATGCATTAAGCAAACTTAAGTCCCCTGAAGAAGTAGCAAAACTTCGCGGCAAGTCCGTAGAGGAAGTACTGGCATAAGGAGGATAACATGGCAGATAAAGTAAAGGTAACACTGGTTAAGTCCACGATCGGTGCCGTTCCAAAGAACAAGAGGATCGTTGAGGCATTAGGCCTTCGTAAGCCGGGCCAGTCTGTTGAGCTTCCGAACAACGCAGCTACACAGGGTGCAGTTCGTAAAGTAGCTCATTTAGTTAAAGTAGAAGAAATCTGATAGGAGGTGCCAGGAATGGATTTATCCAACTTAAAGCCAGCCGAGGGTTCTAAGCAGAGTAATAACTTCAGAGTAGGCCGCGGAGGCGGTTCAGGAAACGGAAAAACCGCTGGTAAAGGCCAGAAGGGTCAGAAATCACGTTCTGGCGGCGGTGTAAGACTCGGATTCGAAGGTGGTCAGATGCCTCTTTTCCGTAGACTTCCAAAGCGCGGATTCACAGATATCAATTCAAAGAATATCGTGGCAATCAATGTCTCAGCACTTGAGAGATTTGAGGATGGCTCTGATGTTACAGTTGATACTCTGTTAGAGAGCGGAGTTATCAAGAAGACAGGAGACGGAGTAAAGATCCTTGGTAATGGTGAGCTTACAAAGAAGCTCAATGTTAAAGTTAACGCATATTCAAAGAGCGCTAAGGAGAAGATCGAAGCTTTAGGTGGAAAAGCAGAGGTGATCTGATGTTTCAGACAATCCGTGACGCGTTCAAGATAAAGGAGATCAGGAAGAGACTTATCTTCACATTCCTTATGCTGATTGTAGTACGTATCGGTTCTCAGCTCCCATTACCGGGAGTTGATCCGGACGTTTTCAAGCAGTTATTTGGAAATACAGGTGATTCCCTGAATTTCTTTAACGCTATTACAGGTGGTTCTTTCGAACAGATGTCAGTATTTGCGCTGAGCATCACACCTTACATCACATCGACCATTATCATTCAGCTCCTCACGATTTCATTTCCTAAGCTTGAGGAAATGCAGCGTGATGGCGAGGAAGGCAGAAAGAAGCTCAGCCGTATCACTCGTTATGTGACTATCGGACTTGCAGTAATGGAAGCACTCGCTATGGCCATAGGGTTCGGCCGCAGCGGATATCTTTCTCACTACAACTTCCCGTTCGTGCTGATGATGGTTACGGTACTTACTGCAGGTGCCTCAGCTCTTATGTGGATCGGTGATGAAATCACCAGGAATGGTGTAGGAAATGGTATTTCTATCATTCTTGTAATAAATATCGTATCGAGATTCCCGCAGGATGCAACAACTCTGTACAACCAGTTCATTAAAGGACAGACGATTGCCAGAGGAATCCTTATCGGAGTTATCATTGCTGCGATCATAGTTGGTCTTGTAGTTATGGTTGTAGTACTGCAGTGTGCAGAGAGACGTATCCCGGTCCAGTATTCGAGAAGACTGCAGGGCGTTGGAAGAAATACATACTCGGCCGCAAACAGTACCTTTATTCCATTGAAGGTAAACACAGGCGGAGTTATGCCGGTCATATTTGCGCAGTCACTGATGCAGGCACCTGTCATCATTGCAGCACTCGCAGGTAAGTCAAGCGGAAAAGGCGTAGGTTACACTATCCTTTACATGCTTTCAGAGAGCCACTGGTTTACACCAAGTAACTGGTTCTATACGATCGGTGCTGCGGTATATGTGCTTCTGCTCATTGCATTTGCATATTTCTATACATCGATCACATTTAACCCGCTTGAGATAGCTGACAACATGAAGAAGAGCGGCGGCTTTGTACCAGGTATCAGACCTGGAAAGCCTACCAGCGATTATCTCCAGAGGGTTTTGAACTCCATAATCTTCATCGGAGCTATTGGACTTACTATAGTAAGTATCCTTCCAATTATGCTGAATGGCCTTACTGGGGCGAATGTTTCGTTCGGCGGCACATCGATCATCATTGTCGTTGGTGTTGTAGTAGAGACCGTAAAGCAGATCGAAGGCCAGATGATGGTTAGAAACTACAAGGGATTTTTGACAGATTAACCTGAGTAATAGTTGGAAGTTCAAAGTTCATATCAGGAACCAAGGACTTTCAACTTTTTTTTCAGATAAAGCTGTCAGATGCTTTAATCGGAGGGTTTATTATGAAAATAATAATGTTAGGTGCGCCGGGTGCAGGCAAGGGAACCCAGGCGATAAAGATATCAGAGAAGTACGGCTTACCACATATCAGTACTGGTGACATCTTCCGTGCAAATATCAAGGGTGGTACAGAGTTAGGAAAGAAAGCCAAAGAGTACATAGATAAGGGAGCACTTGTTCCGGATGAGCTGACCTGCGACCTCGTAGTCGACAGAATTCATCAGGATGACTGTGCCAACGGTTTCGTACTCGATGGTTTCCCGAGAACTATTCCACAGGCGGAGGCACTTGAGAGAGCATTATCGAAGGAAAATGAGTCGATAGATTTCGCGCTCGATATCGAGGTGCCGGATGAAGCCATCATCAAGAGAATGAGCGGACGCCGTGTCTGCCCGAAGTGCGGAGCTTCATACCATGTCGAGAGTGTTCCTCCAAAGAAAGAGGGCATTTGTGATAAGTGTGGTGCCGAGCTTATCATCCGTGCAGACGATGAGCCGGAGACTGTAAAGAACAGGCTGTCAGTTTACCATGAGCAGACTCAGCCGCTTATCGACTTCTACAAGAAGACAGGAGTCTTCCACGAAGTAGATGGAACAAAGCCTCTTGACGATGTGTTTGCAGATGTCGTAAGTATCCTTGGAGAGCATTCATGACAATTACGATGGCGAAGTCCATAGCAGGTCACGATAAGACTGAAGTATATGTTGTGATAGATGAAGAGGACGATTCGGTGCTGCTGGCAAATGGTGAGAACCGGACTGTAGCTTCTCCAAAGAGAAAAAAATTAAAGCACGTTCAACTGATAAAAAATATACCAGATGAAGTCAGTGCCATCTCAGAAGTGGAAAATGATTTTAAAGATCTTTGGATCAAACGAGTAATCAGGATATATACAGGTCTTATGACCAAGGAGTAATGAAATGTCAAAAGCAGATGCAATCGAAGTTGAAGGAAAAGTAATTGAGAAGCTTCCTAATGCAATGTTTTCAGTAGAGCTGGAGAATGGTCATCAGATTCTGGCTCACATCAGTGGAAAGCTTCGGATGAACTACATTCGTATTCTTCCGGGAGATAAGGTCACAATCGAGATGAGTCCGTATGACCTGACAAAGGGCAGGATCATCTGGAGAGACAAGTGATATTTCTTCCTTTTTACGATATTGTATTTTAAAAAGAACATAAAAAATATTGAGTATTTGAAAGCGTCCGAGTATAATATTACACGGACGTTTTTTCGACGGGTAAAATACGCCCTTTAAGAAACGCCACAGTTCGTTGAAAAGACGGACAATTTACTATATTTTAAAGAAAGGAGTCGTTATATGAAGGTCAGATCTTCTGTTAAACCTATTTGCGAGAAGTGCAAGGTTATCAAGAGGAAGGGTAAGGTCAGAATTATCTGCGAGAACCCTAAGCACAAACAGAGACAGGGCTGATGCACCCCGTCTCCTGATGTATTCTATGGCGGCTGATAGATGAGGGATTTTTCCTTCATTAGTACATAAATACATTCAAATGGCCCTGTATTAAAGGCACAAGCATCGCTCCCAAACATACCGGGGAGCTTGATCCTTCCATATTATATAGAGAAGGGTCGATGTCATTTGAAGGCTGACACACATTTCAGGCCGGGACACCGGAGCTGTCAGTTGGATTTTTTAGAAACCAGATCCGGAGATGTCCGGAAAGAATTTTTACAGAAATAAAGGAGTAAATACACATGGCTCGAATCGCAGGTGTAGATTTACCTAGAGAAAAGAGAATCGAGATAGGCCTTACCTATATTTATGGTATTGGAAAGGTTACAGCAGACCGCCTTCTCGAGGAGTCAGGCGTTAATCCTGATACCAGAGTTAAGGACCTCACAGATGACGAGGTAAAGCAGATTTCAGAAGCTATCGCTAAAGAGGGAATCCTTGTAGAAGGTGACCTTCGTCGTGACACAGCGTTAAACATCAAGCGTCTTCAGGAAATTGGATGCTACAGAGGCATCAGACACAGAAAAGGACTTCCAGTACGTGGTCAGAAGACTAAGACCAATGCACGTACACGCAAGGGCCCGAAGAGAACTGTAGCAAATAAGAAGAAGTGAGGTTGATATAAATGGCAAAGGTAAATAGTAAGGCCTCAAAAAGGCGTGAAAAAAGAAATGTTGAGCATGGCCAGGTACATATTCAGGCATCTTTTAATAACACGATCGTTACTATAACAGACGCAGCAGGAAACGCATTAAGCTGGGCATCAGCAGGCGGCCTTGGTTTCAGAGGCTCACGTAAGTCCACTCCGTACGCTGCACAGGTAGCAGCTGAGACAGCAGCTAAGGCAGCACTTCCGCACGGACTTAAGAACGTAGATGTATTTGTTAAAGGACCAGGATCAGGCAGAGAAGCAGCTATCCGTGCTATCGCAGCATGTGGTATCGACGTTGTTTCTATCCGCGACGTTACACCGGTTCCTCATAACGGATGCCGTCCACCAAAGCGCAGAAGAGTCTGATTGAAAGGAAGGTAGAAGACAGATGGCAGTTAATAAGACACCAATTCTTAAAAGATGCAGATCTTTAGGTTTAGAGCCGGCATACCTCGGAGTTGACAAGAAGAGCAGACGTACAGAGCTTCATCGTGGCAGAAAGCCTTCAGAGTACAAACTTCAGCTCAGAGAGAAGCAGAAGGCTAAGTTCATTTACGGCGTACTTGAGAAGCCGTTCAGAAATTACTATAAGAAGGCAGCCAACATGAAGGGCATGACAGGTGAGAACCTTATGCGTATGCTCGAGAGCCGTCTCGACAATGTAGTTTTCCGTATGGGTCTTGCCCGTACACGTCGTGAGGCACGTCAGGTTGTTGATCACAAGTTCATCCTTGTGAATGGAAAGAAAGTTAATTTACCTTCATACTCTGTAAAGGCTGGAGATGTTATCACAGTTACAGAGAAGGGTAAGAGCAGCCAGAGATTTAAGGATATCACAGAGGCTACAGGCGGACGTATCATGGTAGACTGGATTGATTACAATGCAGATACTATGACAGGTACTATCAAAGCTCTTCCGAACAGGGATCAGATCGATGTTCCTGTAAATGAGATGCTTATCGTCGAGCTGTATTCGAAGTAATAAGTTGGGAGTCCTGAGTCAGTATTCATTGCGGTTCTCTATATACAGAGCGGCTTTGAAGCTGGCTTGTAACTATAGGTGTCAACAAATACGGAGGACAAAAATTGTTCGAATTTGAAAAACCGAATATCAGAATTGACGAAATCAGTGAAGATGACAGATATGGCAGATTTATCGTAGAGCCTCTGGAGCGTGGCTATGGTACTACACTTGGCAATTCGCTGAGACGTATCATGCTTTCGTCCCTTCCAGGAACTGCAGTAAGTCAGGTGAAGATAGACGGAATTCAGCATGAGTTCTCATCCATCCCTGGAGTTAAAGAGGATGTTCCGGAGATCATCCTGAATATCAAGGAACTCGCACTGAAGAATTCCAATATGACAGAAGAGGCGAAGACAGCTTACCTTGATTTTGAAGGTGAGGGAACAGTTCACGCTTCAGATATTCACTTTGATGAGGATATTACGGTCTGCAATCCTGATCTTGAGATAGCTCACCTGAATGGTGGGTCTGACTCGAGACTTTCCATGGAGCTGACCATTACATCTGGCAGAGGCTGGGTAAGCTCAGATAAGAATAAGAATGACGACACCCCTATCGGTGTTATTGCTGTCGATTCGATCTACACGCCTATCGATCGTGTAAATATGCATGTCGAGAATACACGTGTTGGACAGGTCACTGACTATGATAAGCTGACACTTGAGGTCTGGACGAACGGAACCATTGCTCCGGATGATGCAGTATCACTCGCAGCCAAGGTTCTTACCGATCATCTGAATCTCTTTGTTAACCTTTCAGAAGCAGGCAAAGAGGTTACAGTTATCGACAACACGAAGTATGACAAGCCTACGATCGGCGAGGATATGCCTATCGATGACCTTGAGCTTACTGTAAGGTCATTCAACTGCCTGAAGAGGGCAGGAGTTAGCACTGTAAAGGAGCTCTGCGACATGACTCCGGACCAGCTGCAGAAGGTTAGAAATCTTGGCCGCAAGTCGTTAGACGAGATCATGGATAAGTTAAATGAACTCCACCTTTCACTCAGAAAGGAAGAAGAGTAATTTATGACAGTGTCTGCTGTGTAAATCCGGAGTGGTAACGGCAGACTTCCCAAATTTTACGGTGCCTGTAAGTCCATAAGAGTTAGGCTCCGCAAGCCACAGGAGGTTAGAAAGATGGCTACACATTACAGAAAATTATCAAGAACAAGTTCACAGCGTAAGGCTCTTCTTCGCAGCCAGGTAACACAGCTCATCTGGCACGGCCGCATCACTACAACTGAGGCTAAGGCTAAGGAAGTTCAGAAGATCGCTGAGAAGCTTATTGCCCTTGCCATCAAAGAGAAGGATAACTTTGATGAAGTTACCGTTCAGGCAAAGGTTCCTAAGAAGGACGCTGATGGACACAGAGTAAAGGTCGAGAAGGACGGCAAGAAGGTAACTGAGTATGTTACCGAGGAGAAGAAGATCAAGAAGGATCAGCCTTCACGTCTTCACGCTCGCCGTCAGATCCTTTCAGTTCTCTACGATGTTACAGAGAACGGAAAGAAGAAGGCTGACACAAAGAAGGTCGACCTTGCTGCAAAGCTCTTCGATGAGATAGCTCCAAAGTATGCTGGCAGGAACGGTGGTTACACACGTATCATCAAAGTTGGTCAGCGTAAGGGCGATGGTGCTCTCGAAGTTGTTCTCGAGCTCGTTTAATTTAAGCAAATAACGACTACAAAAAAGGCCGCTCGGCACTACGAAAGTGCCGGCGGCTCTTTTTTTGTGGCCAGACCGGATTGAATAGACGGCCGCGACATACAGCTTCAAGAGGACATAAATGATATCTGGCCGAGAGACCTTATTTTTTTACAAAAAATATATAGAGGCCGAAGCGTTTTTATTATATAATGATCTGGTGTTCAAAAGGTTGACCACCAAATCATTTCATAAATCTAATCATATTCCGAAAGAGGAGCTGGTCCATGGAAAATATTCTGGAACTGAAGCATATCACAAAAAGCTACGAAGATGGCATCAATGTCATTGAAGATTTGAACCTGACAGTCAAGAAAGGTGAACTTATAACGCTTTTGGGGCCGTCTGGCTGCGGGAAGACGACGCTCCTCAGGATGATAGGCGGGTTTGATCTGCCGAATTCCGGCGAGATATTACTGCATGGCGAGGACATCGGCCAGCTGCCGCCAGAGAAGCGGCCGATAAACACTGTATTTCAGAAGTACGCACTTTTTCCATTTTTAAATATATATGACAATATCGCTTTCGGTCTGAAGCAGAGAAAGGTCGACAAGAACCTGATCAGGCAGAAGGTAAAGCACGCCCTCTCGGTCGTTGACCTCGAGGGCTTTGAGAAGAGAAATGTCGATTCCCTCTCAGGCGGACAGCAGCAGCGTGTGGCAGTCGCAAGAGCTATTGTGAATGAACCGGAAATCCTGCTTCTGGATGAGCCGCTCTCGGCGTTAGACCACAAGATGCGTCTCGAGATGCAGGCAGAGATAAGAAATATGCACGACAACCTTGGAATGACTTTTATCTATGTCACCCACGATCAGGAGGAGGCAATGAACCTCTCAGATCGGATAGTCGTAATGGCAAACGGTGTGATCCAGCAGGAGGGTGCTCCGGAAGAAATATACGACCGGCCGGCAAATATTTTCGTAGCTGATTTCATCGGTGTCAGCAATATTTTCACAGGTGATGTGACAGATAAAAAACGTGCGAGGTTCGCGGGGAAGATTTTTAAGACGGACTCGGATCTTCCGGTAGGAACCAGGATCGAGGCCATGATAAGGCCGGAAAATGTAGAGATTACCGGGGCCGGAGAGGGCGCTATAGACGCGGTCGTGACGAGCGATATTTACAAGGGATCTCACCACGAGATAACCGCAGAATTCGGCAAATACGAGGTAACGGTTTATGGGAAGAGCAGAGTCGAGACAGGGAGCACTATTGGAATTGATTTCCCGAGAGAGTACATCCACCTGATGCGGCACGATATGGATATGAACGTATTCGACGGCGTGATAAATCAGGATGGAAGCGCGGATTTTACCTATTTTACACTTGCACCAGATGCAGAGTTTATGAGAGATAAGGCACCGGGAAGTAAAGTCCAGGTGGTGTTTGAGTCTAAGGATGCGGACCTTTCGGATGATCCGGAGGCAGGCTTCGTGACCGGAAATATTGACGCGATTATGTACATCGGTGACCACTACACCTACATAGTCCGTGGTGACAATGACGAGGACTACTACGCGGATGACGACTGGCTCTGGAATATGGGCGACCGCGTCAGTATCGTGGTGCCTCAGGACAAGTTCAGATACAGGGAGCTTATATGAAGAAAAAAAGAGTGCTGCCGGTAGTCTGGCTGATAATAGTATATACTTTTTTGTATCTGCCGATCGCTGTACTGGCGTTTTATAGCTTTACAGATGCTTCGATGATAGGTCAGGCGGGTCATTTCTCTGTGAAAAATTTCCGGACGCTTTTTACGACGCCTGAACTTCTGAATATGATATTCGGAACTATCGTGCTGGCGCTTGTCGTTGGAGTGCTGTCGACGGTCCTCGGGACATTTGGAGCTATCGGGGCTTTTTACAGCAAAAAAAGGAACAGGAATCTGATAGAGGCGATGAATCAGGTGCCGGTGGTAAATGCCGATGTTGTGACTGGATTTTCAGTCTGTATTCTGCTGGTCGTAGTGCTTGGAATTAACAAAGATACCTATATACCTCTGGTAGCCGGTCAGATGGCGCTCTGCACGCCGTTTGTCTATCTGCAGGTGATGCCGGCGCTCTCTCAGATGGACCACAGGATTTACGAGGCGGCGCTTGACCTGTACTGCACGCCGGGCCAGGCTGTTTTTAAAGTGGTACTGCGCCAGCTCGCACCGGCGATAGGCTCGGGATTTTTCACGGCCGTGACGCTTTCGATGGACGACTATTTTGTCACGACATACACGAAGCCGGCCGTATTCGATACGATAAGCACATACACAGTAAACGCGACGAAAGGTGCCCAGACAGAGATAAAAACGGCACTCTGGGCGCTGTCAGCCCTGATATTTTTCATAGCGGTCGCAGTGGTCATTGCCGCGAATGTCAGGAGCAGGAGGGTGGAAAATCCATGAAAAAAGTTGCAATTCTTTTAACTTTTGTAATGCTTTTTCTCTGCGGCTGCGGCGGAAAAGCATCCGGCACAACTCCTGTCACGGACGATGTCGTGACTCTTCGGATAGCAAATTCAGAGGAGTATATAGACGAAGGCGGCTGGGACGCGTCGGAGACCATCACGCTTTCGGACGGACAGAAGATCCGTGGCGTCGATCCGCTGGTAAACGACTTTGAAAAGTGGTACCAGGAAAAGTACGGGAAAAAAGTCCGCGTCCTCTATTCTACCTACGGGACCAACGAGGACCTCTACAATCAGATGACACTTGGCAACTCCTTCGACCTCGTCTGTCCTTCGGAATACATGATCATGAAGCTTATCAGGGAAAATAAGCTCGAGCCGCTTTCTAAAGACTTTTACAATAAGGAAAGCGCTTACAATTACTACGCAAAGGGCGTCTCTCCGTATATTTTTAAAAGGATGAAAGGGTTAAAAGAGGGCGGCAAACCGCTTACAGACTATGCGGCAGGCTATATGTGGGGCACGCTGGGGACGGTCTACAACCCTTCGAAAGTCGATAAGAAAGACGCTTCGAGCTTTCGTATTTACCTGAATAAAAAATACTACAAGCGCCTTACGATAAAGGACTCTGTTCGCGATACATATTTTGCGGGGCTTGCCATTGCGAAGGAAAAAGAGCTCGCAAAAAACGGCGCAGATATTTCAAAAATCCTTAACGATACATCGCAGAAAACTGTGAACCAGGTCGAAGATGTGATCACAGATATGAGAGAGAATGCCTACTCGATGGAGACTGACTCGGCAAAACAGGACCTTGTCACTCGAAAAGCTGACGCGAGCCTGCAGTGGTCGGGCGACGGCGTATTCTCTATAAATCAGGCTGAAAAGGACGGGCTCAGGCTCTGCTACGCAGTGCCCGAAGAGGGCTCGAACCTCTGGTTTGACGGCTGGGTCATGCTCAGCGACGGAGTAAAGGACGACAAAGATAAAAAGCAGGCTGCCGAGGCATTTATCAATTATATTTCCCGTCCGGAATCTGCGATAAGAAACATGTACTACATCGGCTACACTTCCGCGATAACCGGCGGGGATGACCCGATGGTGGAGGAGTACGTAAATTACGTTTACGGCTCCGAAGAGAAAAATGCAGTGGACTACGACCTGAGCTATCTCTTTGGAAAAAAATGTGTGATAAAGGCCGATCCGGACCAGCTTGACAGGCAGCTCTTCGCGCAGTATCCGACGGAGGATATCCTGAAGAGATGTGCGGTTATGAAATGTTTTTCAAATCAGGCGAACCGCAGGGTATCACAGATGTGGACGAACGTCAGATGCTACAGGTTTCCATGGGAAAAGAGGAGGTGAAGAGACATGCGGTTTAAAAGAAGTATGCTCGGCATACCTTATGTGATTTTTCTTATAATTTTCGTAATGGCGCCACTCGCAGTCGTATTTGTCTACACCTTCACGAACGGCAGCGGACAGTTTACACTTGAAAATTTTCTCGGATTTTTCAAAAGTTCAAGGACTATAGCTACTCTGGTCTACAGCCTCTTTGTCGCACTCGTTACAACTGTCTTCTGTCTGCTTATCGCGTATCCGACAGCCTATGCGCTCGCCCGCAGCGGCTTTAAGAAGAAAAATATCCTGCTGCTTCTGGCAGTGATCCCGATGTGGATAAACTTCACATTGAGAGTTACTGCACTGAAAGAGGTCCTTGACTTAGTCGAGGGAAACCTCGCATATTATCCGTTTTTTAATACGATAATAGGGCAGATCTATGACTTTCTGCCGTTTATGATCCTGCCGATTTTTAATGTTTTCGATGAAATGGATAAGTCCCTGCTCGAGGCGGGCAGAGACCTCGGAGCCGACAGGAAGAGCCTGTTTTTATCGGTGATCCTGCCTCTGTCTATGCCCGGCATAGCGAGCGGTATCACGATGGTCTTTCTCCCGGCGATGACAAACTATGTAGTTTTGGATATGCTCTACAATTCGACTTACATCATGGGAAGCCTGATCGGAAGCTATTTCAATGCCTACGACTGGCATAACGGCTCGATGGTTTCGACAATACTGCTGCTTATAATCATACTGTTTTCTCTTATTGGAAAAAATAAAACTCAGAATGCATGAAAAAAAGAGGCTGATCAAGCCTCTTTTTTAAAATTCGACTATAGTTACTCCGGTGTCTCCTTCTCCATACGCGGCCAGATGGTAGTCTTTGATATCTTTCTGCTTTGCAAGGTAGTTGTGGACTGCTTTGCGGAGAATTCCGGACCCTTTGCCATGGACTATGCGGACCTGCGAAAGGTGGGAGAGCCTGGCGTCGTCAAGATATTTGTCGAGAGTGCGAATAGCTTCGTCTGAATTCATTCCGATAAGCATAAGCTCCGGAGAAATAGTGGAGGCTTTGCTCATAGAGTGCCTGGACCCGCCGCTTCTCTTCTTTGAAGAGGAAGACGGCTCGTCTACAAGGGCGATGTCATTTATATTTACCTTCGACTGCAGGATGCCCATCTGAACGGTCAGATTTCCTCTGGCGTCGGGAAGGGTATGGACTGTGCCACGCAGATTCATAGAGAGCACGATTACATCGTCGCCGATACGAAGTTTCTTCGCGTCGGCTTTTTTGCCCTTCAGGGCGGTGGTCTTCTTAGGCTTTACGGCGGCTTTGCCCTGGTGGGCCTTTATGGATTCGCCGAGAGCGGAACGCTGTCTCTCCATCTCTGCCATGTCTGGAGTGGCAGTTCCGTATTTGTTGAAGTTCCTGATAACTGTGTCGGCCTGGTCCTTCGCACGCTGCAGGATCTCGGCGGCTTCGGCGTTGGCTTTGGCGAGTATCGCGTCGGATCTGTCGGAGAGCGAGGCGTCCTTCTGCTTCGCACGGTTCAAAAGTGCTTCTGCCTCTGCGGCAGCTTTCGAGGCCTTATCCTGCGCCTTTAAAACAGCGGACTGCTTCTGCTCGAGACCTGTTACCAGATCTTCAAAATTCTGGTCTTCACGCTTCATACGCGAAGCGGCGTCTTCTATGATGTCTTCGGAAAGACCGAGTTTTTTGCTTATCTCAAAAGCGTTCGACTTTCCCGGGACTCCGATCAGAAGCCTGTAAGTAGGGGAAAGCGTCTCAACTGAAAATTCAAGGCTCGCATTCTCGACTCTCGGAGTCGTAAGTGCGTAGGCTTTGAGCTCCGGATAGTGGGTCGTGGCCATTGTCCTGATTCTCTCGCGGTGCAGCTCATCGAGGATAGACTCAGCGAGCGCGGCACCTTCTGCCGGATCAGTTCCTGCACAGAGTTCATCAAAAAGCACGAGAGCCGTGCGCTCTGCCTTCTGCGGCATATGCACCTGACGCAAAATACTTACGATATTTGTCATGTGTGAGCTGAACGTCGAGAGCGACTGCTCGATAGACTGCTCGTCTCCAATGTCGGCATATACATCGTTAAAGACTGCAATCTCAGATCTGTCCGCTGCCGGGATAAACAGGCCCGCACAGGCCATCAGAGTGAGGAGGCCGACAGTCTTTAAGGATACGGTCTTTCCGCCTGTATTAGGGCCTGTAACTACGAGCACATCGAAATCTTTTCCGAGGTTTACATCGATCGGCACGACCTTCTTCGGATCGAGCAGCGGATGGCGCGCTTTCCTTAAGTCAATTCGTCCGTCGGTATTTAAAAGCGGCTCCATCGCATTCTCGCTCTGCGCCAGTTTTCCCTTGGCAAAAATGAAATCCAGCTCCGCCAATATTTTAAAATCCTGAACTATCGTACCGATATATTCGTAGACTTTTTCTGAAAGCTCCTTGAGGATTTTCTTGATCTCCTCCTGCTCACTGAGCTGAAGTTCGCGGAGCTCGTTATTTAGTGACACGACGGCAGCAGGCTCTATGAAAAGAGTAGCACCGGATCCAGACTGGTCGTGAACCATGCCCGGAACCGAGCTCTTGTGCTCGGATTTGACCGGCAGGCAGTACCTTCCGTCACGCATCGTGATCACGGAGTCAGACAGATAATCTCTCTGGGAATTGAGCAGCTCTGTCATTTTGGAATGGATGCGGTCACCCATCAGCCCGATCTGGCGCCTTATAGCCCGAAGCGCCGGAGACGCGTCCGAGGCGATCTCGTCCTCTGAAACAATGCAGCGGCTGATCTCATTTCTGAGTGTCTCTATGTCATCGAGCTCATTGAAATAGTGAGTCAGCGAATCTGCTTTAGTCTCTGTTCTGCCTGGCTCGCCGTATTTTTTTATTCGCGAGGCGACAGTGAGGAGGCTCACCACAGAGAGAAGCTCAGCCGTATTCATCGAGCTTCCAATCTCAAGGCGCTTCTTGTAAATATACGGATCGTGGATTCCAGAAAATGACACGTCGCCCTTTTTAAAGAGCCTCTGCAGTGCATCTCCGGTCTCTTTCTGTCTGACGCGGATCTTGTCAATGTCGCTGATCGGGTTTAAAAGCCTGCAGTATTCCCGTCCCTTGTCCGAGGTCGCAAATGCGGCAAGCCTTTCAATTATCTTGTCAAATTCCAGTGTGTGTAGTACTTTTTTATTCATGGGAAAAATTATAACACCGGAAGGGGTGGACCGCAAGAAAGAACGTGGGAGGGATAAGGCAGAAAATATCAGACTGGCCACTGTTATTTAAGCGACTTTGCCGTTTCACAGAGCTTTTCCATAAGTGGGATTTTCTTATGATCATAGGGATATTTCGAGTTGGAGACTCCGGCATCGTCTAAGAGAGACGATTCGTCTTCGGATGAATCAATGAACTCCCTGTATTCGTTTTCAATGATCTCAAAATTGGCAAGAAATGTATCCTTGTCAGCCGAAGAAACATAATTCTTAAAATCCGCTGTGAGTTTGTCACCAGCTGATTCAGGTGTTGAGTACAGAAAATCGCAGAAGGCGGCTGTTGTTGCCGCTGTTTTTAACGAGCTTCCGGCTGTTCCAACTTCGAGATTATTTATATCATTCAGAAGGTTATTAAAAGCTTTTTTATCGACCTCATCAGATTTATCACTGCTGTCAGAAGCGTTCTGATCATCTGTATATTCTTTTGTCTCGGATTCTGAATTTTCTTCAGTATCTGTCCCAGATGTTTCAGGCTTTTCTTCCGATTCATTATTCTCTGTTTCATCTTCAGTTTCTGCCTTAGTTGTCTTCTCGGCAGAAACATCTCCAGAAGCACTTTTTGATGCTCCACATCCAAAGCAGGATGCAGCTATAACGGCAGAAAGTATAAGGCTTAACATTTTTCTTTTCATAATAACATCTCCTATATGTAGATTAAAAAATATACGCTGATTTTTCATCGCGCTGAATAAGTGTATCGCATTTCCCATGTAAAAGAAAGGAGTGTGGCTTTATTTTGTGTTTGAAATTTTATCAATCCCCCTTTAATATCTTTTAATTGTAATTGAAACTTTAATCAGTGAGTTTTCATATGTTCAGATTTTTTTACATATTCTTGTGACCTTGGCTCTACGATGTCAGCAATTCCAGTAACCGTATTTTTTATTAATATGGTCCCTGGACCGAAAATGTAAAATAAGAAGATGTCGGGGTCGAAACTCGATAATTAAATCGGGCCAGACCTCTGGTGCACCTTGAAAATTTCATATTTTGTAGTGATTGTACAGCTTTAATGTCTGAATCTGTCTATCCGGGCATGGTATCCATC
>QOUV01000025.1 GCA_003862155.1 Lachnospiraceae bacterium
TACCCTGAATAGGCTATTTTCGTACCAGATACACAGAAATGCTCACAATATTTGACTCATTCTTTATTTTGAGGAACAATGAAAACCTTTATTTTTCAGGCAAAAAGTGCTTGACAATGTAGGGAGGTAATTACTATGAAGAGAGAACAGATTACATCATCAAAGTGCGGCGAGTGTGAAGGACCTTATGCTCTTGGAGTAAAGATGGGAAACATTATCTTCACTACCCAGATCGGGACTGACGTAAGCGGCGCGGTAGTTGAAGGCGGCATCAAGGCACAGACCACAGCCACAATGGAGAACGCCAAGACAGTTCTCGAAGCAGCCGGTGCCTCATTTGCAGATGTCGGCAAGGTAACGATCTACATCAAGGACATCTCACTTATCCCTGAGATGAACGAAGTCTACAGAGCGTACTTCGATGAGGGAGATTTCCCGGCAAGGTGCTGTACCCAGTGCGTAGATATGGTTGACGGATGCCTTGTAGAGATGGAGTTCGTAGCCGTATTTTAATTTATTTTTTAAACTGGAGGTCAAAATAATGGGTGAACGGATAGAAAATCATATCATTCTTGACTGCAAGCCAGCCGGACAGAAAATTCAGATCACAGTCGATGGCAAAAAGATACCGGCTTACGATGGTGAGCCGATCCTGTCCGCACTCCTTGCCGCCGGGATAAAAATCAATCGTTACACCGTAAAACGCCATGAGCCGAGAGGGCTGTTCTGCGGAATAGGACAGTGCACCGACTGCGCGATGGTCGTAGATGGCATTCCAAATGTCAGGACCTGCATAACTCCTGCACACGACGGAATGGTAGTTGAGACTCAGGATGGTCTTTCAAAGGAGGTTCGCCATGATTCATAAAGATGTGCTGGTAATAGGTGCCGGTCCTTCAGGATTATCGGCAGCCATTGAAGCCGGAAAGGCCGGTGCAGATACTCTGCTTGTAGACCTGAATTTAAAAGCTGGCGGGCAGCTCTTTAAACAGATTCATAAATTTTTCGGATCGAGCGCCCACCACTCCGGGACCCGCGGTTATGAAATAGGAAGCCTGCTTTTAAAGCAGGCCCGTGATGCGGGAGTTGAGATCTGGCTGCAGAGCACTGTAATCGGAATCTTCCCTGGCGGGAAAGTCGGAATCGAGCGGGGACTTGACAACGGGGAAAAGGACCTCGTAACTCTTAAAGCCAAAACGATAATCATCGCGACCGGCGCTTCAGAAAACGCGATCCGGTTCAAAGGCTGGACCACCCCTGGTGTAATGGGTGCCGGTGCCGCTCAGACCATGGTAAATGTAAACCATGTAAGACCTGGTGAAAATATCGTAATGATCGGCAGTGGAAACGTAGGACTCATCGTCTCATATCAGCTGATGCAGGCCGGATGCAATGTAGTTGCCCTTCTCGAAGCTGCTCCAAAGGTCGGCGGCTATTCGGTACACGCGGCAAAGATCCGGCGGGCCGGCGTTCCTATATATACAAGCCGCACGATCATCGAAGCACTTGCCGGAGAGGACGGCTCCGTATGCGGATGCGTTACAGCCGCTGTTGACGACCATTTTCAGCCGGTCCCTGGTACTGAAGAGACTTTAAAATGTGACGTGATCACTCTTGCAACCGGAATGAAGCCGACAATGGATCTCGTAAAACTCGCCGGTTGCGCCCTGAAATTTCACGGTCCGCTCGGAGGCTACGTCCCGATCCACGACGAGAGGCTTGAGACTTCGGTGAAAGGTGTATTTGTAGCCGGCGACAGCACCGGAGTTGAGGAGGCGAACACCGCACTCGACGAGGGTAAGATCGCAGGAATAAGTGCAGCTGAGGAGCTCGGATATATTTCCCATGAAGATGCAGATGCGATGAGGAGCGAGATCTGGTCAAGGCTTGATTCACTCCGGCTCGGGCCATTTGGCGAGCGCCGTATGAAAGAAAAGAAAGCCATGATGGAGGAATACAGCGAGACTGTAAAGGTCCCTGCAGCATTCCAATAAGTAGAAACAGATTAAGGAGGTTGAGTCATCATGTCATATATTAAAACAGGATATCTGGAATATAGTGAACTGGAATCTCTGCAGACTCTCCCGGATGAAAAAAGATATCAGGAAGGACCAGTTGCCGTAATCGAGTGTGTTCAGAACATACCGTGCAATCCCTGCGAAGCATCGTGTAAATTCGGAGCTATCCATATCGGCTCGCCCATCACAAATCTTCCAACTATAGATACCAGAAAATGCATAGGCTGCGGAAACTGCATAGCAAAATGTCCGGGCATGGCAATTTTCGTAGTGAACAAGACTAAGGGAAGGGGAATCGCGTCAGTGTCTTTTCCTTATGAGTACTACCCTGTCCCGAAAGTGGGCGATAAGTGCCACGCAGTCGATAGAAAGGGAGAATACATCTGTGACGGAACTGTAAGCAAAGTTGTAAATCCTGCCAGTTACGATCACACTCCCGTTGTCACTATCGATATTCCCATAGAGTACGCCAATGAAGTCAGAAGCATTGAAAGGGGGTATCAGCCATGAGTGAAGCATTAGCAGATGATATGCTTGTCTGCCGCTGTGAAGAAGTCACTGTCGGCGACATCAAAAAAGCCATTCGCGATGGTGCCAGAGATGTGGTCGGTGTCAAGAGAAGGACCAGAGCCGGAATGGGCCTGTGTCAGGGAAGGACCTGTGAGAAACTTGTCCAGCAGATCATATCAAAAGAGCTTGGAGTTCCCGCTTCCGAGACCGGTACCTCATCAGTCAGGCCTCCTGTACGTCCTGTAACTTTTGGAGAATTAGCGAAAGGGGATGTTGAAGATGACTAACGAAAAATATTACGATATCGTGGTAATCGGCGCCGGAGCCATTGGAACGAGCGTCGCCTACCACCTTGCCAAAGAGGGATACAAGACAGCTCTCCTCGAGCGCGGTGATATTGCCAGCGGCTCTTCAAGCCACTGCGACGCAGTTGCAGTAATCTGCGACAAGCTCCCAGGGCTTGATACCAAAATGGGCCAGGCCAGCATCGACTACTTCGGGAAGCTCGCAAAGGAGTTCGATTACGATTTCGAATACACCCCGAAGGGCTGCCTCTATGTCTGTGAGACCGAACCGGAATTTGCCGCCGCTTCCAAATACTGCGAAGCCCAGCAGAAGGACGGCTACAAGATGCGCATGATAGACAGCCGCGAGTTGTCAGAGATGGAGCCGCATATCTCAAAGGATCTGTATGGTGCTCTCTACACACCACCTGAGAGCAGCGTCGCAGTAAATCCTTACCGTCTCTGTTTTGCATTTACATATGAAGCTGAAAAATTCGGCCTTGAAAAATACACCTACTGCAAGATCACAAAGATCAATCTGAACGACAAGACAAATGCAGTCGAAAGCTTAGAGACCAATTACGGGACGATACACACAAAGCGCATCGTAAACTGCGCCGGTGCCTGGGCTCCATTCGTAGGAAAGCTGACAGGTCTAAGCATTCCTATCGAACCGAGAAAAGGTACAAACCTCGTTTCCGAGCAGACTCCGCGCCTCTGCAATAACAAGATCATGGAGTACGGCTACATGATGAGCAAATTTGACAGCATCAACTTCAAGAGAAAAGTCTCAAAGCTTGTCGAAGATCAGAATATCGCCTTTAACCTCGAATACACGAATTCCAACAACCTGCTTGTCGGCGGCAACAGACTCTTCAGAGGCTACGACATCAGAACTGAAATCGAGACTGTAAAAGCCATCTGCGAGCGCGCGATGAGATTTTTCCCGGAGCTTGCGAATATAAAGTGCATCCGCACCTACTCAGGTGTAAGGCCATTCGTAAAAGACCATCTCCCAATAGTATCCGATGTTGACAGCATCCCGGGATATTATATTGCAGCAGGTCACGAAGGCGACGGCATCTGCCTCTCTCCCATCACTGGAAAATTCATGGCAGAGATAGTAGCAGGCAGGCCGACGGATTTTGATATCAGCAAGCTCGATTTCAAGCGGTTCGCATAATTACACCGGATTGGAGGCCTGAATATGTTTGAAAATTATCAATATGGATATATGACTCCGGAAACAAACCAGACAATAATACAGATGAAGCCGGGACAGAATATCGCAGGTTTTCCAATCGGTATAATTTATATCGACTGCGTATCCTATCCGATGCTTCCCGGAAACGTTGTAAACGGTTACACTTATCCGTTCCCGGTAAGGCTTATGCCTGTCGAGGGGCTGAAAGAGACGGAACTTTTCAATACTGAGCCGCAGGTTAAGGACATGGTCCTTAAAGCTGCATTAAAGCTTCAGAGTGAAGGCTGCAGAGCAGTAACAGGGGCATGCGGTTTTTTTGGAAATTATCAAAAATTTCTGGCCAGAAGCCTCGATATCCCGGCTGCAATGTCAAGCCTTATGCAGATACCCTGGATCCTTCCAATCTTAAAGCCAGATCAGAAGATCGCAGTCCTCACTGCAAACAAGGCATCTATCACCCCTCATCTCCTTAGGGATGTCGGGATAACGGAAGAAATGGAATCGAGACTTGTAATAAAAGATCTGCGCCACGAGAAGGAATTTTCTGCAATTCTTGAAGATCGCGGATATTTTGACAATTCTATCGTCACAAAAGAAGTGGTCGGTAAAGCAAAAGAAGCCGTAGAAGAATACCCAAAGATCGGTGCCGTAGTGCTCGAGTGCAGCGATATGCCGCCATACGCCTGCGCCGTTCAGAGCGCGGTACAGCTTCCGGTGTTTGATTTCATAACTCTGATCAAATGGATGTACAACAGTGTGGCTCAGACCCCATACACCGGATTTATCTGAAGCCTTATATCTTAAGTCCTATGTCGTGAGCATAAACCGCCCTTCCGACATAGTCTCCATCCCGCACGAGTTTTCTGTACTGTCTCGGAGTCATCCCGAGATACCTTCTGAAATCACGGATACACTGCGACTGATCGTAATAGCCTAAGTCTGTGGCCCAGTCTGCAGTATCCTCGTCATAACCGTAATTTATAAACTCTATCGCACGCTGCAGCCTCAAAATGCTGCAGAATTTTTTTGGAGAAAATCCCATCTCCTCCATGAAGACTTTCCTGATGTACCTCTCAGAGTAGCTCGTCTCTACCGCCAGATCTGATATCCTGATCTGTCCGTCAGTGTGGTAGATCATATCACAGACCGCATTGAAAAGTGCCTCTTTTCCATAAGGCTTCGGTTCTCTCTTTTCCAGTTTCTTGTACTGGCTTAGGAAAAAACGGACCCTTGAGATAAAGTCGTCAAGCTTATAAAGCCCGTCAAAATCAAACTCATCAGTGTAGAAATCCTTGAGCGGAAGCGCCATATCAGCCAGATCCTTAAGCTTTACTGTAAGCCCTGTCGGCCGCACTCCCGGCAGGAACCTTACCCCGAATATGTCCGTATCGCCGCCCATCATGTCGTCCTTGGCAGACAGTGGAGTGCCAAGTACAGAGGCTTTGAGCCCATCCTCACTATAGCTGAAGATAAAGTCGATACAGCCATCCGGTATCGCCCTGAATGTGACTCCTTTTTCCTTGCGGATCATATAAAAATGGGAAATCCCCATCTTTCTGTACGACTCCTGTATAAAGCTTTCGCTGTCTAATACAAAGAATGGCTGCGAGGCGCGAAGCTTGTCTTTCTTCCAGTTCTTTGTCTCCATAAAATCATTCCTCGTTCCAAATCTATGTGAAGTAGTATAAATCATTTTTTGTGGATGTAAATATTTTAGTGCCGATTTTTACAATAATTTCATTCAGAATAATGCCAAAATATGGGGCAACAGAGATGACAAGGGCGTCACGTTGAATGGTTTTTCCGCCGTTTAACGTGGCGCCTTTTTTGTTTTCCCGATAGTCCGGATTAGGAAAAAAAGATTATTTTTACAGGAGGCATTAGTTATGAGTGAATATCCAGCAGTTGATTTTTTATTTTTGAATGAAGAGGACATGGTTAAGGCCGGTGTCACAGACATGCCGGAGTGCGTCGAGACTATGGACAAGGTTCTTTCTCTTCTCGATCTCGGCGACTTTATGATGGGCGGCGAGAACCACTATTCACACGGCACCAAGCTGGCATTCCCTGAAGAATCTCCATTCCCTGAGATGCCTTCAGGCAAAGGCGAGGACCGCAGATTCATGGCAATGCCTGCATATATCGGTGCTCCGTTTGATAACGCCGGAGTCAAGTGGTACGGCTCAAACATGGAGAACAAGAAGAAAGGACTTCCTCGTTCTATCCTGATGTTTACACTGACAGACAAGGATACAGGTGCTCCGAAGGCATTTATGTCAGCCAACCTGATCAGTGCTTACCGTACTGGCGCTACATCAGGAGCCGGACTTAAGTATCTCGCAAAGAAGGATTCAAAGGTCGCAGGTCTCTGCGGACCTGGTGTTATCGGAAGAACTTCCTTTGAAGCTATGATGGTTGCCTGCCCTTCGATCGAGCTCGTAAAGGTCAAGGGAAGAAGCCAGAAAGGAATCGACGAGTTCACTGAATTCGCCAAAGAGAAATATCCGAAGGTTAAAGTCGAAAAGGTCGACACCCTTGAAGATGCTGTAAGAGATTCAGATATCGTTATCTTCGCTGCTACAAGCGGCCACGACTTAAGCAAATATCCTAAGGTTGAGAAAGAGTGGGTTAAGCCTGGATGCACTTTCGCCTGCCCGGGCGGTGCTGAATTCGACAAAGACTATCTCGCAAAGAGCTGCACACTTGCAGTTGACGCACTTGGACTTTACAAGGCATGGGCATCCGAGTTCCCTTATCCTACTTATGGAAATGTCACGATGGTCGGCACTAAGTTCATGGATATGGAGCATGAGGGCCTGATCACAGATGACGATATCAAAGATGTCGGAAAGATCATTAACGGAAAGCAGAAAGGCCGTGAGAGCGACGACGAGATTATCGTCTACTCAGTAGGCGGAATGCCTGTTGAGGATGTCGCCTGGGGCACAGTCTGCTACAACAGAGCCGTAAAGGAAGGCATCGGAACCAAGCTTCACCTTTGGGACAAGCCACTTTTAGCATAAAATAACTTCCATATACCAGATGGCAATGAGGCCGCTGAATACAGTAGTATTCAGCGGCCTTTTTTAGAAAAATGAGGGAATAAGCGAATGAAACATATCGTTATTACAATCGGGTGCGAATACGGAGCCGGCGGACCTCAGATAGGTCAGATGCTCGCCAAGGCGCTCGGAATCGAATATTATGACAGAGATCTCGTCGACAGTGTCGTTCAGAGAATCGGAGTTGACAAAGACCTTGTAGAAAAGGCCGACCAGAAAAAGAGCGTGCTCTACACATTTGACACGACTCTCGGACCGAGGTACGCAAACCTGACAAACAGAGTTATTTCGGCTCAGTTCGAAGTAATCCACAAATTTGCAGAGAAGTCTTCCTGCGTTATCATCGGCCGGAGCAGCGACTATATCTTAAAGGACAGAAACGATGTCTTAAACGTATTCATCTACGCTCCTGAAGAGGTCAGGATCAAGTCGGTAATGTCCACTCAGAAAGTCAGCAGAAAAAAAGCTGAAGAGATTGTCTCCTACAACGATGAACAGAACCACGCAAGGCACAAATACATCACCGGGACTTACAGAGGCGACAGGAAAAACCGCCATATCTTAATAGACAGCAGTCTCCTCGGTTGGGAAAAGACAGCCCAGTATCTTCTGATGCTTGTTGAGATGCTCGAAGAGAAAGGAGATTGATCATATGCCAGTACAGCAGAACAAATCACAATTTGACAAAGTTTTCAGCTCGTGGGATATCCTCGTAATCGCATTCGGCGCTATGATCGGCTGGGGCTGGGTCGTTCAGTCGGGCGACTGGATTGAGAAGGCCGGCGTCATCGGCGCAATGCTCGGATTCCTCATCGGCGGCGTCATGATATTTTTCATAGGACTGACCTACGCGGAACTTACGCCAGCCATGCCTGAGTGCGGCGGCGAGCACGTCTTCTCGATGAGAGCCATGGGTCCTTACGGATCGTTCATCTGTACCTGGGCCATCATCCTCGGATACGTCTCAGTCGTTTGTTTCGAGGCCTGCGCCTTCCCTACCATCATCTCCTACCTGTGGCCGGGGTTCCTGAAGGGCTACATGTACACGATCGCAGGATTCAAGGTTTACGCCTCATGGGTAGCAGTTGCAGTTGTCTTTGCCTTCCTTATAACCATAATCAACCTCATGGGTGCAAAGACAGCCGCTATTCTCCAGACTATCCTTACGGTAGCCATCGGTGCTGCTGGAATCCTTCTTGTAGTCGCTTCCTTTATCACCGGTTCCCCTTCAAACCTTGATGGACAGGTATTCAACGGAAGCACGAACGGTACGATAATCGGAAACATCATCCGTGTAGCTGCAGTCAGCCCGTTCTTCTTCGTAGGATTCGACGTTATCCCTCAGGCAGCAGAAGAGATCAACATTCCTCTCAAAAAAATAGGTAAAGTTCTTCTCCTCTCTATTGTCCTTGCCATCACATTCTACGCCCTCGTAATTTTTGCCGTAGGCTACGTAATGGATGCAAAGTCTATAGTAAATTCCTATTCTGCTTCCGGACTCGTCACCGCCGACGCTATGGCAAAAGCCTTCCACAGCGAAGCGATGGCAAAAGTCATAATCATCGCCGGTATGTGCGGTATCGTCACAAGCTGGAACTCGTTCATGCTTGGCGGAAGCCGTGCCATTTACTCCATGGCTGAGTCATACATGATCCCAGCCGCATTTAAGAAATTAAGCCCAAAGCACAAGACTCCTACTACAGCTATCTGGCTTATCGGAATCTTAAGTATGCTCGCACCGTTCTTCGGCAGACAGATGCTCGTCTGGGTTTCGGATGCAGGTAACTTCGGATGTGTGCTCGCCTACTTCATGGTTGCGATGTCATTCCTTATTTTAAGGAAAAAAGAACCAAACATGGCCCGTCCCTACAAAGTAAGCCACGGCATGCTCTGCGGCACTATTGCAGTCATCACATCCGGAATCATGCTTTTCCTCTACATCCTTCCGAATTCAGGTGCTGCCCTTGCTCCACAGGAGTGGGCTATCGCCGGAGGCTGGTACGTTCTCGGCATCTTCTTCATAATCGGCTGCAAAGCTGTATATAAGGATAAGTTCGGTTACTACGCTCCGCTCAACGCAATGATAAACGGCAAGCCTGTCGAGGGAGCTGCTCCTGCGGGCAAAGTTGCCGCAAGTGCCGTCTGGAGCATCGAGAAATCTCTCGGCAGAGAGGAAGCTGCCGCAGACGACATTCCTGCAATGTCCTCAGATTTCAGCTATTTTCTCCCTGTAAATATCCATTTCGGTGCCGGAAAAGTTTCCGAGGTCGGAACGCTCGCAAGCGCCTATGGAAAGAAAGCCATGATCGTAACCGGTGGCTCGAGTTCGAAAAAATCAGGACTTCTCTACAAGATCAATGGACTGCTGGATCAGGCTGGAATGTCCACTGAGATTTTTGACAAGGTAACTCCTAACCCACTTACGACAACTGCTATGGAAGGAGCCGCCAAGGCAAAGGACGACAGCGTTGAAGTAATCGTCGCAGTCGGCGGCGGAAGCGTTCTGGACTGCGCCAAGGCAATCGCCTTCATGGCAAAAAATGACGGTGATATTTCAGATTACATCTTCGGCAGGAAATCAAGTGCAGCAGCCCTCCCTCTCGTACTTATCCCTACCACCTGCGGCACAGGTTCCGAGGCCAACGGTTTCGCAGTTCTTACAGATCCTGCGACCGGCGACAAGAAGTCGCTTCGAACTCCTGCGATCGTCGCAAAGGATTCCATCGTAGATCCGGATGTCATGAAGACGATGCCAAAGAGCGTTCTCGCTTCTGTCGGATTCGATGCCCTCTGCCACTGCATGGAAGCATTCACAGCGAGAAATGCACAGCCTGTTACCGACGCCCTCTGCCTCTACGCTATACCTCTTATCGCTGAAAATCTTGTCAGGCTCTACAAGGGCGATGACAGCGACGAAGCCTGGGCAGCCATCACACTCGGAGCTACTTTCGGCGGCATGGTAATAAATACCGCAGGTGTAACTCTTGCCCATGGCATGGAGCACCCGGTAAGCGGCAAAGTAAACGCAACTCACGGCAAAGGCCTTGCGGCTCTGACTCCTGTGGTTATCGAGTCCGAATTCAGCCACAACAGATTGAAATTTGGCCGTATCGCCCGTATGCTCGGTGGATTCACTGCTGAGGACTGTGCCGGAGAAGTCAGAAACCTTCTCTCCGATATCGATCTAAATATCACACTTACAGATCTTGGTATCAAGAAAGAGGATATCCCGTGGCTTACCGAAAACTGCCTCAAGGTTTCGGCTGGAAACATCAAAAACACTCCGGGGAGCTACACGAAAGAAGATATCAGCAGGCTGTACGAAGCAGCTCTTTAAAACCTTTTTTACTTCCCTTTAAAAAAGCCGGGCCACTCAAACGAGTGGCCCGGTCTTTTCGTTATATTATGATTTGGTGGTCAAAAGGTTGACTACCAAATCATGAATTTTTCAGGCTCTCAAGCCGCTTCCTGATCTCTGCTTCTCTTCCCTGATCCGAAGGCTCGTAGAAAACAGTTCCCTGCACTGCGTCCGGCAGATACTGCTGTCTTACATAGTGCCCCGGATAGTCGTGCGGATATTTGTACCCGATTCCATGTCCAAGCTTCGATGAACCGCCGTAGTGCGCATCTTTAAGATACGAGGGCTCCTCATCCGTCATCGTATCCTTAACCACGTCCATCGCCTTGTAGATAGCGTTTGTCGCGCTGTTCGACTTCGGCGCACAAGCCACGTAGATCGCGGCCTGCGATAAGATCAGCTGGCTCTCCGGAAGGCCAACTCTTTCAACTTCTGAAGCTGCTGCCGCCGCTACTACCATCGCCATCGGGTCCGCGTTTCCTACGTCCTCCGATGCACAGATCATGATCCTTCTCGCGATAAACTTGATATCTTCTCCGGCTGTAAGCATCTTCGCAAGGTAGTAGACCGCCGCGTCCGGATCCGACCCACGCATACTCTTGATAAAAGCAGATATCGTATCGTAGTGTCCGTCGCCCTTTTTGTCGTATCCGATCACCCGCTTCTGGATGCACTCTGATGCCACTTCCCTGTCAATATGGATTGCCCCCTCAGCGTCCGGTGTTGTGGTAAGGGCCGCGAGTTCAAGGGCATTTAAGGCTCTTCTCGCGTCACCATTTGCCATGTCTGCGAGAAAATCAATGGCATCCTCATCGGCTTTAATGTCAAGCTTACCGAGGCCTTTATTCTCATCGGTTAAGGCTCTCTTAAGTATTGTTTTTATATTTTCAAAGGTAAGGGAATGCAGCTCGAAGATTACAGACCTCGACAGCAGAGCTTTGTTCACCTCGAAATACGGATTCTCAGTCGTCGCTCCGATAAGGATTATAGTCCCGTCCTCGACAAACGGGAGCAGATAGTCCTGCTGCCCCTTGTTAAATCTGTGTATCTCATCGATAAAAAGGATCGTCCTCTTCCCGTACATACCGAGCGAGTCCTTCGCTTTAGATACAACGTCCTCCATATCTTTCTTGCCGGATACGGTCGCATTTATCTGGCAGAATTCCGAGCTCGTCGTGTGCGCGATGACCTTGGCGATCGTGGTTTTTCCGGTTCCCGGCGGCCCGTAAAAAATGACCGACGAGAGCTTATCCGCCTTTATAGCGCGGTAGAGCATCTTATCCTTTCCGATGATATCCTCCTGACCGACGATCTCATCGAGCGACTGTGGCCTCATCCGCGCGGCAAGGGGCGCCTCCTCCTTCTTTTTTTCCTGAGCCATATAATCAAATAAATCCATATGAATCTCCTTAGAAAAAGTACATTTGTTTCATTCTACCACAAAACAATTCTTTTGTGATACAATTAGTTCCAGCAATCGAAAAACGTTTTTATCTGAGCAGCTCAATTGAAACAGCTCTTATCTCAGGAAAGGTGGTCTTTAATATGAGAAAAAAAATAGGTTTTATCGGCGCCGGAAACATGGGAACTGCCATTATGAAAGGCATCCTGAAAAATGGCCTGGCATCTAAGGATCAGGTCATTGCCTCCTGCCACACCGAAGAGACGAAAAACCGCATCGCCTCAGAACTCGGCATTGAAATGACTCTCGACAACTGCGAAGCCGCCAATGCCGACATTGTATTTTTTGCGGTAAAGCCAAACGTACTTCCGGATGTCGCCGCAGAGGTAAAGCACGTCCTGACCGAAGACCAGCTTATCATCTCTATTGCAGCCGGCTTTGACTTAAAGAAGCTCCATTTCATCCTCGGCGGTGACCTTCACATAATCCGCTCTATGCCAAACACTCCGGCCATGGTCGGCGAGGCTATGAGCGCCCTCTGCTCCGATGAGAAATCGACTGATGATGACAGAAAAACAGCCATCGACCTCTTCAACAGTTTCGGAAAAGCTGAATTCGTACCTGAAAGCCTTATGGACGCAGTTACCGGAGTCTCAGGTTCATCACCCGCATTTATCTATATGGTGATCGAAGCC
The DNA here is from genome assembly GCA_003862155.1 of Lachnospiraceae bacterium. Taxonomy (GTDB): domain Bacteria; phylum Bacillota; class Clostridia; order Lachnospirales; family Lachnospiraceae; genus Weimeria; species Weimeria bifida. Next base: position 12,534 of record QOUV01000025.1, read on the forward strand.
ATGGCAGACGCCGCTGTAGCCGAGGGCATGCCTAGAAAGCAGGCCTATATCTTCGCAGCCCAGTCCGTCCTCGGCTCTGCAAAAATGGTCCTCGACACAGGCAGACACCCGGGCGAATTAAAGGACGCAGTCACCTCCCCTTCAGGAACTACCATTGAGGGAGTTGCCGCTTTGGAAAGAGACGGACTCAGGGCCGCAATGATCGACGCAGTAAGGACTGCCGCTCAGAAATCGAGAGACTTGTCAAAGTAATCTCCGGATCCGCGGAGCGCCAGACATTACCAGCTGTGCATGGCTCTTTGTTGCTGTCTGATTGTTACATCACGCTTTTTGAGATGTCGTCAATCTTTTTAAGCTCCTCCGCTGAAAAGCTGCTGTTCTCAAGGAACCTGACATTGTCCTCTATCTGCTCTGGCTTTGAGGCCCCGATTATCACTGACGACACTGTGTTGTCCTTCATGATCCAGGCAAGCGCCATGTCTGCAAGCGACTGGCCACGGGCAGCAGCCATATCATTTAACTGGACGATAGCTTTTAATTTCTTTTCAGTCAGATCCTCTTTGTGGAGATATCTCCCATCGTGGGCTATGCGGCTGTCTGGTTGAATCCCGTTTATATACCTGTCAGTCAGAAGTCCCTGTGCCAGCGGGCTGAAGGCAATGATCCCGATGCCCATTTTTTCAGCCGTGCTTTTCAGGTTTTCCCGTTCTATTTTTCTGTCAAAAATAGAATAGCGCCTCTGGTTGACTATAAGCGGCAGGTGGATCTTTTTCGCGATCTTTACTGCAGCCGTCGTCTGCTCGGCGTTGTAATTAGAAATTCCAGCGTAGAGAGCCTTTCCGCTTCGCACGATCTGAAGCAGCGCCTCCATTGTCTCCTCGAGCGGCGTGTCAGGGTCCGGCCTGTGATGATAAAAGATATCGACATAGTTCTGCCCCAGCCTTTTCAGAGACTGGTCGCAGCTTGCGATAAGGTACTTCCTGCTGCCCCAGTTTCCATATGGGCCGGGCCACATATCGTATCCGGCTTTCGACGTGATCACAAGCTCATCCCTGTAAGGCATGAAGTCCTCATGCAGAATTCTGCCGGCATTTTTCTCAGCCTGACCATAATCCGGCCCATAGTTATTTGCCAGGTCAAACTGGGTGATACCGAGGTCAAAAGCAGTCCGCATCATCTGCCGCATATTTTCGTAACTGCCATTATTGCCGAAGTTGTGCCAGAAACCGAGCGAGACAGCTGGAAATTTCAGGCCGCTCCTTCCGACCCGGTTATATTTCATTTTTTCATATCGTTTGTCACTTGCTATATACATAAAAAAAGCCTCCCATCTGCTAACAGTATAGCAGAATGGGAGGCTTTCTTCTATCCATTAAATGTCATCGTTTGACATAGGCGTAGAGATCTTCAATAGCCGCTCCGCCCATCAGCGAATCGAGGTTGTTCTCGACATGGCCGTCTTCGGTAAAGAGGTCGTCGCCATTCGGGTCCTTCGGCACAGCCGGCTTGGTCGGTGCCTTCTTGTCGATGACGATGGTATCGCCCTTGTTGACTTTTCCCTCGAGGATTATCCGCGCGGCAAGCGTCTCAACATGCTTCTGCAGGAATCGTCTGAGTGGACGCGCGCCATAAACCGGGTCGAATCCGCGGTCGATGATATAGCTCCTGGCTTCAGGAGTCAGCTCGACCTTGAATTCTCTCTCAGAGAGTCTCTTGTTCAGTCTTCTCATAAGAAGTCCTACAATGTGCCCGATATCGTCCTTAGTAAGCGGATGGAACATGACTATCTCGTCGAGTCTGTTCAAGAACTCTGGTCTGAACTGTTTCTTCAAGTCTGCCTCGACAGATGCCCTCGCACTGTCCGAAATGCTTCCATCGGCATTGATTCCGTTCAAAAGTTCCTGAGAGCCGAGGTTCGAAGTCATTATGATGATCGTGTTCTTGAAGTCCACGGTCCTGCCCTGCGAATCAGTGATACGGCCGTCATCAAGTACCTGAAGCAGAATATTGAACACATCAGGATGTGCCTTCTCGACCTCATCGAAAAGTACAACTGAATACGGTTTTCTCCTGACAGCCTCAGTCAGCTGGCCACCTTCATCATAGCCCACATATCCAGGAGGCGCTCCGATAAGACGGGAGACTGAGTATTTCTCCATGTACTCGGTCATATCGATACGGACAATATTGTTCTCGTTGTCGAAAAGCGCCTCTGCCAGAGTCTTGGCAAGCTCGGTCTTGCCGACACCTGTAGGTCCAAGGAAGAGGAACGAACCAATCGGCCTGTTCGGATCCTTTATGCCTGCACGGCTTCTTAAGATTGCATCGCAGACTTTCTCAACTGCCTCATCCTGTCCGATGACTCTCTGATGCAGCTTATCGTCGAGGTGAAGGATCTTCTCACGCTGCGACTCATTCAGCCTCGTTACAGGAATACCTGTCCAGCGGCTTACTATCTCGGCGATCTCGTCCTCATCCACTGCCTCGTGTACAAGCTTTAAATTGTCATCCTTGACCTTGGCCTCTTCAGTATTCAGCTCCTTCGTAAGCTCAGGGAGTCTGCCGTTCTGGATCTCAGCCATCTTCGTATAGTCGCCCTGGCGCTCAGCCAGCTCCATCTGTTTGTGGAGATTCGCGATCTGCTCACGGAGTTTGGCAGGACGGTCGACAGCATTCTTCTCGTTCTCCCATTCAGCATTCAAGGAGTCGAGCTTTTCGTTGTTCTCAGCGAGCTCTTTCTTTACATCCTCAAGACGCTGCTTCGACATGTCATCTGTCTCCTTCTCGAGGGACATCTCGTCAAGCTTCAGCTGAATGTTACGGTGTTCAAGTTCATCTATCTCTTCAGGCTTCGAGTTCTTCTCAGTCTTGATCTGGGCGCAGGCCTCATCAATAAGGTCAATCGCCTTGTCAGGGAGGAACCTGTCTGTAATATACCTGTTTGAAAGCTCTGCGGCTGCTATAAGCGCGTTATCAGTGATGCGGACGCCATGGTAAGTCTGGTAATTCTCACGCAGGCCACGGAGTATAGTAATAGTCTCATCCACTGAAGGCTCATCCACAAGGACCCTCTGGAAACGACGCTCGAGAGCGGCATCCTTCTCTATGTACTCACGGTACTCGTTCAAAGTAGTGGCACCGATGCAGTGCAGTTCGCCTCTCGCAAGCATAGGCTTTAAAAGGTTTCCGGCATCCATCGAGCCTTCTGTCTTTCCAGCTCCGACTATAAGGTGCAGCTCATCGATGAAGAGGATTATCCTGCCCTCGGACTTCTTAACCTCGTTCAGCACTGCCTTAAGTCTCTCTTCGAACTCGCCTCTGTACTTCGCACCGGCGATAAGATCACCCATATCCAGTGAAAAAATGGTCTTATCCTTCAGGTTATCCGGCACATCGCCCTTCACAATACGCTGTGCGAGACCTTCTACGACTGCGGTCTTGCCGACACCAGGCTGGCCGATAAGTACAGGATTGTTCTTCGTCTTACGGGAGAGGATCCTGATCACATTTCTGATCTCGTCATCACGTCCGATGATAGGATCGAGCTTCTGGTCTCTGGCCTTCTTCACAAGGTCCTCGCCATATTTCTCAAGGGAGTCATAAGTATCCTCAGGGTTATCAGTCGTAACCTTCTGATTCCCTCTGACAGTCGAAAGAGCTTCGAGGAATCTCTCGCGGGTGATTCCAAACTCTCTGAATTTATCTTTAACTGATCCTGTCGCAAATCTGATCATAGACAGGAAAATGTGCTCGACTGAAACATAGTCGTCGCCCATCTTCTTCGCCTCATCCTCGGCGTGGATCAGGACATCGTTCAAACCTTTTCCGACGTAATTCTGTCCCGCGCCTGACACCTTTGGCAGGTTCTGGACCATCATCGTCGCATCATTTGTAAAATAGCCCACATCTATATCCATCTTCTGGAAAAGCTTTGGGATAAGCCCGTTTTCCTGCTGCAAAAGAGCCAGCAGAAGATGCTCCTGGGTTATCTCCTGGTTGCCATAGTCAGACGCGAGTTTCCCGGCGTCCTGAATGGCCTCCATACTTTTCTGGGTAAATTTCTGTATATTCACGGTTATGCCTCCTCTCTATAAAAGGATACGAAGGGGCACGGCAGAAAAGTGCCGCGCCCCTGATTATAAAAAATATAAAATCAGCTTACTGGATCTCTATGATATGGCTCTCCGGCAGCTTCTCGCGAGCTTCCTGCTTCGGGAATGTGAGCTCAAGGATACCATTGTCATACTTCGCATGGACATCTTCCTGCTTTAAGTCCTCGCCAACATAGAAGGAACGGGCGACGCTTCCGCTGTATCTCTCCTGACGAAGAACCTTGCCTTCGTTGTCCTTGTCTTCCTTGTTCTCAGAATGCTTAGCGGAAAGGTTCAGATAGCCGTCTTTAAGCTCAACTGAGATATCGCTCTTATCGAATCCAGGGAGCTCAACTGACAGCTCGTAGTTATTACCGTTCTCCTTAATATCTGTTCTCATAAGGCCATAAGCGGCATTGCTTGCGCTGCGGACTGATGGGCCATTCCAAAACTGATCAACACTGTCCATAAAGTCGTCTAATAAATTCTCTCCGAAAAATCCTGGTAAATAAGCCATAGTGAAAACCTCCCTACATTGTCAAGCACTTTTTGCCTGAAAAATAAAGGTTTTCATTGTTCCTCAAAATAAAGAATGAGTCAAATATTGTGAGCATTTCTGTGTATCTGGTACGAAAATAGCCTATTCAGGGTA
>QOUV01000026.1 GCA_003862155.1 Lachnospiraceae bacterium
GTGAGAATGTTTGGTTTGGCCACTTGACATTATACACAAAAACAGGGGGTGTTGCTCTTTTTTGTGCAAAATCCCTTGAAATCAAGGTTTATACATTGTTATTCATGCTATATGCATGACACTACCATCTAAATAAAGGAGGTCACATTATGAAGGAGTTTAAGTACACTATTACAGATCCACAGGGAATTCACGCAAGACCGGCAGGCCTTTTTGTAAAGGCTGCAGCAGGCTTCCCATGCAAGGTCACTATTTCAAAGGATGGCAGAGAAGCAGATGCCAAGAGAATTCTGGGCGTTATGAGCCTTGGAATCAAGCAGGGCATGGAGATCACAGTTACCTGTGACGGAGAAAAAGAGGACGAGGCTGCAGAAGCCCTCGAGAAATTCCTCAAAGAGAATCTTTGATCTGAAAAGAGCCGGGCGGGTGTTTATGCATCGCCCGGTTTTTGTGACAGGAGGTACAAAGTGCAGAAAGAATACAGTGGAAAGCCGGTATTCAGCGGAATCGCCATTGGAAAGATTTCCATTTACCATAAAAAAGAATCAGTTGTAAAACGTGAGAAGATCGACGACGCTGAGGCCGAGATCAAGAGATATCACGCAGCATCTGACGAGGCAAAAAAGCAGCTCGGCGAGCTGCACGACAAGGCTCTGAAGGAAGTCGGCGAGGCCAATGCTGCTGTTTTTGAAGTGCATCAGATGATGCTCGACGACCTCGATTATCAGGAATCAGTTGAAAATATTATCCGCACTCAGGGTGTCAATGCAGAGTTTGCAGTTGCAACGACCGGGGACAATTTTTCCGAGATGTTTGCAAATATGGACGACGAGTATATGCGCGGCAGGGCTGCCGATGTCAAGGATATTTCAAACAGAGTCGTTGGCATTTTAAACGGCGCCGGAGCAGGCGGTTTCACCGCAACGGAGCCGTCGATACTTGTAGCAGACGACCTCGCACCGTCTGAAACTGTACAGCTCGACAAGTCGCTCGTCCTCTCATTTGTTACAAAGGGCGGCTCGACCAATTCGCATACCGCGATCCTCGCAAGGACGATGAACATTCCGGCGCTCATCGGAGTTGACTTCAACGAGGAGGGACTCGAGGGCAGGCTCGGGATCGTAGACGGCTACGAGGGTAAATTTATCATTGATCCGGATGAGGACGTTCTCACTTCATATAAGGAAAAAAAGGCCGAAGAAGATGAAAAACGACGCCTTTTACAGGAACTCAAGGGCAAGCCAAATATTACAAAGGACGGCCATGAGATAAATGTCTACGCAAATATCGGCTCAGTCAAGGATATTGCAGATGTCCTGACGAACGACGCCGGCGGAATCGGCCTTTTCAGGAGCGAATTTTTGTACCTCGGCTGCGACGACTATCCGTCTGAGGAGGACCAGTTCAGAGCGTATAAGACCGTCGCTGAAAATATGGCCGGCAAAAAAGTCATTATCCGTACCCTGGACATCGGTGCCGACAAGCAGGTCGATTACTTCCACCTCGACCACGAGGACAACCCTGCGATGGGCTTCCGCGCGATCCGAATCTGCCTGAAGCGCCCGGAGATTTTCAAGACTCAGCTTCGCGCGCTTTACAGAGCAAGCTTCTATGGAAATATTTCGATCATGTTCCCGATGATCATTTCCGTTGACGAAGTCCGCAAAATCAAGGAGATCATAAAAGAAGTCAAAGCTGAACTCGACGAAGAAAAACTTCCATACAAAGACTGTGAGCTCGGCATCATGGTAGAGACTCCGGCAGCCGTCTGGATGTCCGAGGAACTCGCCAAAGAAGTCGATTTCTTCTCAATCGGAACGAACGACCTGACGCAGTACACTCTCGCCTGCGACAGACAGAACGCAAAACTCGAAGATTTCGCAGATTCGCACCATCCGGCAGTTCTCCGCGAGATCGAGTACACTATCAAAAATGGCCACAAGGGCGGTGCCTGGGTCGGCATCTGCGGCGAGCTTGGCGCAGACACATCTCTGACCGAGACCTTCCTTCGAATGGGAGTCGACGAGCTCTCAGTCTCCCCATCGCGAGTACTGGCAGTCCGCGACGCCATCCGAAACACCGACCTCTCAGTGGGACAGTAGTGGGTCAGTAGGGACGGTTCTTTTTGTCCCACTTTTTGAATATTCAGACAAATCACAACATTTAAGTTCGAAGCAGCGCCACAGATGGACGGTCTCGCTCCGTAGGATTTTTCTGTTCGTGTGCGCTCGTCTATGTGCCGCCCTCTGACCAATGTATGGTCTTATAATGGTTATGATTTTGGCAGGTGGTCACCCGGGCGGCAACATCGCGCACACTCACGACAAAAAATCCTAAGGTCGCGAGACCGTCTCTATCTGCGGCGCTGCTTCTTGATTAAAAGGCGCGCGTATCAGCAGAGCTGCTTTTTGGTTAGAAAGCGCGCGTATCAGCGGAGCTGCTTCTTGATTGATGGGCGCCCATATCCGCAGTGCTGCTTTTTTTGCACGGAAATCTGGTTGGTCACTTTTTCAGTATAGACCCTTTCGGGGCGAAATTTATATAACGGCTTTCTTCCAGTCTCAAGATAGATCGGGGAGGAAGTTAAATTCTTAAAGAGCTTTCAAGCATTCTCAAGATGCGTGTGATAATGTTCAAAAATCTTAAAGAGTACATTTCAAGTTTTTATATACAGTCATTGCTTCTGAAAATTCTACAATGCATTTAAGATTTCCAGCTCCGCGACAGGCTATATTGAGAGCGTACATTCGAGCGTTTAAGATTTTCAACGCTTCGTGAATCTATATCGAGAATGACTTTTTAGTCTTTAAGATTTTTAGTCTCATGTATATCCATACTGAAACTGCGAGAATGGAGCTTGTATATTTCCAGCTCCGCGGATGTCGATATTGAAATCAGTACTTATATACTGAGCAGCGGGCAGGCAAATTTGATTATTTTCAACTATATGTAAGCCTATATTGAAATCACCACTCTTCCGCGGAGCCGGAAGTAAACATTTTTCAGTGTGCTTACCCCATTTCCCTCCCATGCGGAGCTTCTTTGTCCAAATGCACTTCCTTAAAAATAAGCCATTGCAGATACAAATGACTTCAACCCCAGAAGCAGCGCCGCCTAATGGAACGGGCTCGCGACCTTAGGATTTTTCGTTGTGAGCGTGTGCGCTAGCTGCGGCCTGGGTGGCCACCCGCTTAAGCCTTAAACGTATTAAAACCATACATTGGCCAGAAGGCCGCAATTAGGCGCGCACACGCGAACAGGAAAATCCTACGGAGCGAGGACCGACCATCTGCGATGCTGCTTCGGGCTAAAAAAGGCATAATTGTCTGAATAATCTAAAAACGGGACAAAAAGAACCGTCCCTACTGTCCCAGAAATATCAGATAATGGGACAAAAAGAGCGGTTCGCCGTTTCCGCTCTGACTTCGTCCTTCGGACTCGTCAATCGCGGACGGCTATCGCATGGGCGGTTTATAATGCTCTCGCTTCGTCCTACGGACTCGCGACAGCATAACAACCGCTCCAACCGTCCCTACTGACCCATTTGCAATTTTTGACAGCTGTGATAAAATGATACAGTTGGCTTTTTATGTAAAGAAAGGTTTTTATGGACGTTCCGTTAGAATGTATCACCAGATTATATCAGAAAGTTACTGGAAGGAAGATAAGACACAGGAATTCTGAGCTCGCCGAGAAGATCGAGGGCGTTGATTCGCTCTTTTCGATTCCGGATCTGCTGGACAGGCACGAGGCAGAGAGGCCGCTTGTAGTGACCGGGCCGAACGTGTCGAAGACCACATTTTTTGAATCATTTATAAATGACCGGGAGACCGGATATGTCGTCTACCATTGGGTCCGGAAGGAGCCGACGGTCTCGCAGGCCGAGGAGATAGCAGCATTCTATGAAAAAAATGACTGCGATTCATTTATAGCGATCGGCGGAGGCAGCGCGATAGACGCCGCAAAGGCGGCGGCCGCATGTATAGCAAGACCGGGAAAGAAGCTTCAGAAGATGCGCGGGCTGATGCATGTGCGCCACGACACGCCATTTTTTATAGCGGTGCCGACGACGGCTGGGACAGGCTCCGAGACGACGGCGAATGCAGCGCTTATTGACAATGAGACCGGCCAGAAATTTTCGATAATAGATCCGCACCTGATGCCGGATGTGGCGGTATTGGATCCGTCACTTCTTATAAGCCTTCCGCAGGATGAAACCGCTTACACGGGAATGGATGCGCTTACACACGCCGTGGAAGCGTATCTTAACACGCCATACCATCTGAGCGATACGGCGGAGGATTGCGAAGACGCGGTCGAAGCGATAATGGAATCGCTTCCGAAAGCCTACGCAGATGGCGAGGATTTGCAGGCGAGAGAGGAGATGCTTATAGCATCTTATACGGCGGGAACGGCGCTGAACGTCAGCGGCTATGGAAATATTCACGCGCTTGCGCATGCGATAAGCAGAATGCTCCACATGCAGCACGGCCTTATAAATGCGGTCGTGATGCCATATGTCCTCCGCGAATACGGCGCGGCAGTAGTGCCGGAGCTTGCGAAGCTCGCCTCGGTAAGCGATATTGAAAAAGATGGCACGAGGCAGGAGCGCGCGGCAGGTTTTATCAAAGCGGTCGAGGATATGAACGAGGACATGGGAATCCCGAAGCACCTTGATATTTCAGAGAGTGATTTCCCGAAAATAGCCACCTGGGCCTATAGAGAGGTAAACCCGATCTACCCGGTCCCGGTGATCTTCGATAAAAAACGCTTCATTAAGATTTTGAGGCAGATTGCTTCTAAATAAATTTAACAGGAATTTTTCAAAGAAATTAGTATAATAGGTTGAGAAAGGAAGGTGGCAAATCCCATGGAATCTGATATTCATTATCGAGCGGAAGAGATATTTGGTAACATGAGATGGAGGATTTGTCACCATGCTGGATATATACAGGACAGATGACGCGGTAGTTCACGAGATGGATTCGTTCCAGCCGGGCTGCTGGATAAAGCTGACGGCGCCGACGACGGACGAGTGCGAAGAGGTCGCCGGGGAATTTGGAATGGACATAGTTGACGTGCGTGCCGCGCTCGATGAAGAGGAGAGCTCGCGAATCAGCGTAGAAGATGATTACACATTGATACTTGTGGACATACCGACGGCTGAGGAAAGAAATGACAGACACACCTACACGACAATCCCGCTGGGCATATTGCTAAGGGATGACGTAGTGATCACGGTGTGCGGCGAAGAGACGTCGGTGCTGCGCTCGTTTATTGACCACCGCATCAAAGAATTTTCTACAAAAAAACAGATGCGTTTCACATATCAGATCCTCTACAACACGAGCATGGTCTATCAGTCACTGCTCCGCACTATCGACCGCCAGCGCACCGAAATCGAAGAAAAAATATCCGGCAACTTAGAAGATGCGGACCTTATCGATCTGCACGAGCTCGAGAGCAACCTCGTATATTTCGCGACGTCGCTTCGTGCGAACAACCTCGTGATCGACAGGCTGACCCGTTACTCGCGGATCAAGCAGTACGACGAGGACGAAGAACTCCTCGAGGACGTCATAGTCGAGACCAAGCAGGCCATCGAGATGACATCGATTTACCGTGATATAATAAATGGAACCCGCGACCTGATGAGCACCGTGATCAACAACCGCTTAAATATCGCGATGAAATATCTCGCAGCAGTCACGATCGTGCTCTCCGTGCCAACGATCATCGGCGGCCTCTGGGGCATGAATGTTGACGCCCGCTGGATGCCGTTTTCGCACACGCCGTTCGGTTTTTGGATACTCTGCGCAATAACGTTCGTGGCGAGCATCGTCACGCTTATTGTTCTTCATAAAAGAAATATGCTGTAAAGCGAAAGGAAAGAGAACAAATGAAAATATTGAGTTTTTGTGTACCGTGCTATAATTCAAGCGCATACATGAGAAAATGTATTGACTCACTGCTCCCGGGTGGAGACGAAGTTGAGATACTTATCGTCGACGACGGCTCGACAGACAAGACCGCCGAGATCGCAGACGAATACGAGAAAACTTATCCGAACATAGTTCGTGCCATCCACCAGGAAAATGGCGGCCACGGCGCCGCAGTTAACGCCGGCATCGAGAATGCGACAGGAGTCTATTTTAAAGTTGTCGACTCTGACGACTGGGTCGACCGCGAGGCCTACATGAAGATCCTCACGAAGCTCCGTGAGTTTGCAAAAATGCGCCACCCTGTCGACATGCACCTCTCAAACTTTGTCTACGAAAAATTGTCCACAGGCCACGAGCGCAGGATGCTTCTCTCGCCACTTTTTCCAGAGAACAAGATCATTGGCTGGGACGGAATGAAGCGCAATATCAAGGGCTTCTCGATCCTGATGCACTCGGTAATCTACCGCACACAGCTTCTCCGCGACTGCGGACTCAAGCTTCCGAAGCACACTTTTTATGTTGACAATCTGTATGTATACATCCCGCTCGTCCATGTAAAGACGATCTACTACATGAACGTCGAGTTCTACCGCTACTACATCGGCCGCGAGGGACAGTCGGTCGCTGAGCAGACCATGATCCGCCGCATCGACCAGCAGCTCCGCGTCAATTACATGATGATCGACGCCGTCGACCCTTGGAAAGTCCGCGAGCCGCACCTCCGCCGCTATCTCCTCTCGTACCTCGAGTCCGTAACGGTAATTTCAACCTCAATCGGCTACCTTTCGAAGGACCCGAAGAACTACAAGAAGGTCGAGGACCTCTGGGACTACATCAAAAAACACGACATCCGCACCTACCGCCACATCCGCTACGGCGTCCTCGGCGGCGCGATGCGCATCAGAGGCAACTTCGGCAAGAAGATGGGCGTCTTCTTCTACCACATCGCCCAGCGCTTCATCGGATTCAACTAAAAAATACAGTAAAGCCCCCGCTTTCCCGCGCCTGCGCGGGAAAGCGGGGATTTTTTCGATATAGAGGCACGCGGAGCAGGAAATCTACACATCACATAAACTACCGGCTCCGCGTGGCAGATGTTTTTCAATATGGGCATATGCGGAGCAGGAAATCTACAAGCGTGGTTCCCGCGGTTTCAATATAGCCGTATGCGGAGCGAGAAATTATCACATCAGATAAACTACCGGCTCCGCGTTGGCGATGCATTTCAATATAGGCATCCGCGGAGCGGGAAATCTACACATCACATAAACTACCGGCTCCGCGTGGCAGATGTTCTTCAATATAGGCGTTCGCGGAGCGAGAAATCTACAAGCGTGGTTCCCGCAGCTTCAATATAGCTGTATGCGGAGCAGGAAATCTACACATCACATAAACTACCGGCTCCGCGTGGCAGATGTTCTTCAATATAGGCGTTCGCGGAGCGAGAAATCTACAAGCGTGGTTCCCGCAGCTTCAATATAGCTGTATGCGGAGCTGGAAATCTTAAATACTAACAAGAGAGTTTCAATATAGATTCAAAGTGTATCAAAAATCTTAAATGCTCCAATTTGTACTTTCAATATAGGCGTTCGCGGAGCGAGAAATCTTAAAAGCACTGTAGAAAATCCAGAATCCTTGGCGCTATATTGAAAGACGGAAATGTGCCCTTTAAGTTTTTTGAGAATTATAGCGCGTATCTTGAAAACGACTGAAGGCTATTTAAGAATTTGACTTCCTCTCTGCGCTATATTGAAAACTGGAAGAAGGTCATTGTATAAAATTCCCTCGCAAAGGCCCTATCTTGAAACCCGGGCCTCTGTGGAGCCGCAAGCGAACAGAAAGCACAAATAAGGCCCTATGTTGAAACCTGCCGCAAATCTTTTTATTGCAAAAAACAGAGCCGCGTCTTTAGACGCGGCTCTGGGAGCTATGATGTTTTTTAAAGAATATAAGTCTCTATCATGTCATTTATCAAACTATAGTCTGTAGGATGGCTCTCTGTCTCCAGGCTGTAAATAAAATTCTCATACGGGATAAGTCCATTTGCAATGTAATCATTGATCTTATCGACAGCACCTTTAAGATATTCCTCATTGTCCCACATTCCAAAGTGCTCCCAAAGAATGATTTCACCGTCTGCCGGCCGTTTGATCATAAAATCTGGATAAACGCTTCGGCAACCAAGGGGATATTCGCATTCGTAGCGGTATTCAATATTATGCTGAGCAAGCGCCATAGCAATCATCACTTCAGATTTGGAGCGCATTTTCTCTCCGCCGGGGCCAATATTCGTCAGATTTTCCTGCTTGTATGGGTTCTTGTGATAAGGAATATCATGCCAGTTCTCGTCTGGCAAAAACACAGCCTTGTCCTGGGGCAGCGTGGAATTGGTGTGTCGGTTTATCCGCTTTTGGCGGCTGGCATACAGCTTCTCAATCGCCGCACTGTCACGCTTCAAAATCGCAAGCTCTCTCTTGTACAAATCGAGACTGTCGGAATCAAGCTGCTTGTGCCAGAGCTTGCACACAAGCTCCTTCTCAGATTTCTTAATATACTGACTCTTCCCGTCAGACAGCAGAACCATCCACCTGGAATAATTATCGTGCGTGTAAATACGTAGCTTCCCAGACGGTGCCGCCTTTATTCTAGCTTCAAGTATGGGAATCTCTTTCTCGAGAAATTTGATCCGGCGTTCTAAACAATTAAACATAAGCTTTCCCCTTTTCTTTTGTGGCCTTGATAAAAAAATATCATCTTGTCAGTCTTCGGTCAATAAAAATGGATACGATTTAATAATTGTTAATGGAAAATTCATGTGAAATTGATTTTGTTTATAAATTGTTTCGAAAATTTATAATTAGGCCGGTCTGAAGGCTGCACGCGGAGCTGGAAATCTATAAATGCGATAGCGAGCCATGCGGTATGCCGGGTTTGAATTCAATATGGGGTTCCGCGGAGCAAGAAATCTACACATCATATAGACTTCCGGCTCCGCGTGGCAGATGCTTTTCAATATGGGCATCCGCGGAGCAGGAAATCTACAAATGCGATTGCGAGCCACGCGGTATGCCGGGCTTGATTTCAATATGGGTTTATGCGGAGCAAGAAATCTACAAGCGTAGTTCTCGCGGTTTTAATATAGCCGCACACTGAGCTGGAAATCTTAAAGGGAAAAAAGTGAGTCTCAATATAGATTCAGAACACATCAGAAATCATAAACGCCCAAATGCGCGTTGTTAATATAGGCATCTGCGGAGCATGAAATCTTAAAAGCCTTGTAGAAAATCCAAGAGCTCTGGGCGCATGCTGAAAGCCCCAGATGTGCTCTTTAAGATTTTTGAGCATTATCCCACACATCTTGAAAATGCCTGAACGCTCTTTAAGAATTTAATTTCCTCCCTGCTCTATCTTGAGAACCGGAGTAGGGCCATTGTATAAAATTGATTTGGTAAGGCTTTATCTTGAAAGTAAGCAATAATGCGGAGCTGCAAGCTAAGTGTCATTGCATAATTTTCAGTCATTAAAGCTCAATCTAGAAACACGCCGAAGCGCGGATCCGCAAATTAAAAGAAATTGAATAAATTCAACCCTATTCGGCCCTATCTTGAAAGCGAGCAATAATGCGAAGCTGCAAGCTCGATGTAATTGTAGAAATTATTTCTGGTAAGGCTATAGCTTGAAACGAGAGCTGTAAGCCCGCCAGAATTGTATACCCGCACGTGAATTCCGCTCTCCCTTGACAAACCCCGGCGGTTCTTCTATTATTTAGAAAGTATATAGTTTATAGTAGATATAAATGGAGGGAAATTATGGCAGACTACAAGAATCTTAAAATCGAGCACGATGGTGCGACGGCTGTTCTTTCGATTTGCAGACCAAAGGCACTCAACGCACTGAACTCAGAGACAGTTGATGAGCTGAATGAAGCACTCACCGAGATCGAGGCAGATGACAACACGAAAGTCCTGATCATCACAGGCGGACCTTGCTACAATAAGAAGCTCGGCGGAGACGACCCGTTCAGATCATTCGTAGCAGGCGCAGATATTAAAGAGATGTATGGATTTGATGCACCTTCAGCCAGAAAATTTGGCATGAAGGCCGCAGAACCATTTTTCAAGCTGATGAATATGCGTCAGGTAACCATCGCCGCAGTAAACGGCTTCGCACTTGGCGGCGGCTGCGAGATTTCGATGGCATGCGACATTAGAATCGCATCAGAGAACGCTATTTTCGGACAGCCGGAGTGTGGCCTCGGCATCATCCCGGGATTTGGCGGTACACAGAGACTTGCAAGACTCGTAGGCATGGGCAGAGCGAAAGAACTGATCTTCACAGCCCAGAATATCAAGGCAGACGAGGCATACAGGATTGGCCTTGTTAACCATGTAGTACCTAAGGAAGAGCTGATGCCGACCTGCAAGAAGATGGCAGAGACGATTGAAGCAAACGGCTCATACGCAGTTTCGATTGCCAAGGCAGCAATCAACAACGGCTACGACATGGACATCAAGAATGGCGTAGAGCTCGAAGCCAACCTTTTCGGCGTTGTAAATGATACCCACGACAAGAAGGAAGGCATGGGCGCATTCTTAAAGATCGATGGAAAGACAGACAAGCACTTCACCGATTTCTAATAAAAATTGAGGGGTCCCCAGCTGCGCAGGCAGCCGGGGGCTTTTTGCGTTAAAAAATGCCGGGAATTATCACTATAGCTCCTGAATGGCTTAAAATGTAACAAGTCCGGAAATGCTGGGATGTTATAAAAACGCTAGTTTATCATTATAGCTCCTGCATGACTTAAAATGTAACAAATGCCAGAAATGCTCGGGAATTATTAAAATATTAGTTTATCACCAGAGCCCAATATCCGGAAGAATTGCGACACACCCTTGGAACAAACCAGATTGATTTGTACTTATAGTGAAACTAGAAAAACATTATTTGTCACAAATCTAGTCAACTTTGGCGTATGTTAAAAACACTAAAAATTATTTGATACAAACAGCTATTTCACGTGGCCATATTGAGAAAACGCGGCTCTGCGTCGAACATGCATTTCTTTATAAAGAAATAATTGCTCAGAAATAGCCTGTATAGCAAAAAAGCCTTGATTTAATAATTCTTTTTTAGTAGAATATTGTATGCTTATTATATATGCTAATTATATAAGATTGGTTTATTGTGGGTTTATGTGAAAACCGTTTTGGTGAAGCCGACGTCGCCTGGTGCGCGGGGTGGAGCTTTGACGGAAAATATTTGTTGCCAGCTGGAGACCGGGACGGTCGCCGGATGGCGGAGCACGGCCTTTTGGGCGGCGCAAAGGCGCCGCCCAGAAGGCATACGGCCAGCGGAACAGGACCAAGCCAAAATGCGACGGCGCATAGGCGCCGCCGCGACGTAAGGCCAGCGCATCAGCGCGCAGCGCCGATGCGCTGGCCCGTGCTGCACAACCAAGCATAACACCACTACCACACAAATTAATGACTGCAAAAATGTATTGTCTCCATACAGAGAGCACATACACCCGCCGGGTGCGGGACGATATAGCGAAGCATGTGCTGGTCGGAGGAGAGGAAGCCTTCGTGCCGTTGACTGCCCGAAGCAAGAAGATACACGGGGAATGGACGGACGTGATGATCCCGATGTTTCCGGGGTATGTATTTTTGAGGACAGGGGACAGCACAGGGCTGTTCGAGAGGCTGAAAGGGTCGCTCGGGAAGACGATTTTTAAATATGTGAATCTGATCCGCGACGAAGAGTATATAATACCGCTGTCGAAGCACGACGAGCAGATTGTGACGGAGTTGTCGGACAGAGAGCATGTGATCCGCGAATCGAAAGGATACATGACGGGAGACAAGCTGATTGTTACGGAAGGCCCGTTGAAGGGACGCGAGGGTTCGATCATCTCGATAAACAGACACCGCAGGACTGCGATGCTCGCGGTAGACTTCCTTGGGGAAAAACGCCATGTGACCGTCGGTCTTGAGGTGGTCCGCAAAGAATAAAACGGTTGCGCAGCAACAAAAACCTCAGCGCAATAACAAACCACTCCGATACCAAATCCCTTCCGCCCGAAAGAAAAGAATTGTTATGTATAAGAAAAGTATAAAAGGCTGGATCAAGCATCTGGACTTCATTATTTTGGATATGATAGCCATAGAGGTGGCATTCCTGCTGGCGTTCACGCTCAGGCACCATATGGATTTCTGGTATACGGTCCGGGGGATATTTGATCCGCATATCATTGCGTTCTATGTGAAGAACAAGACGACGCAGATCGCGAATTTCTACAGAGATGTCGCAGTGGCGCTCGGGTTCGCATCGATAATTGCGGATGTGATGTTCGAAAACCTGAATAATGTCCTGAGAAGAGGCTTTTTAAAAGAGCTTTGGGCAGTCATCAAGATGATGATTGTCGTGACACTTGAACTCCTCGTTATCCTGTATATAGTTCATTTCTCACAGGCTCTGCCGAGACTGCTTCTGGGATATTTTGTAATATTTTCAATAATATGCCTGTATGTATACAGGATTATCTATAAGACGATCATCAGGGTGGCCCTGAAGAAAAGAAAGTACCACAGGCGCAGGATGGTGGTTTACACGACCCGTGCGGATGCAAAGCAGGTGCTTTCAGACCTGAAGTTCGATGCGATCTCGGATGTCTGGGTGTCGGGAATCATCGGAGATGACCCGGCGCTTAAGGCAGGGGAGAAGATCACAGACGAAGACGGCACGATGGAAGTACCGGTGCTTGCGCAGGGAGATGACATCATCCCGTATCTGACGAAGAACTGGGTAGATGAGATATTTTTTGCGACTCCGAGACAGGTAGACCCGGCCAGCGAGACGAACCGCAAGGGCAGAGAAAAATACGACGAAGATGTGAATGAGCTGATCACCTCATGTCAGATCATGGGAATCACGACACATCGTGAGATATATATCCAGGAGCACAGCGGAAAGCAGATTGTAGAGAATCTGATGGGCAGGACAGTCCTGACCGAGAGCCTGAAGATCACGGGTTCGGCAGGCTACTATCTGAAGCGTCTTTTCGATATTATAGGAGCTCTCATAGGACTTGCGATAACGGGAATACTTACTGTATTCGTAGCTATACCAGGCATCTTGAAAAATGACCCGGGTCCGATATTCTTCGGACAGAAGCGAATCGGAAAAAATGGCCGTATATTCAAGCTCTACAAGTTCCGCAGCATGTATCAGGACGCCGAAAGGCGCAAGGCGGAGCTGATGGATCAGAATAAGATGCAGGGACTTATGTTCAAAATGGACGCAGATCCGCGAATCATAGGATCCGGGCCGGACGGCACGCGCCACGGCTATGGCTGGTTTATCAGGAAGACAAGTATAGACGAATTTCCGCAGTTTTTTAATGTGCTGAAAGGTGAGATGAGCCTTGTGGGAACCCGCCCGCCTACAGTGGATGAGTGGGACAATTACGAGGCGCACCACAGAGCCAGGATGGCGATACGCCCGGGAATCACAGGACTCTGGCAGGTGTCGGGCAGAAGTGATATCACGGATTTCGAGGAAGTCATAAGGCTTGACCTCGAGTACATCAACAACTGGAGCCTTGGATATGATTTCAAGATCCTCCTAGCGACGATAAAAGCGGTTGCGCACAGCAAAGGAGCCGAATAAAGCGACAAAAAGCGCAGCAAAGGCGCCGAGTAAGATAAAATAAAGCACACAGCATCTAAGCAGAAAAATCACAAAAACTTCACAAGGGGAGAGTAGAATAACCAGAAATAAAGGATAGTAATAATGCAGACTGATAAAGTAAATCTGAAGGAAGAAGTGGTGCTCAACCCGAGCGATATCCTCTGGAAGCTGCTGATGCAGTGGAAGATGATAGTGGTATTTGCACTTCTCGGAGCCATTCTGGTGTCGGGCCTTTCCTATATGAAGAGTGTATCGAATTATAAGAAGGCGCTCCAGAATTATTCGACGAAGGAAGAGGTGAAGACCAGCTATACAGCAGAGGAGATAGCGAAGCTTCAGAATAAGCTGAAGGGCAAGAGTCTGGTCAATGCCAGAAAGGCGGTCTTCGACCAGCGCAAGATCCTCGCAGATCAGAAGTATCTTGACACATCGCTTCTTATGAAGATCGACCCGTATTATAAGAAGACAGCCACAGTCGAATACTATCTCAACGGAAATGAACCGAAGGAAGCAGAGACACTCTGCAGAGCATTTTCAGGGAAGATGTGTGATGAGAGCGTCTTGAAGGAACTGGCGCAGGACATGAACCAGAAGGTCGATTCGAAAGACCTTTCGATGGTTATGAGAGAGCTGGTGAAAGTCGATTACACAGGATCGGCGAATACAGTCGGTACAGCGATATCGTCGGAAGTGAATCCGGTCATCACAGTATCAGTCATACTGCCGAAAGGGTCGGACTCAGACAGGGTGATAGAGACTGTCAAGAATGAGATGAAAGCGATCTCAGGTGACCTGAACAGGACAGTGGCGAAGCACAAGCTGAACCTTCTCGAAAGCTATGTGAAGATTACATCGGATTCGAGCCTGGGTAGTAAGCAGGCCAAGCTCAGAAAAGAGATCACATCCTGCCTGGATGATGCCAGGAAAGCCACGAAGTCGTTTTCAGATAAACAGAAGAAGTTTTACAATGCGGAGCTTACGAATATAAGGGCGGAGCTCGGTATCGAAGAGAAGAGCACGTCGAAGCCAAAGGCAGCGCCGGCGAAGCCGTCTATATCGAAGAAAGCTTTCGCCGTGGGATTTCTGGTATTTGTACTGCTCTATGCAGTCGCATATATCATATTGACAGCGCATAAGCGCCGTGTGAATGGCGGAGATGACATCGCGAAGATCACCGGCCTTAGAAAATATGGAGAGTATCACAACTATGCGAAGACAGGATTCGAAAGGTTTGTCTGGAGCAGAGGGGTATTCAAGTCGCACTACAGCAGGTATCTCGATAAGGACGAGATGTCAGAGTTTGCGTCAGAAGGAATCGGATCAGCGTTCTCGATTTTAAGAAACGAAGAGAAGCTGCCGGATAATGTTACGATACTGTCCCTCGATACACTCACACCTATAAACAAAGCATTTTCGGAAGCAGTCGTAAACGGACTGAAGAATTCAGCTATAAAGGCATCACAGAAGCAGTACAGTGTAAAGCAGCTTCTTACAGATGCAGACGCAGTAAGTTCCATGGGAACTATAGTACTTGCGGTAACACAGGGCGAGACGAAGTACTCGGAGCTCGGAGAATTTTTCAGGATGACATCAGAGTACAAGATACCGGTAATGGGGTATCTGTATGTGGACTGATTAGAAAAGCCTGAAGTGAGAAGACTGGGACGAGATCGTAGATGATAAGGAAAGACAGATCACAAATGAATCAAAGTGATATTACCGCTTCGGGTTCAGATATAAAGATAATAGTAGCGGCGCACAAGCCGTATGCCATGCCGTCCGACAAGATGTACCTGCCGGTGCATGTCGGAGCAGCAGGCAAGAAGACGATAGAAGGATACCAGCGGGACGACGAGGGAGACAATATCTCCAAATACAACCCGTATTTCTGCGAGCTTACAGGTCTGTACTGGGCCTGGAAGAATCTCGATGCCGATTATATCGGACTCGTGCACTACAGGCGTCATTTCGCGATGGACGGCAGGACGCTTGAATACAAGCAGATAAAGCCGTATCTCAACAGGATAAAGGTATTTACCCCTAAGAAGAGATGGTATGTGATAGAGACATTAGGCTCGCACTACGACCACACGCATTATCATATGCATCTCGCAGTCACGAGAGAGATAATCGCAGAGAAAGATCCGATGTATCTGCGCTTTTTTGACAGAGCATTAAAGCATCGCTGGGGATATATGTTCAATATGTCGATAATGCGAAGAGATCTGCTCGACGAGTACTGCAACTGGCTCTTCGACATACTTTTCGAGGTCTACCACAGAGTCGAAGCCGCGAACTATACATCCTTCGAGAAGAGGTATGTAGGCAGGATGGGCGAGATCCTCTTCAATGTCTGGCTCGAATATATGCTGGGTACCAGCCGCATCTTCAAGAGAGAGACGATGGAGCTCCCGTTCGACGTCGAGGAAAATATGCTGGTCAAGGTTCCGGCATTCCTTAAGGCGAAGTTCTTCGGCGAGAAGTACGACAAGAGTTTTTAGGTAATCAGATGATCTATATCATAAGCTGCACGGTATCGATACTAATAAGTCTGGGAGTGACATGGAACAAACGGATATCACAGAGCGACACCAGGACTAAGAATGGAATCGTACTGATAGATAAAAACCGGCGGAACGCCACGTACCTGATGATACTGTCGGGACTGATGCCGGCGCTGGTCTCAGCACTGAGATACGGAGTCGGGACAGATTATCTGCACAACTATCTCCCGTGGTTCTACATGATTCAGAGAGGCGAGGAGACGTCCGCCGAAACAGGCTATGTATGGCTTAACCGCCTGGTCGGATTTTTCACAAACGATGCGCAGTGGGTATTCGTCGTTACATCATTCCTGTTTGTATATTTCGTCTACTACAGCATCTATAAAGCATCCGACAATATTCAGTTAAGCATCCTGCTGCTATATATCTCATATACATACCTGATATCGCTGAACAATATCCGCCAGTCCCTGGCGTCGGCGATCGCCCTCATCGGACTGATAAATCTGAGCAAAGGGCGCAATATAAGAGCGATAATATTTATCGCAGTAAGCAGCCTGTTCCACGTCTCGATGCTTCCGCTTCTTATCATAGTCCTGCTATACAGGATCCGGATAAAAGCGAGCGTGCTGTTGGGGATCAACCTGTTTTTCTTTATACTGAAAAACACCATAGTACAGATAACTTTAAAAGTACTACCCCTGATAAGCTTTAAAAAATTCCAAAACTACTACAAGCTGGACAGTTTGGACATATATCTGCAGAAATCAATAGGACTATCGACGATAGTCCTTAATTTTTTCCTGATGTTTCTGATCGCCCTTGTAGAAGAGCGGGACAACATCAAGACAGACGAACTCAAAAAAAACGAGCTCTCGATCTGCAAATATCTGCAGTTTTTCGCGCTGCTGATCTGTACGATCGACGGTGTGATCCCAGCCACCTACCGCTGGCTTCGAATATTCACATTT
>QOUV01000027.1 GCA_003862155.1 Lachnospiraceae bacterium
CCGCACATTTGGAGCTTTATGTCAAGTGTTTTTTGTGATAATTTTGCAGAAATCTGCGCATGAAAAAAAGCCAGGAAAGCCGCAATTTACGGGCTTTCTGGCTTAGGTTGACCACGTTGGTGCCAGGTACCGTTAAGGATATATTAAGAAATTATGAATCACTCTTAACAGTGCCTGGCACACTTTTCCGTTGTATTATTCTAACGGCATATATTTGTCGAGATACTGTTCTACGGTCTGAATCCACTTAAGTGAAATCGCATTATCGTTCTGAAGACCATGTCCTGAATGAGGCAGTACAAAATACTTATAATCTACATGGTTCTCTTCAAGTGCTGACTTCAGACGCTTCGATGCCGCAAACGGCTGCATTTTATCGTATGCTCCGTATGCCACCACAGAAGGAACCGGAGCATCAGCGCCATCTCTGTAAGCATAGATCATTGCGAGCGCATGGCCTGCAGAACCTCCGGCGATTGTCATTTTATCAATTGGATAGCCGGCTTCCTTCGCCGCTTCCACTACCTTCGGCATTGCGGCTTTGATCTCGTTGGACTGTGTCAGCACGCTTGCATGATTCTTTTCATCTGCAAGAGTATAGTTAATTCCTGCTGCGACATAGCCTTTCGAGCAGAGCCATGAAAGCATCTCTTCATCTTCGCTCTTATCTCCTGATGTAAAGCCGCCCGCATGAATATAGACCGCTAATCCATAGGACTTTTTTGAATCATCCTTCGGCAGATAGAGATCAAATTTCTGCGCCTCGCCTTCACCATAGGAAATATCCTTCTGAAGTGTACCGAGACTCTCATTCCACTTTACGGAATACTTTTTCATCTGAGGTGATTTCAACAGTTTGGAAGCCGCACCCAGACCAAAGGATACGATAAATGTTACTATTCCTAATGCGATAAAAGCTCCCTTCTTCATAAGATATTTCCTCCAAACATTGTCCCACCTAGAAGCAGATTCCCTACAGCGCGCATAGCAAGCCTTCCGGCAATGAATCCAGTTGCGATGATGACGATCAGAATGATCACTCTTTTCTTTGTCATAAAGTTCTCCTTGATTTTTTGCTGTAACAGATGTATCATCTAATTGATGGTACAAATATACCATCATCACATTCGTTTGTAAATACCTTTTGTAATAATGGTACAAACCAGGAGGAAATGTCACATCATGGGAAACAAAGAGAGAAATTCATACGTGCGCAATGCAATCACTGACGCATTGCTTGAAATGTTAAAAACCAGGGATTTATCAGCAATTACGATAGGTGAGATCACTGAAAAAGCACAGGTTTCAAGGAACTCCTTTTACAGGAATTTTGCTTCTAAGGAAGATATAATACGCCAGCGGATTTTGACATATCTTAATGAATGGCGTAATCGGATGAAATCTGAAAAATCAGCAGATCAGAAGCATATTTACTTCATACTCTTTGATATTGCGGAGCAGCATAAGGATTTTTTCCTGCTGTTACGCGATACCAATCTTCTGTATCTGCTGCAGGATGAATTTTTTAAAAATTTCGGTCCGACTGATGAGGACAATGAAATCGCAGCCTATTCCAAGGCCTTCTTCACTTACAGCACCTATGGATTCCTTGAGACCTGGATCAGAAGAGGCATGAGCCGGACAGCAAAAGAAATGAAGAAAATGCTTGATCAAGGAGCTTCAGATAAAGATTTATAGAGACTGAACTTCTGTGTTTTCCTCGTTTGAATTAGTGTGTGGAGCTGAAGCCTTATAGGATAAATTCTGTATAATGGTGTAATTTCAGAAGTCTAATATATTTTAAAAATCATCGTCTGAGCCTTCATCCATATCATCATCATAACCGTCATCAGGAATATAGCGTTTAAAACCGAGCTTTAACAAAAGGCAGATCACGTGTTTATTTTCTTCAAGAAACTTTTTCCATCAGATCTTCTACGTCGCAGCACAGAACTTTCGACAGCTTAACGAGAGTCTCCGCCTGTGCTTTATTAATATTTTTCTGTCTCTGTTCGTATTGCTGGATCGTTCGGACCGAAATATCCGCCTCTTTGGCCAAAGCACTCTGACTTAAGCCTGCGACAAGACGATATCTTTTTAAAGCAGTTTCCGGAGAAGCTTTTTTATACATTTCATCCATCTTATCACAGAACTGTCTGATATCCATTTCATGATAAGGATTGTACAAAGAGAGGATACTTTTTATCGGAACCGCCCGATTGATCTCTGCAAAAGAAAAATTTCGGAACCACTGATAATATGCAAGCGCCCATCCGGTCCAGTACTCAGGACTTCTGTCAACAGGATACCTGGGCTTTATTCTTTCATAAGAAATATTTGATCTGTCAAGAACCTCATATGCTATCTCGACTCCAGACATCCCGGTCAGAAGAGAAAAATCTCCTTTTCCAAAGCGGTCGGCGATTCCAGATACAAGAAACATATCATAAAATCCGTCGAGCTTGAATTTGAGCTCATATACTGCAAAATCAAGCATTCTACCCATTGCGGTCCTTGCACATCCCAGATAAGTTTTATCGTAAGCGGTTATCATCAGGTTTCATCTCCTCATCCAAAATCTGAGTGATATAAATATCACCGCGTCTTCGTCTGTTACGCTCAATATCAAAATATTCACGTCTGGCATTACTGTCCCGATGCTTTTTCTTTGAGTAATATTCTTCTTTGTCAGCGACCTCAAATCCCGTATAACAGATCCTGTCAAAAGCCTTTTTGCTCTTTAATACAAACTGCAGGCCAAGCTTTCCGAGATGCATTGCATTATTCAGCTGACGATACGAAATCGTTCCGTTAATGAAATCCTGTGCGAAAGAAAAATAACTGTCATCAGCACGGTATCCGATTATCGCATCATATTTTTTATAATCAAGATAAAAGTTCGAGAGAATATACTTTTTTGCATCAAGTGCAAGTCCTGACGGGACATCAAATTCCCTGTTCTCAAGGAGAATAGAAAGCCAGTGAAGAATACAGTAGGAGCTGTCATTTAAATTTAATATTTTCAGTCCGTCACATTCCAATTCATAGCAGTTGGCATAACCATCGTGATCTTCGGAAACTCCCCACTCTTTCGCCATCTCAATACTGTCAGTGCAGTAAAAGCCGAGACCGTAATCATTATATTTTTTTCCAAATCCAAATATTGGCTTTTCTATAATATTTTCTGAACCGTGATACAGCTTTCTTATCATCAGCTTTCATCTCCATTTATCTGCATTATACTCCCGTGGGAGTATAATGTCAAATAGAAAAACCATTATCTCGTCAAATGATCTATTACTTTTGGTTATAGCTGAAAGCAGCGGCTTAAAGACACCCTTTCATCTCAGCGACGCTATCGGGCAGAGCCCCGATTTGAATCATCTTGCCATTTACTAGTGCATCAGCTTACGATCTCAATAGCCTGTACCGGGCAGTTCTCATAGCATCTTCCGCTGATAGTTTCATGATACATGTTTTAGCGTCCATATCGTCACCTCCGAAATACATCAAGTATTTCTTCTACATAAACCTCAGGCTTTTCAGATTCATGCCCTTTTTTTACAGTTAAAAGCTTCCCTAGTAAAAATGACCAGTATATATCACCATATTTCCTGGCATCGCCATCCTTAAAGAGTCCCTGCTCTATTCCCTTTTGAAAGAAATCACCAAGAAATTTTCTCCCGAAATCTGTCAGAATTGGATTTTTATCCGTATATTTATCTACATCGATCTCATGGTTTGCAAATGTCGTCAAAAGAATCTGAACAGGCGGCGCATCGGCAAAGTTGCTGCTGTCGTTCACCAGAAAATCCACTCCGAACCGTTTCAGGGCCTCGAGCGGATTTTCCATAATTGTAAAGGGGATATTTTTTTCATGAAGCTGTTCAAGCAGTCTCCAGAAGTCGGGATGCAGGATCGGATCGCCGCCTGTAATATAAAATTCCGACAGTCTGTCAAATGTCCGGCAGAAATCAAGACAGTTTTCAAGTGTCTTCTCGATCTCATCCCACGTCATCCTCGTGAGCGGTACCCCGTTATTACCATGAAAGATGTAGCAATGCTTGCACCTCTGGTCACAGTCATCCATCAGCTGCCATTGAAAAGCAAAATAATTCTTCATATCAATCTAAAACCTATAAAAAACCACCGGAACACGTATTGCATCCCGGTGGCCGGTTCATTAACACTAAATGTAATTACTTAATTGAATTGATCAAGATGGCAAAGACCATGGGCGTTGAGAATCCTACCTCTGGCAAGGATTTCATCAAGAGTTACAAAAAACGTGACGAAATTCATATGAATTCCGCCACGCTCTTCATACGATCAGATCAATGTCTGACCAGATATCTTATATTAAATTACGATTAAAGCTCAATCGCATACTTCTGTGTATAATCGACCATATTGCTGTACTCTGACTTTGGATTCTCGATATAGAAGACTGCTGCCTTGAATCCGGTCTGGTCTTTGCCTGATCGCCATCTTCAGTTGCAAGGAAGAATGTTCCTGTCTCTCCTAAAAATTTTTCCAGATAAGAACCATTAGTGGCAACATTTGCCACTCTGCAGGCAGCTTTTTAAGCCACCTGCCAACTTTCTAATGATATCGGGGTTTATTTTTTTACAATGGAGTAATGAAAATCATCTTCTGCATCAAGTGCATAGCCGGTTTTTTTCAACATTCCTTCCATCACACTCTTACGGATTGTGTAATAAGGACTGCTGCTTTTGTCCCAGTACTGGGCATGAATATCCTCTGTCATCTCCCATGAGATGTGATCTTCTGATGATTCAGTAGTTACATTGACACGGTCGCAAGGCATTCCGTTCACAAAGAAATCCTCAAATGACCTGAAGGCTTCTTCTACAGAACCTGCCTGTAGGGAATTCTGTTCTCCAAACTGTTCTGCAGCAGAACAAAGTGCATCCATACGCGTTTCATCTGAAGCAATGATTGCGGTTATCAGGTCTGCGTATCTGGTCTCAGCATCTGAAATCTGAGCCTGCAGCCAGCCATGTATATTTTCCTCATCGATTACTGTCTCCAGCGGAGGAAGTGTTTTCGTATAATCATCTGCGGCTGAAATCCAGCCATTCTTTTCCGCAAGCTCAGCTATTTCCTGAGTCAGCTTTTCCTGATTCCCTATTTTGTTATACAGCCAAAAATGAATTGGTCCTAAAAATGCACTCATCCTGTCAACCTCCAATCTGAACAAATGATTCCTTCGGGAGTCCGCATACCGGACAGGTCCAGTCGTCTGGGACATCCTCCCATGTTGTACCAGGTTTTACTCCGTTTTCAGGATCACCCTTTGCCGGATCATAGATGTATCCGCAAGGGCACTGCCACTTAGGAAGTGAAACCTCTGCTTCTGAAGCTGTACCAGCTTCTTCTCCGCCGGTCAGTTCTTTTACTACATCAGGAATCTTTGCGAAATCATCTTCCTCTGGATTCCATGATGATTTTACTTCAGGCTTTACGACCTCAAAACCGGCATCGGTTAATTTTTCACGAAGAACTTTGTTGCCTTCACCGCTCCAGCCATAGCATCCGAATACCGCGGCCTTCTTCCCCTTGAACTTAAGAGACTTGAGATAATACAGGAATCCCGCTACGCTTGCGAGAATGCCATTAAGGATAGTCGGCGATCCAACGGCGATTGCCTTGGACTTGAAGACCTCGCCAATGATATCGTCTTTCTCAGTGTGATCAACATTAAATACCCTGACAACGGTTTCAGGTGACTGCCTGTGAATCTCATCTGCTATTGCATGGGCGATCTTTTCGGTTCCGTGCCACTCTGTGCCATAGACGATAGTTATCTGGTTTTCCTGATAAGCATCAGCCCACTTTGCATATGCCTCTACTATCTTCATAGGCTCCTTGCGCCAGATCGCACCGTGACTTGGAGCTATCATATCTATTGGAAGATTTAAGGCAGCTATTTCTTTAACCTTCTTAATAACAAGCGGAGAAAATGGGGCGACGATATTTGCAAAATAGCGCTGTGCCTCATTCCAGAGTGTCTCCTGGTCTGCCTTATCCGCGAACATCTCCTCTACCGCATAATGCTGTCCAAAAGCATCCATTGAAAAGAGAATGTTGTCACCAGTCAGGTAGGTCGCCATAGAATCCGGCCAGTGCAGGAAGGTCATCTCCACAAAAATCAGCTTCTTACCGTTTCCGATATCAAGCGTGTCTCCGGTATGAACTACATGAAAATTCCAGCCGCGCTTACCATACTGTCCTTCCAGGGATTTCACGGCATTCGCGGTGCAGTAAATCGGGGTGTCCGGTATTTTTTCCATCAGAGCAGGAAGACTGCCGGAATGGTCATTTTCTCCATGATTTACTACTATATAATCGATCTTGTTCAGGTCGATTTCTGATTCAAGATTTTTGATGAATTCAAACTGATGCGGTGCCCAGACCGTATCCATAAGAACTATCTTTTCTTCTTCGATCAGATACGCATTCTGTGAGCTGCCGCTGTGGATTGTAAAATCATCGCCATGGAATTTCTGCAGATCCCAGTCTAGATATCCGATCCATGATACATTATTTTTTACCTGTTTTCTCATCCTGATCACCTCGTAAATTTGCCTTTCTGGTTATACTTTACGAGAATGAGATCAGAAAGTATGTTGTATTTAGCACATTTACGATTTATCTGATCATATGTACAAAAATGCAGGCAGCTTTTTATTACCATCCTTTTCATGTAGTTGCATTTTTTTGCTGCTCTCACTGCTTCGGTAAGTAAATATTGAAAAAAGCATCGGTAATTGATATCATGATATCGTTTCTTGAGATATTTTTAAGGGAAAGGTTACTAGATGAAGATTTTTTTAATTATTTTTGCACTGGCTCTTTTTGCCAGCTCCTGTGGCTTCCGAAAATACGTGTGGTTCATATCGCTTGGATATGGAGCTGCGATTGCTCTTATCGGTGTCGGGCTGCTTTTTATTTTTTCAAGTGAGCTGACGCTTGTGACAGTTCTGCAGTGTGTGCTTCTTATAGTCTATGGATGCAGGCTCTCCGGATATCTGACCTACCGCGATTTAAAGACTGCCTATAACAAACGGATGAAGGGCGAAGTGAAAACAGATGATGGAGTTTCTTTTGGTGCAAAAATGGGAATCTGGATTTCCGCTGCACTTCTGTACGTCCTCCAGACTTCACCGGTGACTTTCAGTCTCATGAGCCATAGAACCACTGATGCTTTCATCATTATCGGGCTTCTGATCTCTGTCTGCGGTCTGACTCTTGAGACTACTGCTGATCTTCAGAAAAACAAGGCAAAGCAAAAGGCTCCGGGACGCTTTGTTGATAACGGACTGTTCCGCCTGGTACGCTGCCCTAACTATTTCGGAGAGATGATTTTCTGGACTGGTGTATTCATTTCAGGGATAAATGTATATCACAATGCCGTTGAATGGATCTGCGCCATTGCCGGCTTTGCTGGGATCATCTATGTAATGTTTGGCGGCGCCAGAAGACTTGAAATCCGTCAGAATAAAAACTACGGAGACGATCCGGAATATCAGAAATACAAATCTTCGACTCCGATCATGATTCCATTTATCCCACTCTACTCAGTAAAAGATCACAAATGGCTGGTGGCATAATGAAAAAGAACCAAGTCATCAAATTTTTTCGCCTGAAACTGCATTTGTCACCTCGTTATAATCTGATTTCTTCCCAAAAAGGCGGATTCAATTTTTAAATTTTGCTCACCGGCTTGCATAAAAGTATAAATGAGTATAAAATGTATAAAGAAGTATAAACGAGTATAAAAAAAATAAAGGAGTATAAATGTCAAATCCATTTACCCTCTCATTCGGAAAAAAGCCATATGAATATATATCGAGAATCCAACAGACAGATGAGATACTCGAAGACTTTAACGCAGAACATCCTGTTTCACAGGTCTATATGTTGACTGGAGTCAGAGGTTCAGGGAAGACTGTGCTTATGTCTGCTATTGCAAATCATCTGTCAGAAAGTGATGACTGGATTGTTGTAGAGCTTAATCCCACTCGCGATTTGCTGAAAAGCCTGGCTTCAAAACTTTATGAAAAAGAAAAACTAAAGGCTGCTTTTATCAATGCAAATCTGGATTTTTCTGTTCTTGGAATTGGAATCCATATAGAAGGTGCTTCACCTGTTACAGACATAGAGGTGGCTATAGAGCGAATGCTGCGGATAATACAGCGAATGCACAAAAGAGTCCTTATCACAATTGACGAAGTTGAGAACAGCAAGACGATAAGGGAATTCGTGAGCGCTTTTCAAATCTATATGAGAGAAAATTATCCTGTTTTTCTCCTGATGACCGGCTTATATGATAATATAAATGCCCTACAGAACAGTAATAATGTGACCTTTCTATACAGAGCTCCCAAGATTGAAATGGGACCACTTGATACCGGTGCGGTCGTGAACAGCTACAAGCAGATATTTGATATAGATACAGATCATGCTAAAAATCTGGCATCACTCACGATGGGATACCCTTTCGCCTACCAGGTCCTGGGGTATCTATGTTTTAAAAATAAATGTGCTGTAAATCCTGAGCCTGTCATCGGCGAATATGACCAGCGCCTGTCTGAATATGTATATACTAAAATCTGGTCTGAAATGTCTGAAAAAGATAAAAAAATTGCCGTTGCTATGACAGAAACACAGGAAGTTTCAGAGATAATGGAGAAATCTGAAATGAAAAAATCTGAATTCTCTCCATACCGTGCAAGACTCATAAAAAGAGGACTGGCATATTCACCAGAACGTGGAAAGCTGTGTTTTCTTCTTCCCAGGTTTGCAGAATTTGTAGAGGTTAATTACTAAGTATAGTCTCAACCATCACCCTACAAATACACAAGCCAGGTGCTATGCACCTGGCTCTTGTTTTTCCAGTAAATCAATCACATATTTTTCTTTAAATATCTACCTTCTTTTCCAGCAGATATGCTGATGCTGCGAAGGCTGCAGCTGAGCACCCTAGTTCAAAGATAATCGATGCTCCTGCTTCATTGAAGTTTTCAAAAAGCTTTAACTCAAGTCCATTGGTCCCCATGCCAAGACTAACAGCATCTGCAATGTTTGAAATCTTTGAAGAGATAAATACCACCAGAATAAACAAGGCTAAGAACAGCAATACACTGATCAGCTTTTCTCCTTTTTTTCCACGAAGGACCGAAGCACTGATAGTAGATGCCAGATAGGCCAGACACACTAAATAGGTCACAAGACAAATGATGCAAATAAGCAGCTTAATTAGCGTTATTACAGTGTCACCACTGTAGAGACTGTCTAGTTACTGCAGCCCTAAAAATGAGCAAAAGAAAACCCTACGGATGATCGTTGTTGTGTTTGCCGACCCAATAGCATCATTCCGTAAGGTTCCACCATGCGCTACTAATGAGCATACAACATTCTGAAAGATTTTTCAATAGCCTCAGGGCACCTCCCGCAGATTTCTGATACTAAAGACACCAGAGATCCAACAGGAGGATATTTTGGCTCTTCGGTAGTCTCTGTGGGTAAGAAACTCCATTCCTTTTGAGTATCACTGCGTTCATCTATTCCTCGACTTTCTGTTAGGAAGTGGTATCCTGATATTCGAGCATACCAGGTAGACCATATCCAGCATATTTTGTATGTTCCTGAACCCGTAGGCCTTGCGGATTATCAGCTTGATCTTATTGTTAGTGGCCTCGATCCTGGCGTTGCTCAGCCCGTACTTTATGGTGTTCAGTATGTGCTCCTTATGTCGCTTGATCTTCTTGTAAAGATCATGAAACACGGGGATCCTGCTGTGGCTCGCCCACCAGAGCCAGTGGTCCAGTTCGGATTCTGCTTTATCCGCATCGGTATTCTTGAAGATCATGCGGAGAGCCTCCTTAAGGCAGTAGCCACGATACAGCTGTCTGTCATTTGCCTGTATCATCGCCAGTTTTACCTGCTGGTTCTTGGTAAGGTTCTCCGGAGCCTTGCCCAGGGCAAATCGAGAATTCTTGATCTCAGACGCCTCAGCCTTTGCTGCTTTTACATCTGCGGCAGCCTTGTCATCAGATTTCGGACGCCCTTTTGTCTTTGGCTTGTTCTTCGACAGTTCTCTGACTTTGTCATTGGCTTTATGCCATCGCTCTGAGCGCAGCTCGTCAAGAGCATCCATAGCCCACTCTACCACATGGAATGGATCAACACATCTCACACAGTCCGGCGTGAACTCGTTTACGCAGTCTGTTATCCAGCGTGCTCCATCACCTGTAACGACCTTTATGCTGGCCTTCTGCTTATCTGTGAGCTGTCCATAGAACTTGGAGAGCACAGCTTTTCCGTGGCCATCAGCCGCCCACACTACGGTGTTTGTATCGTGGTTGACGATGACTGTGATGTATTTATAGCCTTTGCAGTAACTGGTCTCGTCTATGCCTATGTGGACAAGCCCATCAAGGCGTCTGGACAGATCCGGCTCGAGATCATGCAGGCTACGGCTGATGCATTTGCCGACAGTCTTCCAGTCTATGCGCATGTACTCAGAGACAGTGCTCCCTGGAAGATATTTTGCGAGCCATGATACTGTCATGTCAAAGTCCTTTGTAAAGCCGCTGTTTGGGTAGGCCCACGGAACATCAGCTGTTACGACACCATGTTCAGGACATACGATGCGGTTGGTCTGAGACCTGATGTCCACCATTACTCCGCCAAAATCCAGGCCTCTCCACACCCTTAGAGATTGTGATGGTCTGTCGTATCCGGGAAGTTTTTTACGTCCACAGAATGGGCACTTGTTCCGGTTCCATGAGTTCGGACCTGCATCTATCGTAAGGTGTGTAACGCCATCGTGATCACTGTAAATTTCGGCATCAGTCACAACAACGTCCTTGACACCAATGATCTTTTTGAGTAATGTATTGGAAGAGGTCATCTCGTTTCTCCTTATCGTTGATGTTTCGTCGCTGATAATGATACCGAAAATGAGGTGACCTTTCAATGTTTAGTTATAACCGCAGGCGGGGATTTTACCCACAAAGTATCCCGAAGCCTCTTTAAAACCAATATTTTATAAATATACTTCCTACCAAAAAATATTGCATGTTTACGCATGGTTTATTACCAAGACAAAAAACAGATGGCGATATAATCATATTTCATAACTTAAGAATTCCACTTGTCTTTATTTACATACTTCACAAACATTTCACAGTCATCCATTGCATTCCTTGGTAAAATATGACAAAATACTGGTATCAAATCAATAAAATTTGTGCTATTTAACAGAAAAATCCAGACATTTGCAAAAGTATTTATGGAGGACATGATTATGCAGAGATTTACAAATCCACGTGACCTGTACCATGGCAAGGGAGCTCTCGAAGCTTTGAAAACTCTTAAGGGAAAGAAAGCTATCATCTGTGTAGGCGGCGGATCTATGAAGAGATTCGGCTTCCTCGGAAGAGCTGAGGAGTACCTTCATGAAGCTGGAATGGAGACAGCTCTTATCGAGGGAATAGAGTCAGATCCATCAGTAAAGACAGTTATGGATGGTGCCAAGAAGATGGAGGAATTCCAGCCAGACTGGATCATCGCCATCGGCGGCGGCTCACCAATCGACGCAGCAAAGGCTATGTGGATCAAGTACGAGCATCCGGAGTGCACCTTTGAGGACATGTGTAAGGTCTTCGCACTCCCTGAGCTCCGCCACAAGGCTAAGTTCTGTGCAGTATCATCCACCTCAGGTACAGCTACAGAAGTTACAGCCTTCTCTATCATCACAGACTATGAAAAGGGAATCAAGTACCCAATAGCAGACTTCCAGATTACACCGGATGTAGCCATCGTAGATCCTGAGCTCGCAGAGACGATGCCTAAAAAGCTCGTAGCTCACACCGGAATGGACGCTATGACACATGCTATCGAGGCCTTTGTTTCAACAGCTGCTTCTGATTTCACAGATGCCCCGGCTCTTCGTGCGATGACTCTTATTAAGGATAACCTGATTCAGTCATATAACGAGGACAAGGCCGCAGGAGATGCTATGACCTCCCGTGACATAATGCACAACGCACAGTGCCTCGCCGGAATCGCCTTCTCAAGCGCTTCTCTCGGAATCGTTCACTCTATGGCTCATAAGACCGGAGCTGCCTTTGCAGACTACGGTGCCCACATCATCCACGGCGCAGCAAACGCTATGTACCTGCCAAAGGTTATCGCCTTCAACTCAAAGGATAAGAGAGCTGCAGAGAGGTACGCTTTCATCTCTGACTATCTCGTACTTGGCGGCACCTCAGAGCAGGATAAGATTGCAAAGCTTATAGACCTGCTCCGCGGCATGAATGATAAGCTTAACATTCCTCACTGCATCAAGAACTACGGACCGGACAGCTATCCGACAGAGCAGGGCTTCGTTCCTGAGGAGGTATTCCTTGAGAGACTTCCTGAAATCGCAAAGAACGCTATCCTCGATGCATGCACACTTACGAATCCACGTCCACTTAGCGCTGACAAGAGCGAGGACATCGAGCTTATGGAGAAGCTCCTCAAGGCCTGCTATTACGACTCAGAAGTGGACTTCTGATAACGTTTATTTTTCAATGATCAGAAATGACATCCGGGCTCCATTGGAGGCCGGATGTTTTGACTTAACTCGTGAGACAATTCTGGATAAGAAAAAATTATCGCTGCCGGGACTGCCGGAGCAATTGCGCTTACTGCTTCAGTCGTCGATTTAAAGCTGGCTGAATATGTCGGTGAGATAAAGAGGCGACCGATTGCGGTCAAAAAGCGTGACTTAATGACCCATATATCATATAATGCATTTACTACTGATTTTTTTCATGGAATCAGACGTCCACTTTCTTTTCCAGCAGATATGCTGATGCTGCAAAGGCTGCAGCTGAGCATCCGAGTTCAAAGATAATCGATGCTCCAGCTTCATTGAAGTTTTCAAACAGCTTCAGCTCAAGTCCATTGGTTCCCATGTCAAGACTAACAGCATCTGAAATATTTGAAATCTTTGAAGAAATATATACTACAAGAATAAACAGAGCTAAGAAAAGCACTATACTGATCAGCTTTTCTCCCTTTTTGCCGCGAAGAACGGAAGCACTGATGGTAGAAGCCAGGTAAGCCAGACACACTAAATATGTCACGAGACAAATGATGCATATAAGCAGCTTAATTAGCGTTATTACAGTGTCACCACTGTAGAGACTGTCTAAAAGCTTCGCGATTGCAGGCACTAACGAGGATGTCGGATCATCCCTCTTCATAGCGCTTGCAATCAGATGAATATCCGCAAATCCTAAGAAACAGTATCCAATAAAAAGAGTACTGCCCACTATGAGGATTACGGTTATTTTTCCAAGGAGAATCTGCCATGATGGGATTGGCGTCATAAAAAGCATATAGCCGGATTTCTCCCGCAGGTCTCTGTTATACATGGCTATGCCCTCAAATATGACTATTAAAAGCGTGCCCAAGCCAGCCAGAATCAGTATCACACTCATCCCTGTTGAAATCCTGTAGCTAAAAGCGTTGCTGATCAAGAATGCAATCTCAACTATGATCATGATTGCAATCATTACCAGATAGCGGAATCTGTTTTTTATAAACTCATATTTCATTATTCTTGCCATATCATACCTCACTGTATATCTCACGGTACTTATCCGCAATTGACTTGTTCTCATTTATTCGCAGCGTCTCGACGTCGCACATCTCAGCGATCCTGCCATTTTTCATAAAAACAGCCATATCCACTATACTCTCGAGTTCCTCTACCATATGCGATGAAATCACAAGGGAAGAGCCCTCACTCATTTCTCCAATAATCATCTTAGCCAATACGTCTCGAGACAACAGGTCTATTCCATTAAACGGCTCGTCGAGAAGGATCAGCTTTGAACGTCTGGCCATGGCTGCGGCTATTTTTACCTTCGCGAGCATTCCCGAGGAAAGAGACCTGACCTTCATATCAGGAGAAATCTCCATATCCTTTATCAGGTCGTAGAATCTCGCTCTGTCAAAATCCTTGAAAAAATCATCATAATATGCTGCCACATCGCTGACCTTCATATAGCTGTAAAAAAACGGTTCAGTCGGAGTGTATGATATATCCTCTCTCGCTCTCCAGTCCAATTGTTTCCCATCCACAGAGATGCTGCCCTCGCTCTTTTTTACAAGTCCTGAGAGAATCTTCATCAGGGTTGATTTTCCTGAGCCGTTCGGCCCTAACAGGGCATATATATGCCCGCCGGTAAGCTCAAGATTCACCTGGTCTACTGCTCTTTTCGCAAAGTAACTTTTCGTTAGTCCCTCACACTCTATTTTCATTCTGGTTCCTTTCTTTTAAGTAAGCCGATAACTCCGCCTCTATCTCTTTGTCATTTAATCCGAGGCCTCTCATAGTTTCTACAAATTCTCCTACGGCCTTTGTTACTTTTTCGTTTTTTAAATCAGAGACATTGCCGTCACTGACAAAGGTTCCTATGCCTCTTTTTGTAAAAACTATTCCCCGCCTTTCAAGTTCTGCATAGACCCGGGACGCAGTATTGGGGTTTATCCTGTAGGTCACAGCGAGTTCCCTCGAGGATGGAAGCTTTTCCCCGGCGGTAATCTCACCCGATACAATTCTCGACGTGATGTCTTCGATCACCTGCAGATATATAGGCTTATCGTTTGTAAAGTCCATTTTGACTCCTGTTAAAGTTATTGTATTAGTGCACTAGATATATAGTACACTATAATTATAGATTTGTAAAGGGGAAATTTTTATTTCGAAGATTGCTTGTTGTAAAATGCTTTTTTTTACTGGCTCATCAACCCCAAACCGGAAGGATATAAAACACAGCGGAGCTGGAAGAATTGCAAGGATTCATATGCTTCCGATGTCTCTTTACGAGGCAGGTTATTCCGATGGAAAAATTTCTCTGAAAGACATATGCTACGGAAAAGCTGATGATGTAATGACTGGTGAAGTCGATCTTAAAAACCTGATTGATTTTATTCTGCGCGGTGGCTGGCCTGACAATATTGATATTCCTCTCAGTGCTGCTTCACTGGTTCCGAAGCAATATGTTGAGGCCATCATTACAGACGACTCGGCACGAATCGATGGCGTCCAGCGTGATACTTTAAAAATGCGCCGCCTGCTCAAATCTCTCGCACGAAACGAGATCACTACTGCGACAAACCGCACCCTGATCCGCGACATCAAGCTTCGAACCTTTTAAAAATCAGCGGCGAATTTGATGAAGATCCAAAATCAAAAAAGCCACAGGCACTCTGTGTTGTCTGCGGTATGTCAAGCGCGGCCTACCGCAGGCCCGACGGAGTATATGTGGTCCCGATCACTTCACTTAAGAATTAACGCCTTATTTTACCGGCGAACGTTACATCGTCCAAATGGCTGTCAATCCAGCCGATGAAGAAGCTGCTTATGAGCTTGTGAAATAACCTTTACAAACAGCCAGCAATATCATATAATTGTTTTAGCTCGGTTAGAGCCGAGTCGGAAGGAACCGAGTAAAATGAAATTTATTGGAAGAACTGCCGAGCTCAATCGGCTGAAAAAAGAGTTTGCTTCAGATGAAATGCGTATGGCCCTGATATACGGAAGACGCAGGGTTGGTAAAAGCGAGCTCATTAAAGAAGCCATTAAAGAGTCAGAGATAAAGAGCATATACTATGAATGCAAGCAGGTAACGGAAGCAAGCAACGTCCAGAGCATCTGTGACGTAATTTCTGAAGCTTTTGGATTGCCAAAACTAGGTTATTCATCAATCGAAGATCTAATAAATTATGTATTTACTCTTTCAGAAAATGAAAATCTTATTTTTGTTTTAGACGAGTATCCATATCTGAGAGAAAATGTCAAAGGGCTGGACAGCATCATTCAATCCCTGGTAGATAAATATCGTGATTCTGCAAAGTTAAAGTTTGTTATACTCGGATCCTATGTGGATATCATGAAATCTCTGATAGAACATTCCAATCCATTATTTGGAAGAGTAGATCTGGTGATAGACCTGAAGCAGATGGATTATTTTGAATCAGCACAGTTTTACCCAGATATGTCAGACAAGGACAAAGTCAGGATCTATTCTGTTTTTGGAGGCATACCTTATTTCAACAGGCTTATAGATGACAGTAAAAGCGTAAAGGAAAATATCATCGACCTTATAGCATCTCCAGGTGCACGCCTTGAGAACGAGGTCTCTATGTACTTAAATGCTGAGATCTCCAAAATAGTAAATGCTAACGAGGTATTT
This sequence comes from Lachnospiraceae bacterium, assembly GCA_003862155.1. Lineage (GTDB taxonomy): Bacteria > Bacillota > Clostridia > Lachnospirales > Lachnospiraceae > Weimeria > Weimeria bifida. Next base: position 16,284 of record QOUV01000027.1, read on the forward strand.
TATGCTCTTTCCAAAGGAGCCTCCAGATACAGCGATATCCTTTCACAATCTCACGTTTCAAGTGGTCCTACGATGGTAGATGTTCTTGATAAGCTGATAAAAATGGAGGTTGTTGAAAAAACAGCACCGATCAACGATGAGGACAATAAAAAGAAAGCTGGCTATTATATCTGTGACAACCTGTCACTATTCTATTACAGATATATTTTCAAATACTCTTCCCAGCTCCAAATAATGGACTCTGATATTTTTTACGACAAATACATAGCTGATGACTTTGAGAAGAGCTATGTCCCTCATAAATTCGAGGAAGTATGCAAGCAGTATCTGATCAGGCAGAACAGGCTTGGAAAAATAACCCCTGTCATCGAAAAGATTGGTAAATACTATTACGATGATCCTAAAACCCATACAAATGGAGAATTTGATGTTGTCACTTTGGATGAAAAGGGATATGTCTTTTATGAGGTCAAGTTCAGAAAAAAGAAAATTTCCAGGGAAGTAATAGAAGAGGAAATCCATCAGGTCCAAGCGACTGGATTAAAGAGAGTTTGAAAAAAAGTCTGTAAAAGTTTTCATATAGGGTCTTTCATGATACAATTATTTTAATTCATGGAGGGCCTATTATTATGGCAAGAAGAGAAAAGCAACCAGTACACCACGTTCAGATGA
>QOUV01000028.1 GCA_003862155.1 Lachnospiraceae bacterium
CAATACAGTATTAGTTGGTTTTGATTACACTTGTAATCTGAAGTGTATTACATGTCGTTCAGATTATAGATTTGCTAGAGATGAAGATCAAAGAAAAATACAAGGTATTGCCGACACATTTAGAAAGGAGATATTACCCGGATGTGAATTTCTCATCATGGCTGGTGATGGTGAGGTACTGATGACAAAAGCTTATCAGTCTATTTATGATGATCCAGCTATGAAGAATGTCAAGTATTTCAGACTTCTGACAAATGGACTTCTGTTCACACCTGCTAAATGGAAAGAGCTTAGAGAACATACTGATGCAAAAATAATGATGACAGTCTCTATAGATGCAGCGACACCTGAGACATATGAAAAAATCAGGAGAGGTGGACGGTTTGATATCTTAAAGAGAAATATGGAATATGCGGCAAAGCTCAGACATAGTGGAGAGCTATCATATCTTAGATTCAATTTTGTAGTACAGAGGATGAATTATAAAGAGATGCCTCTTTTCGCAGAATGGGGCAAGCAGCTTGGAATAGATGAAGTTTTCTTTACCAAGATTTTGAATTGGGGTACATATAGTCATGAAGAATTCAGAAATATTAGTATGATGGAAGAGGATGGTATTACACCGAAGCCAGAACTAGAAAAAGTATTAGAAACTCCTGTTTTTAGTGATAAAATTGTTGATTTAGGTACTATCAGATCGCATCATCAAGCAGTTGATTTAATAGATATAAATAATTATTATCGATGGGAACTTGAACGAAAAGTACCAGGACTTTTTAGTGAAAAATGTTAATAATTTGACGTTTTTAACTGCGCAATTAAAAAGGTGATGTGAAATGCAATCGTTATTCAATTGGTTGGATAGTGGGTATAATACAATAAATAGTCTAATTTCATACTATCGTGATCATGAAAAAAAAATGATGCTTTGGGGTGCTGGAAATCGTGGTATAGCATTTTTACAGATGTATGATCCTAATGCAGTTTATCTGAGTGGCGTATATGATATGTATCCGTCAAAGCAGGGAACCATATTGAAAACAGGACATCATGTATTTGCACCAGAAGAAGTAAAATGTGATGTTATTTTTGTGCTTTCTAATGGCATAGAACGGTTTGCACGGAAATACATCAAAGAACATGGACGAAATGAAAAGGTAATTGATATTTTAGATATTATTTTTGGTAAACTGCCTTTGTCAAAAATAATTCAAACTGATGATGTTCAATTAATCCCTGTTAGAAAAGAGAAAATATGTGGATTGACCATAATGTATTATCCCAAAGAGGCAAATTTCTCATATGTGAAGCAGTATGCTAAAGAACTTGACCATCTTGTGATCTTTGACAATTCGCCTAGTGATAACAAATCTTTTTTTGAAAAGGCAAATTTTCCGGAGAATACGGAATATTATTGGAACCATGGCAATAACATTGGTCTGGGGGATCCCATCAACCTATTGGCAGAGAAACTTGCAAATTCTGATTACAATTGGATTCTGACTTTTGATCAAGATAGCGTACTAGAAGAAGATATGATTACTGGCATGAGGAAATTTATTAATTCTGATAAATGTACAGAAGATGTTGCTGTCGTATCGCCTCAGCTGGTTTCATGTGAGAAAGATGTTCATTCTATTAAAGAGTCAGTTTTCCCTTTTTGCACTCATACATATTTTATTGCGCAAAGTGGTATGCTGCAGCGAATCAGAACTATTCAAGCTATTGGAGGTTATGACAAAAATCTGTTTATAGATTCAGTAGATACAGATTTTGTTGTAAGGTGTATGATGCATGGGTACCAGACTATAAGATTGAATGACTGTTTTTTATATCATCAGTTGGGAGATAAGGATGAGAAGCAGATAAATATTAACGGACACATTTATAATACAAATAAGTATGGTCCGCTGCGCTACTATTATCAGTATCGCAATGCACTTTATTGCAAGAATAAATTTCGTGGAAGTGCTTATGAGTTTATTTGGGATGAGGTTTTGAATGTATTAAATAATACTGTTTCTCTAGAAGAACGGTCTAAGGATATATCAGAAATGATAGTACAGGCAAAACAAGATTATTCGAAACGAGTCATGGGTAAATATTGTGGTGTAAAGTAAGTTAGACGAAATGTTCATGCATTTGACATATAAAATTTTCCAAATATCAGCTCTTTCATTTGCATGTAATTGATTACAATTTAAGAAGAAAGTAGTGCTTATGATGATTAGAACAATCATATTTGGAACAGGAACATATCTGAAAAAAAGAGTAGGTATGTTACCTAAAGAATTTAATATTTTAGCTTTTGCTGATAATAATAGTTCTTTATGGGGACAAGACTTTATTGGCAAAAAGATTATCTCACCGGATGTTATTTCAAAATTTAAATACGATATTATTATTATTGCTGTAAGCAATAAATTTTTTGAGGAAATCAATAATCAATTAATTTCTTTAGGAATTCCAGCGAGTAAAATTTATTCTTTTGAATTTATTACTGCTATGAAAAAACAGGGGGAAATTAAATATTACGGAACTAATGTCCACAACTTCTCGGCAGATGTTATTATTATTAGTAATGAGTTGAATTACACAGGTGCACCTATGGCATGTATTTCTGCTGCGCTAGTATTAAAAAATAATAATAAAAAAGTCTGTATTGCTGCACCTAGTGCTGATTTAAGACTTGTGAGAGAAATTAATGAAAAAGGAATTGTTGTTGTAGTGGCACCAGCCTTAAATCTTCCAGGAAAAAAGGAATTGTTACTTGCAAAAAATTGTGATTTTGTGTTAGTTAACGTATATACAAATATTTCTGCTGCCTGCGAATTTAGTAAGATAAAGCCAGTTTTATGGTGGGTTCATGAAACTAATGATATAATTCATATTACAAATATAATATATCATTGTAATATTATTAAGCCTAGTTTTACAGGGATTCATACGGTTGCTGTATGTGAAAATGTGAAAGATAATCTAAATTCTGTTTGGCCAGATTTACCGGTAACAATTATGAATTATGGGTTATTAGATTTTTACAATACGAAGATAAAAGATAAATCCAAGTATTATAAGATTAACTTTGCAATTATTGCAAACATATATACATTAAAAGCACAAGATGTTTTTGTGAAGGCAGCACTGGAATATTTTAAAATCTGTAATGTACCTGCAGAATTTTGGATGATAGGTTCTGGTAGTAAATCAGAATTTTTTGATGAAGTAATGGAACTTTCTAATAAAAATCCCAATATCATCTGGAAGGGAGAAATGAGCAGGGAGGAGTTGGAAAGTATATATCCTCAAATCGATGTAGTGGTATGTCCATCCAGGCATGAGGGACTACCTATTGCCGTAAATGAGGGATTGATGAATGCTAAAGTATGTATAGTAGCAGATACTGCCGGTGATAATGATTACATCATTGATGGTGAGAGCGGATTCCTCTTTCATGGTGAGGACGTTAAAGGATTGTCTGAAAAGATGAAATATGTGGCTGAAAATTACGAAAATCTTGGAGAAATGCGCCATAATGCACGTCAGGTTTATTTAAATCACTATTCAATGGATTCATTTAGTGAAAGATTAAACAACGAAATAGAATTAACTATAAAAAACTGGAGACCGAATTCTAAACATTCAATTTTTGGTAATCAAAACCTATTAGAAACAGAGGCAGACTAAAAAATTGAGCTTTTAAAGGATGACTGGAATAGCATGATTTATGAAGAAAAAGTGTCAGTAATAATACCGTCACTTAATGTATTTCAATACATACAGAGATGTATTGAGAGCGTCAGAACTCAAACACTAAAGGAAATAGAGATACTTTGCATCGATGCTGGTTCAACTGATGGCACTCTTGAAGTCATCAGGAGAGAAGCTGAAAGCGACTCAAGAATTACACTTATTCATAGTGATAAAAAAAGCTATGGTTATCAGGTAAATCTTGGAATATCTATGGCAAATGGAAAATACATTTCCATAGTTGAATCGGATGACCAGATAGAAAGCGATATGCTCGAGAAGCTTTTTGGAGAATCTGAGAATAATAAGCTTGATTTCATTAAGAGTGATTATTTGGCTTTTTCTCATGGAAAGAAAAATAAGAGGAAAATATTAGAATCTGACAAGCTATATAATAATATCTTAAATCCAAAGCAGATGCCACTATTGCACACTATGGATATGAGCATTTGGACAGGTATATATAAAAGGCAGTTTATAATTGATAATCATATCCTGTTAAATGAGTCAGCTGGTGCTGCTTTTCAGGATATTGGGTTTGTTACACAGGTCTTATGCTATGCAGAGCGTGCAGAGTATTTGAATGAACCGTTCTATATTTATACAGAGAATAGAGAAGGAGCATCAACTCTGAATAAAAAGTGCTTTATATATGCATATCAGGAATGGAAAAGAATATTTGAGAATCAGATAATCCCTGATGAGATATTTGAATCGCACAGGAAGTGTATAGTCACAAGACTTGTAGGTACAGTGCTGCCTGAATCCAAAAAAGTTCTCATATCAGAGGATTATAACATTGATTCTTCATTCTATAAGGAGCCGTGTGAGTGGTTCTCTCGACTTATCAGAAATGAATGGAAAAAAGGCAATATCCTCTTCAGCAATCTGACAAGAGAATCGCTAAAGGATATATGGCTTTTTACATATGAGCAGAGGATCTATTGCGAAAAGATTAAGACAGAGAATCTGCTGATGCAGAGCATAAAAGAAGAACTGAAAGAGACTCTCCTAAATCTGAAGAGACCATTTGTGATTTTCGGGAGTGGTCAGAGAGGAAGAAGGTTTCTTGAGGAATATGTTCTTCCGTTAGGTCTGAAACCACTTTGCTTTGTGGATAATGATAAGTCAAAATATGACAGCTATATAGATGAGGTCCTAATAGTTGATCCAGAAACCTCAGTTGAAAAATATTGCGATGTAGTTTATTTTATAGCTAATAAGAAAAACTCTATAGATATTGAGGCGCAGTTGCTGGGATATGGAGTTAACAGCGATAATATTTTTATTTTTTAAATATGTTTACAGAAGCACAGGAACAGGTTCAAAAAAGAAAAGCACAGGATATCATTGATCATCTTCCTCTAGGCATCATCAATTGGTATCCGTTCGAAACAGACAAACAGAGTGATCAAAAGCTTCGAGCATTACTTGTTGAGGGAGAAAACAGTGGAGATGTTTTTCGTGAGTTTCTCTTATCAAAAGGTCTGGATGTAACGAGCTGCAGTATTGATGATTCTTCATTATTAGATATTAGTGAACCTAAAGATCAGGAGTACATATCTGATAAGAATGAATTAAAAAAAGATGATACTGATAAATACGATTATATCATCTGCATCGGAGCATTAGAGTACTGCCATGTGCCCGAAAAATTGCTTAAAATCTTTGCTGATTATTTGAAGAAGGATGGCATTTTTCTCCTGGGAACTGACAACAGGTTTGGTCTCAGGTATTTCTGTGGAGACAGAGATAAGTTTACTGGCTGTAATTTCGACAGTATAGAGGATTACTACAGGGTAGATGAAAATGAATTCCACCAGATGGATGGCAGATGCTATTCCAAGGAAGAAATCAAACGAATGATTGATGGGGCAGGTCTTGTATGCCGGCAATGCTATTCGGTGTATCCGTCTATAGAGGCAGCGCAGCTGATATACAGGGATGATACTTTTCCAAATGAGGAGATTTCTGGAAGGTATTTTACTGATTATAATCATCCGGATACGGTGTTTCTGCAGGAGAACCAGATCCTACAGAGTATATCTGGCAGTGGGCTTTTCCATGAGATGGCTAATGGATTTCTTTTTGAATTGTCTAATGCCTCACTTAAGAAAACAGAAAATGATATAAAACAGGTTACCCTTACAATGGATCGTGGCAGAAGACTTGATTTTGCTACCTGTATTGGAGATGAAAAAGTAATAAAGAAGCCTTTGTATGAAGAGGGGACAGAGCATTTAAAGGAGATGGTATCCTTACAGGACGATTTGAATGCTCACGGAATTCATATCGTAAATGGACGCTTGACTTCTAATGGATATGAGATGCCATTTATCGATGCAGAAAATGGTGTGAGTTATTTTACGAGACTTGCTGATTCTGATAAAAAGCTTTTTTTTAAGGAACTTGACAGATTTATAGATACTATAAAGAGCTCATCAGAGGTTTCAGAAGTTAGTGCGTATGATTTTCTGAAAAAGAATGGCTATGGTTCATTCTTTCAGGATGCTGATGAGGCGGACTTGGGGATATGCCTGAAGCATTGCTATATAGATATGGTTCCTTTGAACTGCTTTATAAGTGATGGAGAGTTCCTGTTCTATGATCAGGAGTTCAGGTTTGATGATTATCCGCTAAATGCGCTGCTTGATAGAGTAATTGGTGTTCTATCTACGCCTCAGATTACAAGATTTATCAGCAGGGACGAGATGCTGAAGCGGTATGGATTGTATCAATACAGAAATATGTGGGATACTATGGGAAACAGCTTCGCTCAAAAGCTTCGTAATGTTTCATTCCTTGGCGAATACGACTCTGCCCATAGAGGTGATTATGAAAATATCGGCGATAATCGCCTTAGAATGAATTATTCTGAATCTGAGTATGAGAAGATTTTCCTTAATATCTTTAAGGATACTGACAGGCTTCAGGTTTTCGTATTTGGTGCCGGTCAGTATGCGGCGTATTTTCTTGAGATTTATAGTAAGCATCTAAAAATCGCCGGGATTCTTGATAATAACAGGAATAAGTGGGGAACGGATTTTCATGGGAAAAAAGTCTTCCCGCCTGATGTTTTAAAAGACCATGACCCTGATTCATATAAAGTAATAATATGTATGCTCAGGTTTCAGGACGCCTATGAACAGGCAAAATCTCTTGGTGCGAGGCATATAGGAGTTTACTACAGGCATAGGTCATACGAGCTGCCATGGCAGAGAAATTCTTATAAAAATGAAGAGCCGGTTGATGTAGCCACGTCAGATAATAACCAGAACCAGACAAAAAAATACAATGTGGGTTATGTGGCTGGCGTCTTTGATCTCTTTCATATAGGACACCTGAATCTTCTTCGACGCGCGAAGGAGCAGTGCAATTACCTGATTGTAGGGGTTGTCTCAGATGAGCAGGTCAGACGCTCAAAAAAGAGAGAGCCTGTAATACCATGCAGGGATCGAATGGAGATTGTAAAGGCCTGCAGATATGTGGATGAGGTCTTTGAGATACCGATAGACATGGCCGGCACCAGGGATATTTACAATATGTACCACTTTGACGTACAATTTTCAGGAAGTGATTACGCACAGGATTCGGGCTGGCTGGCAGATAAGAGATATCTCGAAGGGCACGGGTCTGAGCTCGTTTTTCTTCCATATACTAACGGGACAAGCTCTACACAGATCAGGGAGAGCCTGTTAAAGGGCTAGTGAATGCGGCTTTTTAAAATATGGCTTTTTAGAAAGAGAAAAGATTATGGATGTAATTTTTGATACTTATGGGCTTTTCAAACGATTCAAACAGCCTAAAGGAAATATTTCTGATGTCAGGAAGGCTGGCTTTTCAGGTGCACTGCTTGATTTCAGAAATGCCTGTCCACCAGGAATTTTTAAACATATGACTAGAAGCCGTAATGATGCAAAGGCCGAGGGAGAGGTTTTTCTTCCAGATGAGCCTGAAAGGATTGGTGAGACGGTTAAGCCGTTTCTTGATGCCTGTAACAGTAATGGTATACAGGTGAAAGGTGCAATGGCTCCAGTGATCCCGCTTGACAGGTCGAATCCGCTTATGAATGATTACCAGCGCGTACTCTCAGCATCAAGTGTCAGGTGTGCGATGGAGTCTGGCTGCAAGTGGTGTATTGTGCCACCGCTCTTTGTTGGTATACCGCTTGAGAAAGAAAAAGATGTAAATATCGAATTCTACAGGTCTTTTATTCCAATACTAAAGGAGTATTCTGAAAAGCATCCAGATAAAGAATTTAAGATTCTATTGCAGAATCAATGCCGTGACCACAGCGGGCATTTGGTCAGAGGAATACTTTCTGATGCAGACGAGGCTGTTGAATGGCTCAATGAGCTTAACGAAGATTCCAGAAATATAATTGGCAGAGATGCCTTTGGTTTCTGCCTTAATATCGGCCATGTAAATATCTGTGGTCAGGATCTCGATGAGATCACACCAGTACTTGGTGATTATATAGAAACAGTTGTTCTCACTGATAACGATGGAAATGAAGACTGCGAGATGCTGCCATTTTCCTGCGCGTCACGTGGAATTGGTGGAGACCTGGCTAATGCTGATACAGACTGGCGTTCAGTTATTCGTGGACTTAGAAAAATAAAATATGATGGGCCGGTTATTTTTTCAATGTCAGACACCTTAGCAGCATTCCCGGTATTTATATGGCCGCAGCTTATTGCCTTTGCTAAGACTGTTTCTGACTTCTTTGTCTGGCAGCTTACGATGGAGCAGACTATCTCTAAGTATTCTCATGTGGTGCTTTTTGGCGCTGGCAATATGTGCCGGAATTACATGATGGATTACGGTGAGAAATATCATCCGCTTTTCACCTGTGATAATAATTCTAATAGGTGGGGTGAGGAGTTCTGCGGACTTGAGATTAAGTCGCCTGAGAGTCTGAAGGACTTGCCTGAAGATACAGGAATTTTTATCTGTAATGAGTATTACACGGAAATCCGTTCGCAGCTGGAATCAATGGGGATTAAATCGAAGATTGAGTATTACAGCGACAGATACCCGAATACTGAGGCAAGGACCAGACTTAAAGGTCTTTGGAAAAACGCATGATCTGCATTTAGTAAAAGATTTTACAGACAGATGGTGATTGCAAAAGGTTTTTGATATTCAAACAGACATTGTGAGGAAACGATATGCTTGAAATAGGCGTGCAGACACACAACATCGTAAAAGACGAGAATCCCGAGGAAGGATTTAAAATGATGAAGGCAGCAGGCTTTGACTGTGCTGACTTTTCTCTTAATATGTATCTAAAAAATACTGATCTCTATCAGGACAGGCTGAATGGATTTTTCGACCAGAGTATTGATGAGCTGAAGGAGTTTTTTAAACCACACGTGGAGGCAGCAGAAAAGTGTGGAATCAGAATCCATCAGATGCATATGCCTTACCCAAACTGGATTCCAACGGCGAAGGATAGCGTCAATGAATATCTGATTCATGAGATGGCGCCAAAGAGTATTCAATTAAGTGAGTTTCTCGGGTGTAAATATATAGTGGTGCATGGTCTTAAGGTTAAGGATTACTATGGTACTGAAGAGGCAGAGTGGGAAGCTACCGAGAACTTTCTTCATACTATTCTCCCAATGGCTAAGGATATGGGAAAGGTTACCTGCATAGAAAATATCTATACTTCTACAGGTGGTCATATCAAAGAGGGCCCTTGTTGTAATGCGAGGAAGGCGGCTGAGAGAATCGACAGAATAAATGAGCAGTATGGATGCGAGGTGTTAGGTTTCTGCCTGGATACCGGCCATGCGAATATCGCCGGAATCGATCTCGAAAGGTTTATGACGATTCTTGGAAAGAGGATTAAGGTTCTCCATATCCATGATAATGATGGTGAGAGGGATCTGCACCAGATGCCGTTTACTTTTACAAAGACAAGAGAAAACAAGCCATCGACAGACTGGGATGGCTTCTTAAGAGCATTGAAGAAATCGGGCTTTGACGGAGTGCTGAACTTCGAGACAGCACCGGTGCTTACTTCCTTTCCTGAGGAGCTGAGGCCAGAGGCACTGCATATGATCGCTGCGATAGGGCGTTACTTCTCAAATAGGCTGGATGAGATGTAAAAGGCCTGCTTATTTTTCGCAGAAAATTCAATTGATTTTATGCTCTGTGCCTTTTATAATGAAATGAGGTACCTGAGCGCGGCGAGAAGTATGAACTTCATCGGCTGATTGGAGCATTGCTATCGAGTGAATTACAGCAAGAGGCAAAGCTTGAAATCATAGAGCATGAATATAACATTCCAATAAATAGGGACTTGAGAGAGGACGTGAGCGTCATGTGTAATTTGAGCGAAGGAATCGAAGAGAAAGGCATTAAAAAAGGCATTGAGAAAGGTATTGAAAAAGGTATTGAAAAAGGTGCCAGGCAGGAGAGTGAAAAATTTATTCTTAATATGTATCAGCAGGGTTGTACATTAAAACTGATAGCGAGTGTGGCAGGTATCAGTACAGATGAGGTCGAGGCTATTATAAATAAAAAGAAGCCTGCTTTGTCATGATTATCAGCTACACATGTGAATTGATTTACTCAGGGACGGCAGATCAGTGGTGATTTACCGTCTCTTTTATGTTATAATAACACTGAGTTAGTCGTAAAGAATGATAAAAGATATGTGTTGATTTAAATCCTGTTTTTTGAGATTATGTGGAGGCAATCAATATGAGATATAAGGAAATGGCAAAAAATCTAATAGACTTGATACCGGACAGCAAAATGATTTATGTATTATCCTATTTACAGGGTGCGGCAGTTCCGGATGATACTCCGAATGATGAAACGCTAGAAGGAATTCATGAATTAGAGAATGGTGGCGGAACTACATTTAGCGGAACTACAGCAGAGCTGTTTAATGAATTAATGGCGGATTGATATGTTAGATGTACGATATTCTTCAAAATTCAAGAGAGATTTTAAAATCTGCTGCAAACGTGGATATGACTTATCACTACTTCAAGATATAATCAATAAGTTAAGGATTCCTGAGAATTTGCCCGATAAAAATTAAGACCATTCACTAGTTGGCAATTATTCAGGTTATAGAGAATGTCACATTGGGTCAGATTGGCTTTTGATTTATAAACAGGTTGGTAAGGAATTAAGACTTGATCGTACTGGCACTCATGCTGATCTTTTTGGTAAATAATTACATTGTTGGTGTTTAATGCGTGTCATGTGGTAAATATATAAAGCAAAATCGTTCGGAAAGAAGCAGAGTGTGTTGTCAAGAGGTGGATTGCAAAACTCCTATGACTTTTGCTATAATATCTGCAAAACTCCTATGACTTTTGCAGATACGAGGCTGTTATGTATAGAGAAATCATCAAAGACCTTATCAAGTGGAAAAATAATAATCGAAGGAAACCTCTTATCCTTACCGGGGTAAGGCAGTGCGGTAAGACTTATATAGTTGAGGAATTCGGAAGGAATAATTTTTCAAATCTGGTTGTGGTAAACTTTGAACAGGACAGGTCTGTCTCTGCGCTGTTTGATTATGATTTTGACGTAAACAGAATTGTAACTGAGATCAGCCGGCTGAAAAAAGCAGATATCATTCCTGGTCAGACGCTTTTATTTTTTGATGAAATACAGGAATGCCCGAAGGCAGTTACTGCTCTTAAATATTTCTGTGAGGATTTGCGCGGTCTCCACTTGATTGCGGCGGGTTCTCTTCTTGGTGTGGCATTGACACATAAGAATATTTCTTTTCCTGTTGGAAAAGTAAATCGGATGCAGCTGTATCCGATGAATTTTAAGGAATTTGCCATAGCCTGCGGTGAAGAAAATTTCATCCAGACGCTCTCTGACTGGCCATTTGACAGGGAGATACCAGATCTTTATTCTGTTCCTATGAAAAAACTGCTCGATGACTACTACATAGTTGGTGGTATGCCTGAAGCTGTGAAGGTTTGGTCAGAGACTCATGACTATGACGAGGTAACTGATGTACAGAACGAAATTTTAAATGATTACGAGTCTGATTTCGCAAAGCATGCGCCACTGTCCGAGGTTCCAAAGATTAAGATGATCTGGAACTCTGTGCCGGTGCAGCTTGCCAGGGAAAACAACAAATTCGTTTTTTCTCATGTAAAAGAGGGTAAACGTTCGGCTGATCTTGAGGATGCGCTTGAATGGCTGATTGATGCGGGAATCATATATAAGCTGTGCCTGGTGGAGAAACCGGAGCTTCCGCTTTCGGGCTTTGCCAATTATTCATATTTCAAGGTCTATCTCTGTGATTTGGGTCTTCTACGTGTTCGGTCTGGTTTATCCCCCAAGACTATCATTAATGGCAGTGGGAGCTTCATCAGATATAAAGGAGCAATGGCTGAGAATTTTGTTTATGAGGAGCTGGTATCGATTGGGAAAAGTCCATACTTCTGGCGATCCGGGAATACGGCTGAGCTGGATTTTATATATGATGGAGACGATTCAGTTGTCCCTGTTGAAGTAAAAGCCGCTGACAATACACAGGCTAAGAGCTATCGGATTTTCTGCAAAAAATATTCTCCGCAGACCGGTTTTAAAATTTCACGCAAAAATATCGCTGAAAACTTTTGTGAAAACACCCGCACGATAAACCTGCCGATGTATATGACCTGGAATATAAAGAGGTATGAGTGATTTGTGATAGAATAATTTCTTAAATTTGATTTTTCACATGGGCCGATTTGGAAAGATAAATATGATGTGGCTGCCAGTAAGGCTGAGAAAAAGTACAATGTTCCAAAGGAAGAGTTTTTGGAGATGCTCAAGTCATATAAGCCAGATGATGAGTTGAAGCAGGGGTAAAGTACAAAAATATTAACTTAGGGATGGTAGATTCATGACGATTTACCGTACTTTTTTACTAAAAGTTTGATAACCAGGATATTTGAATGGTATAGTCTAACTGATTGGAAAACTACTAATTAAAAAGCCAGAATTTATTTACAGGTGATATATATGATTAAAAAATGGAACAGTGAAGAAGAGGCCAGAGCAGAGATTAAGGCTATGGTCGGGGATTATTATAATCAGTTCAAAAAAAGTGAAAATGATCATAGCGATTTCAAGCCGGGAGACCGTATGGGCTATGGTGGGAGAGTTTATGATGAAAAAGAGATGCAGGCACTGACTGATGCCTGTCTTGACTTCTGGCTTACTACTGGCCGCTTTTCCAAGCAGTTTGAGGAAGAGTTTGCTAAATGGATTGGTGTCAGATATGCTCATCTGGTAAATTCAGGATCTTCAGCGAATCTTATAGCTTTTAGTGTACTTACTGCCAATGAACTGTGAGAGAGAGCAATCAGGCGTGGCGATGAGGTAATAACAGTTGCCTGTGGCTTTCCGACTACAGTAAATCCAGTGCTTCAGTATGGTGCTGTTCCTGTATTTGTAGATTTGACTATACCGCAGTATAATGTGGATGTCACTATGCTCGAGGAGGCATATACACCTGGAAAAACAAAGGCTGTAATGCTTGCACATACGCTTGGAAATCCGTTTGATATAAAGACGGTAAGAGATTTCTGTAACAGGCATAATCTGTGGCTTATTGAGGATAATTGTGATGCTTTAGGGTCTAAGTATACTATAGATGGTAAGACACGGTATACTGGCACCTGGGGTGATATAGGTACATCATCATTCTATCCTCCGCATCATATGACTATGGGAGAGGGTGGTGCAGTTTATACGGACAACCCGCTTCTGAACAGACTGATACTTTCATACAGAGACTGGGGAAGGGATTGTTACTGTCCGTCTGGCAGGGACAACACCTGTGGCCACAGATTTGATGGTGATTATGGTGAATTACCACATGGCTATGATCACAAATATGTCTACAGTCATCTGGGATATAATCTGAAGGTGACTGACATGCAGGCTGCTGTGGGATTAGCTCAGTTAGAGAAACTTCCAGAATTCATTAAAATAAGAAAGCACAACTGGTCCAGACTTCATGAACAGCTTTCTGATCTGGAGGAACAGATTATTTTACCAGAGCCTGTGGAAAATTCAGATCCGTCATGGTTCGGTTTTTTGATATCTCTAAGACCAGAGAGTGGACTGAACAGAAACGATGTAATAAATTACATAGAATCTCATAATATTCAAACGAGGCTGCTTTTCAGCGGGAATATCATAAAGCAGCCGTGCTTTGATGAAATCAGAGGAACATCGGCCTACAGAGTTGTTGGGAATCTGAAACAGACTGATTTTATTATGTCAAATACCTTCTGGGTCGGTGTTTATCCGGGAATGACAGATGAGATGATAGACTATATGGCACAGATTATTAAAGAGGCAGTAAGGAAGTAATAAAGATCAAGGAGCAGATAGGCATATGATGCTTGATTTTTTCAAAAATAAAAGAGTGCTTGTTACAGGTCATACTGGTTTCAAGGGAACATGGCTTTCAAAAATTCTTATAAACGCTGGTGCTGAGGTGACTGGATACTCTCTCGGTCTGCCGACAGAGCCTTCTTTATTCGAGATGGCAGGGCTTGATGCCGTAAATGACATCCGTGGTGATATAAGGGATTTGAATCACCTGAAAAAGGTTTTTGATGAATGCAGACCACAGATTGTCTTTCATCTGGCGGCTCAGCCGATAGTGAGGGAATCATATAAAAATCCGGTTTATACGTATGAAACCAATGTGATGGGAACAGTAAATATACTGGAGTGTATCAGGCTGACTGACTGTGTTCGTTCATCGGTGATAATCACAACCGATAAAGTTTATAAGAATAATGAATGAAGCCGAGGTGGCATATAAAAGAGTGTATAAAAAAAACAGTTGAGTTTAGTAAGACATATATAGAGAATCCTGATAGACTGCCAGAAGAGATGGATAGAGAGATTGAAACCTTTTTTACAAGTATATGCTCCGCACAGATATGATTAAGAAGGTGGCGGATTATTTTATCTAGAAGATTTCTGTAAAGAAGGTGATGAGAAAAATGGAACAGCAGGTAAGATTTAATAACACATTAAATAAAGACTTGGACCTTAGTGTTACTGAGGATGGGAAAGATTATTATTGCCTTACAGTAGGAAGAAAATCGTACGTATCTGGTATGGCAATAGATTCAGGTGCTGTCAGAGGCCATATTACTATTGGCAGATATACGTCTATTGCAAAAAGGATAGTCTTAGAAATAGGGTTTAATCATGATCATCATCTGGTTTCAAATTTTCCATTTAAAGATTTTGACAACACTATTGACCCGGCTCAGCAGGACTTAAACCATTATTATGAAAATAATCACTATCATGTCATTATAGGAAATGACGTATGGATAGGGGACGGAGTCAGGATATTAGGTGGGGTTCATATAGGTGATGGTGCAGTGATAGGCATGGGAGCTGTTGTTACAAAAGATGTGCCGCCTTATGCTGTCGTTGTGGGGAATCCTGCTAGAGTAGTGAAATATCGTTTTGATGAAGAAACTATCTCAAAACTGATGCAGATCAGATGGTGGAACTGGGACGATCAGACTATTCAGGACAGGGTTCCTGAAATGAAAGATCCTAAAGCTTTTGCAGATAGGTATTATAAAGAGCCTGCAGAGATTCCTAACTCTGAATTTACTGATTTGATGAACAGAATGAAAGAAGAAGGAGTAAAGATTTTTTATTTCGTTCTTGACTGTAATGCACCGCTGCCTCTATGGGAAAAGGTCATGAGGTCTTTCATGGAAGCATACATGAGAGATAACAGGCAGCTTCTAATCGTTAATATCCCTTTATTTGTTCAGAGCGACAGTACTTATCAGGGTGTAGAAAAGGTTTTGGACGATTTTTCGAAAGAATGTGATGGAATAATAAAAGTTTCAAACGGTGATTCTTCATTTTATCATGCAGATGTATATGTGGCAGGAAATGATGTCAGGTCTTTAGTATATCTAGATAAAGCTTCTGCGTTAGGGATGGAAGTCAGGAGTGCCTGTGACTGGGAGTCTGGTCTCTTCTGAAGTAACTGCGTGAAAGGTATTTTTTGTAGGTAAAGGTAATGAACAGAATTTATATCATTTGTATTCCCAATAAAGCCAGCGGTGGGCCGGAAGCTATGAATCAGCTGTGCAGAGCGCTACGTGATATGGATTATGATGCACAGATGTTTTTCCCGCCGTATGACACACAAAAGTATTCATCGCCTATATGTGATGAATATCTGCATTATGAAAATCCATATACATTAAAGGCAGATGATGCTCCAGATAATTATTTTATTTTCCCTGAAATTATGACTATCAATAAAATGCCGATGCTGAAACACTCAAAGAAAATCATGTGGTGGCTTAGCGTAGACAATTTTCTTGAGCAAAATGGGGTGTTTGGAAAAGACCTGCTGAGCGAATTTATCAATCTGTATTATGATTATCATTTTGTCCAGTCCGAATATGCCAGAAGATACTGTATCGACGAAATGGGTATTCCTGAGGAAAAAATATTCTATATATCCGATTATCTGAACGATTCATATATATCAAAAGCAAAGGATAATACCGAAAAGCAAAAAAAAGATCAGGTATTATACAACCCGAAGAAGGGCATTGAATTCACAAAACTTTTGATGAATTATGCTCCTGATATCACATGGGTTTCGCTGATTGATATGACTTATGATGAAGTGCGGGATACGATGCAGGAGAGCAAGGTGTATATAGATTTCGGCAATCATCCCGGAATGGACAGGCTTCCAAGGGAGGCGGCAATCAACGGATGCTGTATAATCACAGACAGGAGAGGAGCGGCCGCTTTTCGAGAGGACGTCCCGATTCCTGATAAGTACAAGTTCGACGACAACGAGGATTCTGTTCCAGCTATTATTGATGCAGTCCGTTTTCTGCTCCAAAACTATGATTCATCCAAAAGCGGTTTTAATGACTACAGAGTATGGATCAACGGAGCCAGAGATAGATTCTACAGTGATACTGAAAAAGTTTTTGGAACGATAATCCAGAAATAGGAATCTGATTGCCGATTGGATTATTATGAAAACGAGTATGATACTTATTCGAGAGTTTGAAAAAAAGTCTGTAAAAGTTTTCATATAGGGTCTTTCATGATACAATTATTTTAATTCATGGAGGGCCTATTATTATGGCAAGAAGAGAAAAGCAACCAGTACACCACGTTCAGATGA
>QOUV01000029.1 GCA_003862155.1 Lachnospiraceae bacterium
GTCTGGAAGGGATAAACGCTGAAGGCATCTAAGCGTGAAGCCCACCCTAAGATGAGATATCCCGTCTTTAAAAGACATAAGATCCCTTGAAGAGTACAAGGTAGATAGGGCAGGGGTGTAAGAGCTGTAAAGCTCTCAGCTGACTGTCACTAATAGATCGAAGGCTTGATCAAGAGTTCGGGTTAGATAAGAGATAATGTATGAAGTTTTGAAGCGTATCTGCTTTTTTTATAATCCTCGATAGCTCAATGGTAGAGCACTCGGCTGTTAACCGAGTTGTTGTAGGTTCGAGCCCTACTCGGGGAGCTGATTTGAAGGACTGCATGAGCAGTTCTTTTTTTGTATAAGTGAAAAAACAGTATTTTTATAATGTAGTAACAGTTTAGGTACTTGATACAAACTGGCTCTTGTAGAGGCTATAGTGAGAATTTCCCGTAAAGTAATTCAATTTCTTATTAGCCAGTATATATCCGGCTCCGCACGAGTAAATATTGAAATTAATTTCAAGGGTGTTTGCTGTACACTTATATCCAAAGACAAATCTCAAAGGTTTCTGGTTTGAAATTTTACGAAAGTATTGCATCCAAAAGGCTCTGGTTAGTCTTCTCGTTTATCATCAGATCTTCATCCGTCGGATTTTCCTTTTTTTCTCCGCAGATATCGATTCCAACAACGTTATTTAAGCAAAGCGCAGTTTTTAATACTGATACAATCTGATCGAGGGTATAAGATCCCTGCGACCAGTCAGTGCGGGCGAAATCTTCAGACATCAAATCTTTATCGAGGGAAATATAGAGCGGGGTTTCTATTTTTTTGAGAGTCTCTGACAGATCTGTAAAGGGAATGTAAAATGTATCCTCAGGAAGCGGAGATTCCTCCTCTATGAGCTTCGAATCGACTCCAGCCATAAATATACGTCCGAGGTTAGGAACCGTCTCACGGGCTTCTCTTGCCCATCCTCCGCAGGATGTCAGACCGGCGAAAACAGGTGGCTTTGTATCGGGATGATTGTCCAGAAGAAGCAGCGAAAATGGTACAGAAATTTTTCGCATAAAGAACAGAGACATATAGTGGTAGTTTCCGGAGTCTATAAAACGGACAAACGGAGCCTGAGGAAGAGAATTAAATTGAAGGGTATGTACTTCCTGAGAAAAACTATCGATACGCTTTCGTATTTCTCTGCAGGCTGAGTCATCACAGTAACAGTTTGTCCCGGGAATATCGGACAGATCGACCATCGGAGTCCTGTTTCTATACAAACCACTCAAATTGAAATATAAATATTTTACAATATCTTTTGACATTTGGCACCTTTTTTTGTACAATATATCTAAACAAATCGGAATGAGCGATAAAAAGCTCCACAGATAGAAACAGTAAAGGGGGTATTATTATGTATCCAGTTATTTCTATAAGCCGTGAGTTTGGCAGTGGCGGACATTCTATCGGTGAGAAAGTTGCTAAGCAGCTTAATGTGCCTTTTCTCGATGGCGAGATCATCACGAAGGCAGCTCAGGAAAGCGGGTATGCCAAGGAGCTCGTAGAGGAAGAGGGAGAGACCACTTCAGCTGCGAATAAGTGGTTCGATATCTCTGCCGCTTCTGCTATGTATTTCCAGAGCCCTCAGGACGAGATATTCCTGGCTCAGAGGAAGGTCATTCTTGATGCAGCGAAGAAAGGACCATGCGTTATTGTAGGCCGCTGCAGCGATTACATTCTCAGGAATGCTGAGATTCCATGCATGACAGTTCTTATCCATGCAGATATGCCGCACAGGATTTCGAGAGTTCTCGACAAGTACGGCGATATCACGAATGTCGATGTCCGCAAGCGTATCAGGAAGAAGGACAAGCAGAGACGGACATACTACCGTTATTACACAGACCAGCATTGGGGCGATTACCAGAACTACGACCTCGCTATCGACTCGGGCAGCCTCGGTGAAGACACCTGTGTACACCTGATCTGCGAACTTGCTGAGAAGATGGCAAAGGAGAATGAAGCTGCTGAGAAGAAGATTCAGGAAAGCTGAATTTCAAATGATCAGTTGAATCAAACCAAAAGAAGGGCTGCTGCTTTTGCAACAGTCCTTTTTAGTTGTCAGAATCTTTTACAGTATCTTCCCAGAATCTGACTGCTGTATCCATCCATCCTTCTGCTGATGTATGGTAACCGAGACCTACGCCGTGCGGCAGATCGAAAAACTTCTCGTATTTATATCTGATCCCGTTCTGTTTCAGTGCCTTCGCAAGCACGTCCGTATGAGCAGCCATCGGAACTAAAACGTCATTTCCCCCGCCAAACATATAGACCGGTGGGTAGTCAGGTGTGATCCACTTCTGGACACAGACAGAATCGCGCTTGCTTTTATTGAAGCGTCCTTTCAGTCCGAACATGTAAATATTTCCGCGCTCGGAGAGCCAGATGCCTATCAGGGCGACCCAGATATTCCAGTAAGGGTGTTTCATCCAGTGGTTGATATTAGTCCACGGGTAGCCTAAGATAAGGCAGCCGGGTTTCATGGCATTGTACTTCTCATAGCCCCAGGCTTTGCTTCCAAAAATGCCTGCCAGATTACCGCCTGCGGAAAACCCGACAACAGCATAGTGATCCATATCTACATTGAACTGATCGGCGCGGGCTGAGATAAATCTGACAGCGGCAGCCAGGTCATGCATCGGAGCATGAGATGAACAGTCGAGCCCGGCACGGTACTCGAGGACAAAGGCAGTGTACCCCAGCTCATTCAGCCTGGCAGCTACTGGATAACCCTCATCTGTCGTACAGAGGTGAGCGTATCCACCGCCAGGGCAGACGATAACACACCTGCTGCGCTTTCCCGTATCATTTAGAAAAACGGAGAGCCTTACGGATCCCCGTTTTTTTCGCTCTGCGATCTCCTCCATCGAATATACAGGGAACTGCATAAATCTACCCTGATCCCTGAGCACTTTCATCCGGCGAAGACCTTTTCTCCTGTTGCAGGCGAAAGTCTTTATAACGTACATCCTGATCACTGAAAAAACAGTCAGCAGGAAGGACAGGATAAGATACACTTCGAAGATCTGTAATATTGTAAATCCCAGTATCTTAAAATGCATTAAAATATTCCTTTTTTATCTTTATCGTTACCGACAAAGCGCATTCTGGCAATGTTCCTGGAAGCCGGTTCGTCTGAATCGACCTTGACACCTTTCAGCATCAGCTTCGCCTTGCACTTGCGGCAGTAGCGGCCGGTAGCGATCGGGGCACCACAAATCTCACAGAAGAGACCACTGCCTTCTGTACTCTTAAAGTAGAGACGCTCTTCACGTACCCACTGGTAGAGCTTTCTCGTGGAAACGCCAGTGTCGAGCGCAGTCTGTGGAAGACTGGAATCGTGGGTCTCCAGATAATCCTTTACTTTATCGAAATTCTCCCGGTCCTTTTCGAGGCACTGGCGGCAGACATCTGGCCCAATACCAGGATAGGCAAAAATACGGCCGCATTCGGTGCAGTATCTGAGATCGTACTTTCCCGAGGCTTTGCTAAGACCTTTAAGATCCTTATGATATTCGTCTGTCTTCATAGGCCGCTCCTCTCAAAAAAGTCAGGGCAGAAATGACAGATCATTCATTTATCGTCCCTGCCTGCAAAACGCATCTTTCCGCTGCCAAACCTGCTGTTCATATATCCCTTTTTCTTGAGTTTGATCTGGCATTCAGTGCAATATCTTCCAAAACTTATCGGTTTGCCGCACAACTCACACCTGAGGCCTGAGAGGCCTTCACCAAAGCAGAGCAGTCCTTCCCTCGCCCATTTGGTCAGAGTATCGACCGGGACTCCGGTAGCTTCAGAAACCTCATTCTCAGTAGCGTGATGATCTTTCAGATAGGCTTTCACCCGATCGAAATCTTCCTGTTCCTTCTTCTGACACTGAGGACAGATGGCTTCACCTGCGCCGCTATATGGAAAGACTCTTCCACAGCGGCTGCAGTATCTGAGTTCGGTGTGATTCTTGCTTTCTTTATATTTCTTAAGTCTGATCAAATAATCGCGTTCGTCATCCATCGCATACTCCTGCTGAAAATCAGCCGTGTAAGCCTCTGGCCTGGCGGTCCATATCCTCGACAACTATGTCGTAGATCTCGCCGAGAGAGGCACAGTACTCAAGAACCTTCCAGGGCTCATTGGTATGATAGTGAATTTTGATAAGATCCTCATCGCCTACAGCGAGAAGACAGTCACCTTTGAAATGATCCTTGAAATATTGGTTGATCTCATCCTCATCGAGATCCTCTCCATCAATAAGAAGCTGGGTATCGTAACGGTACTCTAACATAGAAAAATCCTCCTGTTTGTGTTCAGTCTTTTATACAATGATTATAGCGCTTTTAGTGTTTTTCTTCAACAAAAAAGGCCCTGCAATGCAGGGCCTCTGTTTATATAAATCAGTTTTTGTTGTTAGGATTGTTGGCGTTATTGTTCCTGCGGATCATAGCTCTCTTTCTCTGGAGAGGATCGAGGATTCTCTTCCTGATACGGAGACTCTCCGGAGTAACCTCAAGCAGCTCATCGGTCTCGATGAAATCGAGTGCCTGCTCAAGAGAAAGAATCTTAGGAGGTACCAGTGTAAGAGCTTCATCTGAGGAAGAAGTACGGGTATTTGTCAGATGCTTCTTCTTGCAGACATTGATCTCGATGTCTTCGTCACGATTGCAGGCACCGATGACCATACCTGAATAAACCTTAGTACCAGGTCCGATGAAAAGTGTTCCACGGTCCTGAGCTGCGAAAAGTCCGTATGTAACGGCCTCTCCAGCCTCGTATGCGATGAGTGAACCCTGAGTTCTGTAGGCGATGTCGCCCTTGTAAGGAGCGTAGCCAGCGTACTCGGTGTTGATGATTCCATTACCCTTGGTATCGGTCATGAAGTCACCTCTGTAACCAATAAGGCCACGGGCCGGGATAAGGAACTCGAGACGGGTGTATCCGCCGTTAATCGGGCGCATGCCCTGAAGCTCACCCTTACGGGCTGACAGCTTCTGAATAACGACTCCCTGGAACTCATCCGGAACATCGACATAGGCCTTCTCCATAGGCTCGAGCTTCTTGCCGTTCTCATCGTAATGATAGAGGACCTCAGCCTTGCTGACTGCAAACTCGTATCCCTCACGTCTCATCTCTTCGATAAGAACTGAGAGGTGGAGCTCACCACGGCCTGAAACCTTAAAAGTATCAGGGCTGTCAGTATCCTCAACACGAAGAGAAACATCAGTGTTAAGCTCTTTGTAGAGTCTGTCTCTGATGTGACGGCTTGTGACATATTTTCCTTCGGTTCCGGCAAATGGACTGTCGTTTACGATGAAGTTCATCGCAATCGTAGGCTCTGAGATCTTCTGGAATGGGATGGCAACAGGCTCTGCATCCTCACCGCAGATCGTATCGCCGATGTGGAGATCAGAGATACCTGAAATAGCAACGATTGAGCCCATCTTCGCTTCGTCGACGTCGACCTTGTTCAGTCCCTCAAACTCATAGAGCTTGGTGATACGAACATTCTCCTTCTTAGAAGGATCATGGTGGTTTACAACGACGCAGTTCTGGTTCAGCTTGATGGAACCATTTGAAACTTTTCCGATACCAATACGTCCTACATAGTCATTGTAATCGATTGTCGAAATAAGGACCTGGGTATTGGCATCCGGATCGCCCTTTGGAGCCGGGATATACTTTAAAATAGCGTCGAAAAGCGGAGTCATATCCTTCTTCTCATCGCCAAGCTCCTTTATAGCGTAGCCGTCTCTGGCTGAAGCATAGACAAATGGAGCTTCGAGCTGCTCATCTGTAGCGTCGAGATCCATGAAGAGCTCGAGTGTCTCATCGACCACTTCTTCAGGTCTTGCGCCCGGACGGTCGATCTTATTGATACATACGATAACAGGAAGGTTCAATGCCAGAGCCTTCATCAGAACGAACTTCGTCTGAGGCATAACGCCCTCGAATGCATCAACGAGGAGAACAACTCCGTCGACCATCTTTAAGATACGCTCAACCTCTCCACCGAAATCGGCGTGGCCCGGAGTATCGACGATATTAATCTTTACGTTTTTATACTTTACAGCTGTATTTTTGGACAGGATTGTAATTCCACGCTCACGCTCAATGGCACCTGAGTCCATGACACGATCCTGAACCTCCTGATTCGCCCGGAAGACACCGCTCTGCCTTAACAGCTGATCTACAAGCGTCGTTTTACCGTGGTCGACATGGGCGATGATAGCGACGTTCCTGATATCTTCTCTAGTCTGAATCATTTTAACACCTCATCTGATATATTAATATTTTATATTACAAAGTAACTTATATATTATATCATTCCAAAAGCACAAAACAATAAGAAAAATGACGAAATTACTTCTAATATGTTCGAAAATTTAGGCAATATGACCGATAAGACTCTTTGCGAAAAAATGTGTTTTGTGATAAAATAGCATAGATTATATGGTAACGGCAGCAGAGGCTGAGAACTATCATAGAAAGGTACTTATGTCAAAGATTCAGGTATATTACGGCACGGGTATGGGAAAGACATCCGCAGCACTCGGCAATGCTATAAGAGCGGCTTCGAATGGAAAAAGCGTCTACATCATTCAGTTTCTGAAAGGTCAGCTGAACGAGGAGTACTTTAAGCGGCTTGAGCCGGAGATCAAAGCTTTTTCATTTGAGCGGTCCACGCACAACTTTAACGAGCTTGGTCCTGAGGAGAAGAAGGAAGAGAAGCAGAATATTTTAAATGGACTCGGTTTCGCGAAGAAAGTTCTTACGACTGGTGAGTGCGATATTCTTGTTCTCGATGAGTTCTTAGGTCTTTCCGATGAGGGAATCATTTCGAAGGACGAGATGATAGACCTTATCTCTCTGGGATCTGACTCTGTGCAGCTTATTCTTACCGGCACGACTATGCCGGAGGGCCTCAGGGAAAGATGTGACCAGATTTTTAACATCAAGGATGAAAGCAATCAGTAAAAGGAGAAGAAATGGCTGTTTTTAAAGGAGCAGGTGTGGCCATTGTCACGCCGATGAACGCCGATCAGACGGTGAATTATGACAAGCTCGAAGAGATTATCGAGGAGCAGATCGCTGGTGGTACAGATGCTATTATTATTGTGGGTACCACAGGTGAGGGATCTACACTTACGATGGAAGAGCACAGCAAGTGCATCAAGATGGCAGTAGAGTTCGCCAGGCACAGGATCCCTGTTGTAGCTGGTACAGGCAGCAACTGCACGGCTACAGCTATTCAGCTGACACAGGAGGCTGAAGAGCACGGAGCTGATGCGGCTCTCGTTGTTACACCTTACTACAACAAGGCTACACAGAAGGGACTCATAGCTCACTACAGCGCTATCGCCGATTCGACGAAGCTCCCTATGATCCTTTACAACGTTCCGGGCAGGACCGGTACCAATATCGCACCAGAGACCGCAGCATATCTTCACAAGACGAAGAAGAACATCGTCGGTGTTAAGGATGCTACCGCTAATCTCGCCGAGACTTCAGAGATGATGCGCCTCTGCGACGGAGACCTAGAGCTGTATTCAGGCGAGGACGGACTCGTAGTTCCTATCCTCTCAGTTGGCGGCATCGGAGTTATTTCTGTAGTATCAAATATCGCTCCGCGCTACGTTCATGAGATGGTCATGAGTTTCCTTGCAGGAGATATTGAGAAGTCGAGAAAGATGCAGCTTAAAGAGCTTCCACTAGTTGACGCACTGTTCTGCGAGGTAAACCCTATCCCTGTAAAGACAGCTATGAATCTGATGGGTAAGGAAGTCGGACCGCTCCGCCTTCCACTCTGCGAGATGGAGCCGGCTAATCTTGAGAGACTTAAGAAAGCTATGAAGGATTTTGGATTACTATGACGAAGGTTATTATAAATGGCGCGAATGGCCACATGGGTCAGGTCATCACGGGTATAGTGTCGAAAGACGCCGACTGTGAGGTTGTCGCAGGTATTGACCCATATACAGAGAAGAAGAACGACTATCCTGTTTTTGCTGCACTATCAGAGTGCGATGTTGATGCGGACGTTATCATCGATTTTTCAAATCCGAAGGCTATTGACAGTCTGCTGGATTTCGCAGTAGAGAAGCAGATACCTGTAGTCCTCTGCACGACAGGTCTTTCTGATAAGCAGATCGAGGAAGTGAACGAGGCATCGAAGAAGGTCGCCATCCTCCGTTCAGCAAATATGTCTCTCGGAATCAACACATTCTTAGAGCTTCTCGAGAAGGCCACGAAGGTTTTTGCTGATGCAGGCTACGATGTAGAAGTCGTTGAGGCTCACCACAATCAGAAGCTCGACGCTCCGAGCGGTACGGCCATTGCTTTGGCTGACGCGATAAACGAAGCAGCAGATGGCAGATACACCTATACTTACGACAGACACGACCGCAGACAGAAGAGAGATCCTAAGGAGATTGGCATCTCATCTATCCGTGGTGGAAATATTGCAGGAATTCACGAGATCATTTTTGCAGGCGAGGATGAGATCATCTCATTCAAGCATCAGGCTACATCGAAGGCCGTTTTTGGAAAAGGCGCAGTAGAAGCTGCGAAGTTCCTGAACGGAAAGCCTGCAGGTCTCTACGATATGAGACAGGTTATTGCAGCCAAGGGCTGAAGAAAATTTCATGAGAAAAGAGCCGCCAGTGATCGATTTCACTGACGGCCCTTTTTTTGTACTTATAAAAATTATTTTGTGGCCTTAAGTGCCTTCTTTTTTAAGAATACGTCCTTCAAAACTGCAGGATGGAAAAGGATAAGCATCGGGAACAGCTCGAGACGGCCTGACAACATATCAAAGATAAGCACTATCTTTGAAAAATATGAGAGGTCCGCAAAGTTTGCCGACGGTCCGACTGCTGCGAGGCCGGGTCCGATGTTGTTGTAAGTGGCTGCTACAGCAGTAAAGGTAGTAACCAGGTCTTTTCCCTCAATCGATACAAGGAGAACAGACACTACGAAAATAACTAAGTATGTGATCGTGTAGACATTTATCGAACGGAGCACATCGTGTTCTACGCACTCTCCGTCCATTTTTATCTTCTTTACACTCTTAGGATGGATGTAGGAGTTGGCTTCCTTTATCACGGTCTTGATGGCGATAACAAGGCGGGAGACCTTATAGCCGCCACCGGTAGAGCCGGCGCATGCACCTACAAACATCAGCGCTACGAGGATCACCTTCGAAAATGACGGCCAGAGGTTGAAGTCCACTGACGAAAATCCGGTCGTAGTGATGATACTGCTTACCTGGAAGAAAGAGGCTCTGAGAGCCGATTCCACGGTGTTAAATCTCGGAAGGATGTTGAAGAAAATAAGGAATGTAGATGCGAAGATGATACAGAAGTACGTTCTGACTTCCTCCATCTTGAAACTTTTCTTCGGCTCCCTGTCGAGAATATAATAGTAAAAGTTGAAGTTCACACCAAACAGAGCACAAAAAATTCCTGTTATCCACTGCTGAAGTCCGGTGTAACTTCCACAGCTGTCGTTTCTTACACCGAAACCTCCGGTGCCGGCTGAGCCGAATGAGATACAGAGTGTATCAAACAACGGCATTTTTGCGATCAGCAGGAGGACGATCTCTAATACAGTCATCCCGAGATAGATCTTGTAGAGAATACTTGCGGAATTTCTGATCTTCGGTGCAAGTTTTCCTACTGAAGGTCCCGGAGATTCTGCCTTCATCAGGTTGATATTCGATCCACCCGACATAGGTATTACAGCAAGAAGGAATACTAAGACTCCCATGCCGCCGACCCAGTGGGTAAAACTTCTCCAGATCAGAGAGGTGTGTGAAAGTGCTTCGACATTTTTAAGTATCGATGATCCCGTGGTGGTAAAACCTGAGGATGTCTCAAACATAGCATCGATGAAATTAGGGATCTCGCCGGTTAACACGAACGGGATCGCTCCGATTATGGAGATCAAAATCCAGGTCAGGGCAGTGACTACGCAGCCTTCTTTCAGGTAAAACATCGTGTTTTTGGGCTTTTTTCTGCTGAGAAGCTGTCCTGCAAGGAAGCTTGCGGCTCCGACGATGACATAGGCAAAAGCTTCTTTTTCCTGGTAAATAATGCCGGTGACTATAGGCAAAAGCATCAGAGCTCCGACTATAGTCATGACTTTTCCGATTACGTATTTGATTATAGACTGATTCACAGAAAAATGGCCCCCTTATGCGAGAATATCGACAATATCAGAGAAACCGGTATGCGTAGTTACGATCATTACCGTGTCGCCAACCTCGATCGTATCTTCACCTGTTGGGAAAATTATACGGCCGTTTCTGTTTATAAATGAGACCATAACATGTCCGCGCAGGCGCAGATTCTTGAGGGGAGTTCCAGTAGCTGGTGAAGGCTTTCCGATGCGGAACTCGATAGCCTCAACCTTGTCATCGTACATATGGTAGAGCGTCTCGATATTTGAATCCATCGAGGCGCGCTTGGCTCTCGCGTAGGCGATAATGGCCTCGGAGGTGATGATACGCGGATATACAATGCTGCCGAGGTCCAGGTTATTTATGACATCCTGGAATGCGAAACGATTGATCTTCGTGACGATCTTGGCCTTGCTGACCTGCTTGGCATGGAGGGTAAGGAGGATGTTCTCCTCGTCGATTCCGGTGAGAGGTACAAAGGCGTCGGCAGTCTCTATGCCTTCCTCCTTCAGAAGCTCTGCATCAGTACCGTCTCCATTTATAATTATCGCGTTCGGGAGAAGTTCGGAAAGCTGCTCACAGCGCTCTTCGTCGCGCTCTATTATCTTTACGGAAATATTTTCACCGATAAGCTGCTGGGCGAGATAGTATGCGGCTTTGCCGCCTCCGATTATCATACAGTCGCGGACATGAAATGTAGGGATGCCGAGAGACTGCAGGGCATTTTTGCCGTAGTGGCGGGAGGTTACGAAAGATACCATATCACCTGCGGCGAAGACAAAATTTCCGTTAGGGATGATAGCCTGCCCGTCGCGGAAGACGGTGGTAAAGAGCAGATTCTTCGTCTCTTTGGCAACGCTGTAGATGGCCTTGCCTACGAGCTTTGAACTTTCGTCGACTTTGAACTTTATCATCTGTGCTTCGCCGTGGGCGAACGAATTGACCTCGAGTGCGCTCGGAAGATAGAGGATACGCGCAACTTCAAGAGCGGCCTCCATCTCTGGATTGATGATCATCGCGAGGCCTAATCTGTCACGCAGGTAGTTGAGCTCTGTAGAGTACTCAGGGTTTCTGACTCTGGCGATGGCTGAGCACTTTCCGATTCTCGTGGCAATAGTGCAGCAGAGAAGGTTCAGCTCATCTGAATCTGTAACCGCGATAAGAAGGTCGGTATCGTCTATACCGGCCTCTTTCTGCAGGCTGTAGCTGGCACCGTTTCCGACGATGCCCATAATATCGTATTCGTTAGTGACATCACTGATCTTCTGTGCGTTCTCGTCGATGATAGTGATGTCGTTGCCTTCTTTTGAGAGCTGTGCAATAAGGGTGCGGCCGACTTTGCCACATCCGACAATAATAATATTTAGAGGCTTGACCTCAGAGGGGTCATCCTTTGAAAAAATACCCATGGTCCTCCAACCTTAAAGTGTTCCGAAAATTCTGTCTCCCGCATCTCCGAGTCCCGGGCAGATGTAAGCGTCTTTGTTCAGCTCTCTGTCGAGATGGCCGATGTAAATCTGTACATCAGGGTGTTCATTGTGAAGTCTGATGACACCCTCAGGTGCAGCTATGATGCACATGAATTTGATCTTCTTTCCGCCGTGCTGCTTGATGAAATTGATAGCAGCAGAAGCGGAACCGCCCGTCGCAAGCATCGGATCGACAACGACTATAGTACGCTGCTCGATAGGGCTTGGGAGCTTGCAGTAATATTCGTGAGGCTCATGTGTCTTCGGGTCTCTGTAGAGTCCGATGTGTCCGACCTTTGCTGTAGGAACAAGAGAAAGAACTCCGTCTACCATGCCAAGTCCTGCACGAAGTATAGGTACTACAGCGAGCTTCTTTCCAGCCAGAACTGGCGTCTTGCACTTCTCGATCGGGGTCTCTACTTCTATATCTTTAAGAGGCAGATCCGAGAGAGCTTCAAAACCCTCCAGCATCGCAATCTCACCTACGAGCTTTCTGAACTCGTTTGTTCCGGTGTTCTTGTCGCGAAGACGGGAAATCTTGTGCTGGATAAGAGGGTGAGTCATTATCTTTACGTTCTCAAGATTATTACAATCTTCCATTTTCCACTCCTTTATTTAATAAAGTTCAAAAGCGTGACTTTTGACTCTTGCATCATCATATTATATTGAGTATTACGGGTTTAGTCAAGACATGAAAAAACCGCCATCTCTGGCGGTTTGCAGTCATCAGACGCCTACGTCTATGTGGCGGTAGAGTTTCTTTGCGATAGAATTCAGAGAACTCATAAAATCTGAACCTTTCCCGAACATGTCCTCGAAATCCGCCTCATCGATATTGTCAAAAGCTGACTCGGAAAGCTTCATGTATCCGTCATCATCAAAGGTGACTCCGAGATCATCGAGTTCGTCGCTGTACTTCTCGCGGAGGCTCTTCATCTCATTTACAGCTTTCTTAGCATCTCGATTCGAAGAGTAGGATGAACTGGAATCGACTGTATTGTTGTAAGTGTCGGCGAAGGCCTTCATCTTCTTATAAAAATCGGCCTTCTCGATCTTGTTGTCTGTCTCGTCCGGGTCACCGTAGTCTACATCATAAAGAGTGCTGATGCTCTTCTGAAGAGCCGCTGTATCTGCGATAATAAGCTTCGGAGTCGAGGTCTCTTTTCTGGCTGACTTCTTTGTAAGTGAAGTATCGGTCGACTTATATAAATTCCTCAGATAAAGATTATTTGTAACTGTGTAACCGCTCATATGATAAGTCTCCTTTATAATTTTATCGGAAATTTTTTATGAAAATAAACTCCCTATGGAAAAAAATTACCGAATAATGTATTATGTAAATAATTTATAAAGAAGGAGCTTTCTATGGATCAAAAAGAAAAAGTCATCGTGATCGATTTCGGCGGGCAGTACAATGAACTTGTGGCCCGTCGTGTCAGAGAATGCAATGTCTACTGCGAGATCTACTCTTACAGAGAGGACATTGAGAAGATCAAAGCTATGAATCCCAAGGGAATAATCCTCACGGGCGGCCCGAACAGTGTCTATGAAGAGGGCGCTGCCACCTGCTCTCCGGAACTTTTTAACCTGGGAATTCCGGTTCTTGGTCTCTGCTACGGCGCACAGCTTATGATGTATGTGCTCGGCGGAACTGTAGAGAAGGCAGAGGAGAGAGAATACGGAAAGACTGAACTTACGATTGATGAGCCGGGTTCTCTGGTATTTTCCGGAGTGTCGGAGAAGTCGATCGTCTGGATGAGCCACAACGACTACATCACGAAGACGGCAGCAGGCTTCAGGACAATCGCGCACACTGCGAACTGCCCGTACGCTGCGGTTGAAGATACTGATAGAAAATTATTCGGATTCCAGTTCCATCCAGAAGTGCTCCATTCACAGTACGGCAGTCAGATGCTTAAAAATTTCGTACTGAATGTCTGCGGATGCTCTGGCGACTGGCGCATGGACGATTTTGCCGAGAGCACTATCAGACAGATCCGCGAGAAAGTCGGAGATGGCAAGGCTCTTTGCGCTCTTTCAGGCGGTGTCGATTCGTCTGTAGCAGCAGTCCTGATGTCAAAAGCTATCGGCAGGAATCTGACCTGCGTCTTCGTAGACCACGGTCTTCTCAGAAAAGATGAGGGAGACCTTGTCTCAAGAGTATTTGGACCGGACGGTCCATATGACCTGAACTTTGTCAGAGTCGATGCCTCTGAGAGATTTTTCAATGATCTGAATGGTGTCATTGAGCCCGAGAAAAAGAGAAAGATCATCGGCGAGGATTTCATCCGCGTCTTCGAGCAGGAAGCTAAGAAAATTGGCAAAGTAGACTACCTGGTTCAGGGAACCATCTACCCGGATGTCGTAGAATCCGGCCTCGGCGGTGAGTCAGCAAAGATAAAGAGCCACCACAATGTCGGAGGCCTTCCGGACTATGTCGATTTCAAGGAGATCATTGAGCCGCTCCGCTATCTTTTCAAAGATGAAGTAAGAGCCGTCGGCCGTCACCTCGGTATCCCGGATGAGCTCGTTATGCGCCAGCCGTTCCCTGGCCCAGGTCTTGGAATCCGCATCATCGGTGAAGTCACTCCTGACAAGGTAAAGATCGTCCAGGAAGCCGATGCCATCTTCCGTGAGGAGATGAGCAGGGCAGGTCTCAACAGGACCGCCGGCCAGTATTTCGCAGCCCTCACAAATATGCGCTCAGTCGGAGTCATGGGTGACGAGCGCACCTACGACTACGCGATCGCACTCCGCGCTGTAAACACAGTCGATTTCATGACAGCAGACATCGTCGAGATACCGTACGAAGTCTTAAAGACAGTAACTTCAAGGATCATAAATGAAGTGAGCCACGTCAATAGAGTACTCTACGACATCACTAGCAAGCCGCCAGGTACGATTGAATTTGA
>QOUV01000030.1 GCA_003862155.1 Lachnospiraceae bacterium
TAATTATAAAATATAATAGCAGTGGTGCAAAAAATACAGATCTTCTTATTGATGGTGTGATGTATAAAATTTACGAAGGTGAAAGTATGGCAGGTGTCAGCAGAAATTTTTTTAGCGACTGCAAGACTTATGATGAGATGCATCACAAATATATACAGACACGTTTTCTTCTGCGTCGCATGGAGCTTGGCATGGAAGAAAGTGCGTATGAAGAACTTACAGCGCAAATAGCTGATGGTGAGATATCTTTACCAGCACTCAGCGCTTTTTTGGTATATGATACAGTGGATAAAAAGGGTATGGTAAAAAAGTTGATGGATATTTACAGGAATACTGGAAATACTGATAAACTAAACACCTTGTATATTATTTATAATGAGATAAAAGATCAGGATTTGCCGGTAAAATATATTTAAAAGAGAGAGAATCAAAGATAGTATAACTATGACTAAAGTTATAACTTACGGTACATTCGATCTGTTCCACCAGGGACATTACAATCTCCTGAAACGCGCAAAGGCGCTTGGCGACTATCTGATCGTAGGTGTCACCTCAGAGCACTTCGATGAGAACCGTGGAAAAATAAATGTTGTCGAGGATGTGCTTACGAGAGTCCAGCATGTAAAGGACACTGGATTCGCAGATCAGATTATAATAGAAGATCATGAGGGTCAGAAGATAGAGGACATCCAGAGATATGAAGTTGATATTTTCACAGTCGGAAGTGACTGGGTTGGCACTTTCGACTATCTGAATCAGTTCTGCAAAGTGGTCTATCTGCCGCGTACTCCGGATATCTCATCGACGGCGATAAGGTCAAATATGTTTCAGCCGATTCGGATTGGAATCGTCGGGACTGGGCGAATGGCTCCTCGATTTATGTCCGAGTCGAAATACATCAGCGGCGCACAGATCATAGCAGCCTACAATTCAGATAAAAATACTGAGACTCTGGAAGTGTGTCAGAAGAGTTTTCCATCACTTCTATATGAAACTAAGAACTATGAGAAATTCCTTGAAAATATAGATGCAGTCTATATCGCTTCGCCAAACGAGACACATTTTGATTATGCGAAGAGAGCACTGCTCGCAGGCAGACACGTCCTCTCAGAAAAGCCACTGGCTTTTACAAAGCATGAGACACAGGACCTCTATAATCTTGCGGAATCAAAAGAATTAGTGCTTCTTGAAGCTGTAAAGGCAGCGTATAGTCCGGGTTTTCAGGAACTTATAAATGTAGCTACAAGTGGTAAAATAGGTGAGATCGTAGACATCGAGGCTGATTTCACAAGGCTTGCGACGGCAGATTCAAGGGAGAGAACCGATGCAAAATATGGAGGTGCTTTTTATGAATTTGGCCCGTCGGTTCTGGTGCCGATAATAAAGCTTCTCGGAACGAATTACAGAGATATTTCCTTTCACAGTATATTTGATGAAAATGGTGTCGATATATATGATAAAATGGAAATATATTATGACAGGGCAATGGCATCTGCCAGGACAGGGGTTGCCGTTAAGACCGAAGGACAGCTTGTCATTTCGGGGACGAAAGGATACATACTCGCGCAGTCTCCGTGGTGGCTTATGAAGCATTTTGAGGTCAGGTATGAGGACGCGTCTAAGATCGAGTCATATGATCCGCCATTTCGAGGCGATGGACTCAGATATGAGATCAGCGAATTCATTAGAAAAATAGCCGGACTTTCCAGAAACGGTTACAAGCTTACTGCAAAGGAGTCGATAGTCATGGCCGAGATCATAGAAAAATACAGCGAGTATAAGAAGACAGCGTTCAAAAACAAGTGACAAAAAATATGCTTATAAAAATAAGTGAAAGTAAGAAAGCTTAAGAATGGGGTTTAAATGAAGTTTGAAGTTCCGGAGAATTTTTATAAAGAGGAAGTCAGAAACGACTTTTTAGTTACGTCTGAAATGAAACACTGCTGGGCTTCCGAGCTTAAGATTCTTTCAGTAATTGATGATATCTGCCAGAGGCATCAGATTAAATATTTCGCACATTTTGGCACACTGCTTGGAGCCATCAGACATAAGGGCTTTATTCCGTGGGATGACGACATCGATATAGCCTTCATGAGAGAAGACTACAATAAATTCCAGAGTGTTGTTTCTAGTGAGCTGCCTGACGGACTCTACTTCAGGTCGTTCTGGAATTCCGACCGTATGAATATTTTTCCAGAGGTTGCAAATGGAAATTCGTACGCAGACCTGGGACATATAGATACAGACTATTTCTGTGGCTGCCCATATATCACAGGAATAGACATATATCCTATAGACTGGATGCCTGATAATCCCGAGTCGCAGAAGCTGCAGAGCAGACTACTGGCACTCGCCCTTGCTGGGATTGGTGTGTGGCAGCAGGCCAAATCTTCGAAGCAGGACAGGAATGACATCCTCCAGAAGATTAAAGATGTCATGGGAATAGAGATAGATACTTCAAAAGATGTGCTTCCGCAGCTCTATGGTCTCGCCGATTCTATAATAGGCATGTATGGAGCAGACGATGGATGCAGCAGGGCTGGCTTGCAGTTCAACAGGTTCAATGGCAATACGAGCGCGGACTATTCTATTCCGATAGAAAACTTTGAGTCAGTCATCTATCAGCCATTTGAGTTTATCAAAATTCCAGTACCCGTTGGGTATAAAGCAGTGCTTGAGGAGCACTACGGCGACGATTACATGACTTTTCACAATGGCCAGGCAGCCCACGACTATCCATTTTATGGGAAGCAGAAGAAGTATATGAAGAAGCATCACATAAAAAAAGGTGTGGACTATGAATGAGCGCCAATACATAGCCTATAGAAAATTAAAGGCAGCATTCTACAGTGCTGCCTTCTATTTATGCAGGATATTTCCCATCGATAAAAAGCTGATAAGTGTCTGCACCTTCGAGGGTAAGGGAGGTTTCGGCTGCAATCCTAAGTACATAGTACAGGAACTGCATAAAGAGGACCCAAGTCTCAAATTCGTCTGGCTTGTAAATAAGCCAGGTGAGCACACTTTTCCAGATTATATCAGAGAGGTTCCAAATACGCTCTGGAGCAGTGCCTACTGGCTGACACGGTCGAAGGTTTGGATAGATAATTATAGAAAGCCATTAGGGACGGTAAAGAGGAGAGAACAGTATTACATAAATACCTGGCATGGATGTGTTGGCTTCAAGCCAATAGGACTATGGCGTGGAGATAAATTTTCTAGGATAGCCTATCTGGTCAGCAAGAATGATTCAGATATGATAGATCGCCTTATAGTAAGTAATGATTGGTCGAAAGAGGTTTTCGTTAAAGGAATGGTGTATGATGGCACGATTCTAAAGCTCGGTCAGGCGAGAGAAGATGTGATGTCTTATGATAGAAAAGAGGTTAGGGCTTCTGTCAGAAAAAAATACAAGCTTCCATCTGATAGTAGGATTGTGCTCTATGCTCCTACATATAGAGAGTCAGGAATGAAAATAAACAGGCAGGTTTTTTCAGAGCAGACCTCTATAGATATAAATCTGTTGAAAAAGTCTCTGCATGAGAAATTTGGTGGAGAATGGTATGTACTTGAAAAATTACATCCACAGCTGGCTGCAACCCAAAGTGTCTCCAATCCAAGTGTAATAGATGTAAGCAAAGAGGACGATACGAATTGGCTTATAGCAGCCTCAGATGCCGTAGTAACAGATTTCAGTTCAGTAGGATTTGAGGCAGGAGCCTATGGCATACCGGTATTTCTATATATGGACGATATAGAAGAGTATGTAGGAGATCGTGGGAACCTTTGCTTTGAGATACATGATGACGATACTATAACAAGTAATAAGCAGATGGCACCGGACTTTGATATTGAAGTGCCGTTTGTTGTGATTAGAAACAATCGGGAAATGGAAGATAAAATAGCTTCGTTTGATACTAGTAATTACATAAAACAAACAGAGCAAATGACTAAACAGTTGCGATGGGTTAAGACTGGAGATGCCAGTGATAAAATAAGTGATCTAATCATAAAATATATTCAAGAAGAAAAAAATAAATATACTATATAAAGGTATAATTTGTTTTAATATTTTGTGCCTGTTTACAATAAAAGAGATAGAAATATGGAAGGAAATGATTTCTATGAGATATTTTAGTAGGATAACTAATCATGAATTAAAATCGAAATATAGTAAAGTGATAGGTTGGGGAACAGGAATGCTTTTTCGTCTTCATTATAGACAAGACTATTTCGACATGGATTATGTTATTGATGGAACTGAAAAAAATGTTGGAAAAACTATTAATGGGGTAATAGTAAAAGGACCTGATGCTCTTGAACTTGAGAGCAATAAAGTGTTAGTTGTTATTTATGCAATATACGAGAAAGAAATATTAGAGCAGATTAAACCATTCGACCACGGACAGATAGATGTTATTATTTATCCTTTGGTAGATATTATTCTTAAATCTGGACATGTAGTTCCAAAAATTAATGGTAAATCATGCGAAGATTTGTTGGTATTTTCGCTGATTCAGCAAATCGCTCTCAAATCAGTCAAGTTTTTAGAAATAGGTGTATGTCATCCTGTCTTTAGAAACAATTCTTATCTGTTAAATGAATTGTTTTCAACGATGCCGGATTATAAAGGAGTTTTGGTAGAGGCCAATCCTACTTGCTGGGATTTGATAGAAGATTATAGACCACAAGATAAACTTTTAAAAATGGGAGCGGGGGGGGGACATCAGTTCTAGCTCTGCGAAATTTTATATGTTTCCTAATCTTTTGGGACATTCAACATTCTCGAAATCATTGGCTAATGAAGTAATCGATAGAGGATATAAGTGCGAAGAGATTAATGTTGAGGTAGAACCGATTAATAAGATATTGAGTGAAAATTTTGATGAGGCTCCAGATATTCTTTTTTTGGACGTAGAAGGACTTGATATAGATATATTACAGTCATGTGATTTAAAACGATGGCCTTTTAAAGTTATCGTTTTTGAGGCTCCTGATACTGATAAAGAATATGATTTTATGAGCAACTATTATGTGTATGCTCGTACAGTAGAGAATATTATTTTAGCTAGAAAAGATATTATGCTTTATATTTGAAATTTGCAAAAAATTGTTAGTTTGTAAATGTTATTACAATAGAATTTGAATAAAGAGCAGAGAAGGTATATATGATAAGACTCAAACCATTGTCAATTCATCAGTTAAAGGAACTGATAAAAGGGAAAAAAGTAATATGCTTTGGTACTGGCCTTCAAGGTCAAAGAGTAGCAATGTACTTTTATATTTGGGGGTTAGAAGATAATCTGATTGCTTATGCAGATAATAATCGCTCAAAAGTGGGAGGAAGTGTCTCTTATCAAGGTAAAGATATCCCAATAATTTCTGCAGAAGATATTTTGAATTATGATCCTGATAAAATTTTTATTCTAATAACAAGTATTTACTATGAACAAATTTATGAGGGCTTAAATAATATTTTATCAGGTGTAGATATTCAGGTTGCTTCTTTGGATGAAACTTCGGATGTCGAGCTTGAAAGCTCTACATATCTAGCTCCCTCAAAAGAGAATGATAACCCAATAATTCCAAAAATAATACACTATGCTTGGTTTGGTGGAAATAAACCCGAATCTATCACAAGAAACATCGAAAATTGGAAAAAACTTTGCCCTGATTATGAATTTATAGAGTGGAATGAAAGCAATTATGATATTAAAAAGAATAAATATATGTATCAGGCTTATCAAAAACAAATTTGGGGGTTTGTTCCAGATTACTTAAGACTTGACGTTCTTTATAAGTATGGAGGTATATATTTAGATACAGATATAGAATTAATTAAAAAGCCCGATCAACTATTATTTCAAAAATGTTTTGGGTGCATAGATGGAAGTTTGACAATGAATCTTGGCTCTGGCTTCGGAAGCGTACCTAATATGGATATTATAAGAAAATTACGTGATTATTATGATGATTGTAAATTTGTAAGGCAAGATGGAAGCGTTGATAAAACAAGCTGTGGAACTCATTCATTGAAAGTTTTAATAAAATATGGAATAGAAATTAATAATAAGTTTCAAAATGTGGATGGAATGAATATCTATCCTATGATTTTTCAAGGGAAAAATCAACATTCAGGGAAGGTTAAGGTAACAGATAAAACTTTTTGGATTCATCATGGTAATATGAGTTGGTTTAAATAAATATAGGTACTTTTATGGATAATTTAGCATGCTATATAAATGAGATTATAAATTTACCAGAGCCTAGGTATATATATGGCGCAGGCAAAGTAGGACGAATAATTCTAAACCTATGCAAACAAAATAATATAAATATCTCGGGATTTTGTGTTACTAGTTTAAAGGACAATCAATCTACAGTTGATGGATTGAATGTTTTTAGCTTTGAAAAATTAATTAATTCTATAAACCATAAATCTGTAGTAATAGGTGTTTTACAACATGGCAATTCTAATATAGAGAGCAACTTGAGAGAAGCAGGAATAAATAATCTAGTTTCTTTACCTGAATGGATTTTGATGTTAGACTTTGAAGAAAAACTCAGGTTTAATAGTCCAATTATTGAAGTTACTCCAAAAATTGGATGTGCGGTTAATTGCAAGTTTTGTCCACAGAGTTTGTTGCTTGATAGATATTATAAAAATGATAATCATAGAAAATCTATGATGACACTTGAAGATTTTATACAATTCATAGATAAGATCCCAAAGAATACAATCTTAGACTGGTCAGGCTTTGTTGAACCTTTTTTTAATCCAGAAGCTATAGAAATGATGGAATACGCTAATAATAAAGGCTTTAAACAGGCACTATTTACTACTTTGCAAGGAATAGATGAGGACGGCATTGATAGAATTTTAAAAATTCCATTTGAAAAAGTAGTATTACATACAGCTGATAGATTTGGTTATGCCAATATTCCAGTGACAGATGAATATCTGAGTAAAATAAGGAAGATTGTTGCTGCTAAAAGACCTGATGGCACACCATTTTTGACTGGCGCGAATTGCCAGTTTGAACCTAGTGAAAAAGTAACAGCAATTACTTCAGGAAAATTGAAAATTTATTGTGAAATGAGTGACAGAGCGGGAAATCTGGAAAATGACGATAATAAACTTGTATCAAAACATTTATCAGGGAAAATATCTTGCAGCAGGTCAAGAGTATTAAATCATAATGTGCTTTTGCCAGATGGATCATTGGTGTTATGTTGTAACGATTTTGGCTTGGATTATGTATTAGGTAACTTGAATACAGAATCATATGATGAAATACAGCATTCTGAGGTAATGACAAATATTATCAAAAAAATGAACAATGAGTTAGATGAAAGTGTGATATGTAGAAAATGTATGTTTGCAACCAAAAAATCATAATGATTTATTTTGAAATTTAATAGAAAACAATAAAGAT
Source organism: Lachnospiraceae bacterium (assembly GCA_003862155.1). Lineage (GTDB taxonomy): Bacteria > Bacillota > Clostridia > Lachnospirales > Lachnospiraceae > Weimeria > Weimeria bifida. The sequence goes on from QOUV01000030.1 coordinate 7,437, forward strand.
CAGACATGCATATAGAAAATGTTGTAATATAGCGGATATTATTTGGAAAGGAAAATAGATAAACTGATTTCAATTATTGTACCTATATATAATGGTGAACGAAATTTAGTGGAATGTCTAGATAGTCTGAAAACTCAGAATTATTCAAATATAGAGATTATTTTAATAGATGATGGGTCAAAGGATAGAACAGCAGACATTTGCCATCGATATATTTCAGAGGACGGGAGATTTCGTTATATATATCAAAAAAATGGAGGGCAGAATGCTGCAAGAAAAAATGGTGTTGAACATGCATTAGGAGATTGGGTGATGTTTGTTGATGCTGATGATTTTGTCACAGCAGATTACTGTAGTTCTTTTAAGGAGGTACAATCTAAAACAGGTGCCGATATTGTATTCGGAGTTCAACAGCGTTATCAGGATGGAAAATATGGAAGAAAATCTCAAGTTTTATCAGGAGTAATATCAGGCATTGAGGTTTTGGAAAATTTTCTCAAACCACGCTTTTTTGAAATGCAATTAGGTGGTGTTTTGTTTCCAGTTCTTTTTTCGAAGGTGATTATTCAAGAGTCATTTATGAAAATGGATATGAGAATTCGTTATGGAGAGGATTGGGGGTGTACGATATACAGTCTTCTTAGTGCTAAACGTGTCGCTTTTTTACCACGTGTTACGTATTTTTATCGTCAAGAAGCATCATCTTGCAATCATTTACATACAAAAAGTACGGTAGTTGATCAAAAATTATTGAGGGGGTTTATTTTACACTCAATTGCTACTAGCATTAGAAATTATAAATTCATACAAAAGAAAATAGACTGGCTTATTATTCAAAATTTATTATTGGGCGGATATGAGTATTTTAGCGATTTTTTTGGACTATATCCGTTTGGAAAAATATTACCTGGTAAACGAATTGTCATTTACGGTGCTGGTGTATTTGGAGAAGAAATACATGATAAGTTTCCAAAAAATCTAGTGCTCACTGGGTGGGTTGATCGGCAGTATTCTTATTATAAATCTTTGGGAAAGCATGTTTCTCCTGTAAATAAATTGCTAGAGATGGAATTTGATTATGTGATCATAGCAGTGACAAATCCTAATACTGCTGACAGTATTGTAAATGATTTGCTAGATGAGAGAATTCCAGAAGAAAAAATTTTAAGAGTTGAAGAGAAATGGATTGATTCTGAATATACTGAAAGAAAATTACAAGAATTGGAGGAGGTCAATGAGAATTATTGCTATGTACCTTCCACAATATCACAGAGTACCTGAAAATGATAAATGGTGGGGAGAGGGATTTACAGACTGGGTAGCTGTTAAGGCTGCAAGACCGCTGTTTGATGGTCATGAGCAACCAAATGTACCGTTGAATCATAACTACTATGATTTAATGGATAAAACTGTAATGCAGCAGCAGGCTAATCTCATGAAAAAATATAGTATTGATGGAATGTGTATCTATCATTATTATTTCAAAGATGGCAGAAAAATCCTTGAAAAACCAGCAGAAAATCTATTAAGGTGGAAAGACATCGACATGCCATTTTGCTTCTCTTGGGCAAATGAATCCTGGGTTCGTTCTTGGAGTAAAATGTCTGAGGGGGAAGGAAATCCATGGTCAGCAAAGTTCGACAGAAAATATTCTGGCGAGGATGATTCTGGGATACTTCTAGAACAGGATTATGGCAGTAAGCAGGACTGGATCAACCATTATGAGTATTTAAGACCATTTTTTATGGATCCGAGATATATCAAGGTAGGGAATAGCCCGGTTTTTATGTTTTATAAGCCTGATAAAATCTCGTGTATAAAAGAGATGCTTGATGTTTGGAATGAATTAGCAAGAAGTGATGGATTAGATGGTATATTTTCTATTGGTGCCAATACTAGAGATTACAAGACAAAAGGTTTATCATGTAGTACCTTGCAGGAACCTCAGGATACAATGAGCAGATTTTTTACAGGAAAGTTTGACAATGGCAAGGGTGTAATTTCAGCTATTGATTACTCTGAAATCTGTGAAAAAATGATATTCAAGCCGACTGAAGAGGGACAGTGTCTTGGAGCATTTCCAGGATATGATGATACACCGCGTAGAGAAAATGGCGGTTCGGTAGTTTACGGACGAAGCCCTGAACTTTTTGAACACTTGATGACTCAGATAATAGTAAAAGCCAGGAAAATGAAATCTCCATTTGTTTTTATAAATGCCTGGAATGAATGGGGCGAGGGGATGTATTTAGAGCCAGACGAGAGATACGGCTACAAGTTTTTGGAGGCTGTTTCTTCGGCTGTAAAAAAAGCATCCAGTAGTAATGTGACTTTTGATTATAAAAAGCAGATTCTGATTCTATCAGATGAAAACAGAGCGATTCAGAAGACATGTGACAGGTATCATGGTTATTGGGAGATAATGGATGAATGGATTCGTCTGATGGAAAATGATGGCAGAATATCAGATGGCTTTCCAGAGGATTCTGGCAAAAGAGTCATGATATATGGCATAGGAATGCTTGGAAAACATTTGGTAAAGCAGTTAAAAAAAGAAAAAGTTAATTTGATTGGGGCGATTGATAATAAAGCCGGAAGTAATCCAGATGTACAGGTTTTCAGACCAACTGAAAAGCTTCCAGATCCAGATTTAATAATAGTTACAGTTCAATATGACTATTCAGGAATAAAGCAAAAGTTAGCGAAAAAGGTTGGAGATAATTGTATTATTCTTTCATTGGATGAAATACTAAGATTGGCGTTAGAGAGGAATTGATATGAACCATAATTTAACTTATGCGATATATGGTATTAACAGAGTATCAAAAGATTTTTTATATATTTTCGATAAACTGAATATTTCTCTAGCTTTTGCATCAAAAAATGAAACACCAAAAGATTTTAATAGGATAATTTCAGCGCCGATTATATCAGAGAATGAAATAACGGGTAATAGAAACAAATTTGATGCTATTATTGTTTGTGATTTTGATAAATCGGCTAAAACTAAATTCTTAGATAAGCTTGGCTATAAATATGGAAAAGATTATTTTTATGAAGAAGATTTTTTCGATGTTTTAGATGATTCAGTTTTGAATCCGGAGAAAAAACCTATTCTAATTTGGGGAGCTGGACGCAAAGGGGAAGCTTTCATTCGATGGAATAAATGGTTTGATGTAGAAAAAGTTATTGACTCAAATCCTAAAGAGGAAAAACTTTTTGGTTACCAGATTGTTAAGCCAAATGATATTATTGATTGGAAAGATTACTTCATTATTGTTACAGTTGTAAAAAATGATGATATAATCAATTTCCTGGAAAGCAAAGGTCTTGTTTATAATAAGGATTATTGTAAGTTTTATGACTTTATGTCTTACCCTAGTATGATGCTTAGACAGACCATTTTTGAAAAAAAGGTGTATGATTTCAACTGTAATACAATGTTAAATCATGCGGAAATAGGTAGTCAGGGCAATACTATCTGTTGCTGCAGCACATTTATTGATAACAGTCTGGGATATATCGTTAATACTCATAAGTTTCATGCTCTCTGGAACTCAAATATACATAAAATTATGTGTCTGTCAAATGTAAACAGGACATATTCTTTTTGTAGGACAGATATGTGTCCATTGTTTGTAGGAAGACATTTAAGTGAACAATACAATCTGGCAGAACCATATCCAAGGTTTGAAAATAGCCCCAATACAGTATTAGTTGGTTTTGATTACACTTGTAATCTGAAGTGTATTACATGTCGTTCAGATTATAGATTTGCTAGAGATGAAGATCAAAGAAAAATACAAGGTATTGCCGACACATTTAGAAAG
>QOUV01000004.1 GCA_003862155.1 Lachnospiraceae bacterium
CAGCGCGGATCAGGTGTGCTGTCAAGGGTGGCGTCCGGTACTCAAAAGTAAAATATCTGCAGTTTTCAAGGTCCAATGTGGGCCATTTTTTTCGGCCCAGGTTTTTCATAGCTTATTTGACACTACCATTTAGATTATATCAGTAATTTGCGCGCTTGCAAGCCACTTTGTGGGACAGTAGGGACGGTTCTTTCTGTCCCATTTTTTATATTTTCTGAAAATATACCAGGTAGATGTGTCCCCACTGTCCCATTTTCTGATAATGGGACAGAAAGAACCGTCCCTTGTGTCCCAGTCAGCGGTCTTCTGCCGGGACGTCTTTTCTGAGTACTCCGAGCATGAATGCGGTCACGAGGGATCCGATCAGCCATGCGAGGAGGAAGAGCGGCCATCTGCCTATTGTTGCGATTACGAAGACGCCGCCGTGAGGTGCCATCAGTGTGCATCCGAATAACGCTGAGAGGAGGCCTGCTACTGCTGAGCCAACAAATGTTGACGGGATTACGTGAATCGGGTCAGATGCTGCGAACGGGATTGCGGCCTCTGTGATGAAGCTTGCGCCCATGACTAGATCTGAAACAAAGCCTTCCTTCTCGGTCTTGTTGAATTTTTTAGGGAAGAGCTTTGTGGCGATGGCGATGCCGACTGGCGGGCACATTCCACCGATCATGACTGCTGCCATTGCTATGTAGCAAATCTGTACTTCTGGATCAGAAATTTGTGATCCCTGATGAATAAGCTGATCTGCGGTAGCAAGCATTCCAGTGCCGACCAGATATGCTGCCTTGTTCAGCGGGCCGCCCATATCTACAGCCATCATCGCTGCAAGTACGAGGCCTAAAAGCCATACAAGTCCGGACTTTCCAAGTGCTGTAAGTCCAACTGAAAGAGCGTTATTGATAAGTCCGATGATCGGGTTGAAGACGAAGCACATGATCACCATGACAAGGAACATGCCGACTACCGGGTAAATAAGCATCGGTCTGATACCCTGTACCGACTTCGGAAGATTTTCAGTCGATCTCTCGAGCCAGAGAATAATGTAACCTGCAAGGAAGCCGACCGCAATACCACCGAGGAAACCCGAAACAGTATTACCACTCTGCTGGAACGCGAACTTGTCGATAAAGTTCTGGAAACCGCCGAGGTTCTTTGGCCAAATCTTTGCAAAATTTTCGGCGACCGCATTTCCATTCGATGCGAGAAGTCCGCCGAGGAAGCCGACTGCAAGTCCCGGTTTATCAGCTATCGAGTAAGCGATAAATCCGGCAAGGACTGGAACCATCATGCCCATTGCAAGTCCGCCGACATATTTGAAAAGTGCTGAAAGCGGTACCATCGAACCGAAGTTGCTGCCGCCTGTCGTGCCGAATCCTAAGATCGTGTCGATAAGGAACGCGATGGCTGTAAGGATTCCGCCACCAATAACGAACGGAAGCATTGCCGAAACGCCGGCCATCAGGCTGGTGTAGATCTTGTGGCCTACGCTCTCTTTTTCGCCCTCATCCTGGGATGAAGTATTAGCGCCTGCTGCCGAGTGAAAAACAGGTGCGTCTCCCTTTACTGCCTTCTGTAAAAGCTCCTCAGGTCTGGAAAAGCCATCTGAAACTCTGGTCTGGATGAGCGGCTTTCCATCGAATCTGTCTACAGGAACCTTCGCATCAGCTGCGACAACGATTCCCTTTGCATTCTTTATCTCTTCAGCTGTAAGGACGTTCTTCGCTCCGCCAGAGCCTCTGGTCTCAACTTTTACCTTGATTCCAAGCTTGTCGCCGGCTTCCTCCAGGGCTTGTGCTGCCATATATGTATGCGCGACACCGTTCGGGCAGCTCGTAACTGCGAGGACTTCATAGCCGGTCTCTGTCTTTGCGGCCTCTGCCTTCTTCTTCTCCTCTTCCAATTTGCCACTCTCTGCTTTGTCGATGATCGAGAGGAATTCTTCCTTCGACTGCGCTTTTTCAAGTGAATCGACAAAACCCTCGCCCATCAGCATCTCTGAAAGTCTCGCAAGAACCTCGAGGTGAACGTTGTCCTCTGTGTTCGGCGCTGCAATAAGAAAAATCAGGTGCACCGGCTGTCCGTCGATTGAATCGAACTCAACGCCGTCCGGAAGTACCATGGCTGCAAGCCCCGCTTTCTCGACTACGTCAGATTTGCAGTGCGGAATGGCGATTCCGTCGCCAATTCCTGTGGTCGATTCCTCTTCTCTGGCGAATACACCCTTCTCATACGCGTCGCGGTCTTTGATGTTCCCCTGTTTTACCATCAGGTCTACCATCTGCTTTAATACATCAGATTTGCCTGTGGCTTTTCCTTTCAGCTCGATACTGTCAGCTGAAAGCAGATCTCTTATTTTCATAAGATTCCTCCTTTTCCGATCTGTTCCAATAATGCTTTCACCTCGTCCTTTGTAGCGAGGTAATCTGAAAATGCCGACGCACTTCCAGTGCATAACCCCATGTAAAATGCCTTCTCATAATCTCCACTTCCTATATATCCATTCAGGAATCCGGCTACCATCGAGTCTCCGGCCCCGACTGAATTCTTAAGTCTGCCCTTCGGTGGCTTCGATGAAATAACGTCGCCGTCTGCCGATACCAGCAGCGCGCCCTCGCCCGCCATCGAAACGAGCACGTTCTCGGCGCCCATCTCCTGCATTTTCTTAGCGTAAGGTACGACCTCATCCACTGTATTTATCTCGACCCCGAATATCTCACCAAGCTCGTAATTATTCGGCTTCACGAGGAACGGGTGATACGGCAGCACATCCTTTAACAGGTCTCTCGTCGCATCGACAATGATGTGAACTCCTCTGCCTTCCAGATATTTCATAATATCTCTGTACATCGTCTCCGGCATAACTGTCGGGATGCTTCCTGCGAGCACCAGATAGTCGTCTTTTTTAAGTTCATCGAACTTCTGGTAAAGCGCTTCGATATTCTTCTTCGATATAGCCGGCCCCATTCCATTGATCCCGGTCTCTTCGTCTTTGTCATCCCGAATTTTTACATTGATTCGGGAAATGCCCTCTTCTACCTCAATGAAATCCGTGTCGATTCCCTTCTCGCTCATCAGTCCCCTGATGGCCTTCCCTGTAAATCCAGCCATAAATCCGACTGCTGTGGAATCTGTTCCGAGATTCTTAAGGACCATCGAAACGTTTAAGCCCTTGCCGCCCGGAAGCAGCAGCTCTTTCGATGTCCTGTTCACAAGTCCCAGCTTGAAATCGTCCACACTGATAATATAGTCAAGTGATGGATTGAACGTGACTGTCATTATCATCTTGGTTCGTACCTCCTTTATTGTTATTTTTTATAAAAATTATCTTAGTTATGCTAATTCCTTGATATTTTTAAAGCCTTTGAATCCACGCTTCGTCAGCTTATCTGTAATGATCGTTGCTCTCTCAAAATCGCCAAACCCGATCGCCGAAACTGTGCCGAACTTCGTGTCATCCGCCAGCACATATCTGTCTTTACATGATAAAAATGCCTGGCGCTTCACCATCGCTTCCTTTAGCTCCGGCGTCGTGAAGCCTTCTTTTCTGGTGATTCCGTTCGCCCCGAAAAATCCCTTCGTGAAGTTATATTTATTCAGGGAATCCAACGCCTCCTCGCCGACAATAGCTTCCGTGATCCGCTTGAACTCGCCGCCAAGGATATACACTTTAAATCCCTCAGACGCCAGCACCATCGCGTGATTCACCGCATTCGTAACAAATGTCGCATCATGCTCTGTAATATACGAAAGCATCTGCTCGGTCGTCGTCCCGGCATCAATATATACAAAATCGCCGGGCTTTATTAGTGACGCCGCATAGCTTCCGATCGTCGCCTTCTCCTTCTGCTTCTGGCCTTTCCTCTTCGAAATCTCCTCATCCTTCGACGTCAGACTGCCGGTCTTCGAAATAGCTCCTCCTCTGACCCTCGTAATCCGTCCTTCGCTGTCCAGCTCATCCAAATCCCGCCTGACAGTGGATTCGCTGGCGCCGAGGAGCTTCATGAGTTCCGCAACTGTGACAGACCCCTTCGAATCCACCGCAGAAATGATCTTCGCAAACCTTTCCTCTGTCAGCATCTTTCCCTCCAATTCCATTCATTTCCCTTCATGACGGTTCAAATATTACCACCATATTCCGTACTTTTCAATCATTTCCGGTCAGAAATACTTCACAAAATTCCCCTCCCAAATTTGTGCAACCTGCACAACCTGGGACAGTAGGGACGGTTCTTTTTGTCCCATTTTTTAAATTTTCTGATAATTGTGTTTTTTAGACCGAAGCAGCGCCGCGGATGGCCGGGGCTCGCTCCGTAGGATTTTTCTGTTCGCGTGCGCTCGTCTATGTGCCGCCCTCTGACCAATGTATGGTCTTATAATGGTTATGATTTTGGCGGGTGGTCACCCGGGCGGCAACATCGCGCACGCTCACAACGAAAAATCCTAAGGTCGCGAGCCTGACCATCTGCGACGCTGCTTCTGGGGTTGAAGTCATTTGTATCTGCAATAGATTATTTTTCAGGAAGTGCAATGGGACAAAGAATCTCCGCATGGGAGGGATATGGGGTAAGCACACTGAAAGTGAACTGGCGTGGACAAAAGTTTACTTCCGGCTCCGCGGAAGAGTGGTGGTTTCAATATAGGCTTACATGTAGTTGAAAATCATCAAATGTGCCTGCCTGCTGCACAGTATGGAAGAACTAATTTCAATATTGGAATTTGCGGAGCTGGAAATATACAAGCTTCGTTCTCGCAGTTTCAGTATGGATATACATGAGACCAAAAATCTAAAAGGCAAAAAAGTCAGTCTCGATATAGATTCACGAAGCGTTGAAAATCTTAAACGCTCGAATGTACGCTCTCAATATAGCCTGTCGCGGAGCTGGAAATCTTAAATGCCTTGTAGAATATTCAGAAGCAATGGACATATATAAAAAGCTTGAAATGTACTGTTTAAGATTTTCGAGCATTATCCCACACATCTTGAGAATGCTTGAAAACTCTTTAATAATTTGACTTTCTCCCAGATCTATCTTGAGACTGGAAGAAATCCGTTGTATAAATTTCGCCCCGGAATGGGCTATACTGAAAACGTGGCCAACCAGATATCCAGGCAGAAAAAGGCAGCACTACTGATATGGGCACACTTTAATCAAAAAGCAGCGCCGCAGATACGGGCGCACTTTAACCAAAAAGCAGCACCGCAGATAGAGTCGGGCTCGCGACCTTAGGATTTTTCATAGAGCGCGCACGCGAACAGAAAAATCCTAAGGAGCTAGACCGACCATCCGCGGCGCTGCTTCGGACTATAAATACATAATGTGTCAGAAAATTCAAAAAATGGGACAGAAAGAACCGTCCCCAGTGTCCCACAAAAAGTTGGACAGAAAGAACCGTCCCTAGTGTACCACCTGGACGAAGTGCATGACGAGGCGCTCGAACTTGTCTTTGACGGCGTCGGCGGTGGCCTTGACTTCTTCGTGGTTTAGTGGCTGGTCGAGGATGCCTGCTGCCATGTTGGTGATGCAGGAGACGCCGGCGACGCGGAGTCCCATGTGGTTGGCCGCGATTGCCTCGACTACTGTGCTCATGCCGGCAGCATCTGCGCCGAGGGTGCGGAGCATCTTAATCTCAGTCGGAGTCTCGTAGCTTGGTCCGGTGAGCTGGATATAGACGCCCTTTTGGAGGGTGATTCCGGTGGCGGCGGCCGAGTCCTCAAGCTGGCTGATAAGAGCCTTGTCATAAACTGAGGACATGTCCGGAAAACGAACGCCGAGTTCGTCCGGATTTTGGCCTATAAGCGGATTCTGAACAAAAACAGAGATGTGATCTCTTATGATCATCAAATCGCCCGGCTTGAAATCAGTATTGATACCGCCTGCTGCATTAGTCAGCAGGATGATCTTTGCGCCGAGAAGGCCCATGATGCGGACAGGCATTACGACCTCGGACATTTTGTAGCCCTCGTAAAAGTGCACTCTTCCGCTCATGCATACGACTTTGCGTCCGGAAAGATTTCCGAAGATAAATTTTCCATCGTGACCGGAAACTGTCGATACCGGGAAGCCCTCGATATCTTTGTATGAAATCTCGCAGACCTTGTCGATCTTTTCGGAGAGGCCTCCCAGGCCGCTTCCGAGTGTGATGCCGATCTCCGGCACGAAATCAGTTACTTTTCTAATGCTTTTAAGCGCTTTTTGAAGCTGCTCGTAAATCTCTGACATAAAAACCTCCCTTTAAAAATCAATCCGAAATGAACCGATTCAGATATTCTCTCATTTTTCTGTATTGCTGTTTGTTTATTTTAAAAACGCTGCGGTTGTGATCAAAAAAACCTTCCTCGTCAAGCTGCTGGACCACACGGTTTACAGTGCGGACAGAAAGTCCCGAAAAATCAGCGATCTGCTGCCTTGTAAACGTCAGCCTGCAGTTCCCCTTCTGGTCTGCGCGGTCCTCGTACTCGAGCGCAAGGAGCATCAGAAGCGAATCTTTGCCGGGCAGGAACCTGAAAACCCTGTCGCGCCTGGCCTCTCTCAGGAGATACTCGCAGGTATCCTTCGTCAGAAGTTTCAGGGCGTGCGAGTCCTTGTCCATCCACCTCTCGTAGGCCGAACGCTCCATCTTGAAAAAAATGCAGTCCGTTTCAGTCTGAAGAGTTGCCGCGTATAGGTCGTAACCAAGCAGGCTCTCCATCGTTCCAAAAGATTCGAACGCCGAATAAGTCGTGAATTTGTAATTTGTCCCGAGCACCCTGTGCTCAATGGCCGACACTTCTCCTTTTATCAGGAAATATACGCGGCTCGCAGGGTCATTTTCCCTGACAAAATGCGTGCCGCTCGGTATCTCCCTGATCTCCATCTCCTGAAAAATTCCAAGAGGGGCATTCTTGAAGAGCTCCTTTAGAACATCCTGGACTGACTCCGGCAATTGCTCCGAATAATCTAAAATTGAATTAACTGCTGCATGTTCGATCATAAAAATGCTTCAAGTTCTTTTAATATATCATTTTTCGTTGCTTCATCTGCAAATGAGGCGTTAACCGCATTTTTTTCAAGTGAGACGAGCTCAGCGTCAGTCAGGTTGGCAACGCCCTTCGCACTCTCGAGCTCATCCGTAAGCGTCGTATTTGAAACTGTCCTGTTGTCCGTATTTATCGTGGCCATGATTCCGGCATCGATAAATTCGCGGAGCGGGTAGATCCCGGTCACTGCCTTCGTTTGAAAATTGCTGGTCGGGCACATTTCAATTGGGATGCCCTTCTCTACAAACTCATTTTCGAGCTCTCTTATGCCCTGCATCCTGACTCCGTGGCCAATACGCTTCGCTCCAAATGACAAAGCCGCTCTGATGCTTGATTCTCCGTCAGCCTCACCTGCGTGAATAATGTACGGCACATTTCTGGTGCGGGCAGCCTTGAAAAGCTCCTTGAATCCACTCGTCGGGTAGACTGCCTCAGCGCCTGCGAGGTCCATGCAGCAGACCCCCTTTCCAAGGTATTTTTCTACGAGTGAAAGAGTCCCGAGATTTTTTTCAAGGTCAAAGTGCCTCATGGCGCAGAGGATGATGTTGCCCTTTACGCCATATTTTAAAGTACCGGCGCGAAGGCCTTCGATCGACGCCGCGACCGCATCGTCGGGAGTCATTGCATTTCCCGCTTCCGCAAGGCAGAACGGGTCAAAACGGATCTCCATGTAGCGGACATTTTCTGCATCTGCCTGTGCGAGGACATCCATTACACCGTCTCTTACAGCATCAGGCGTAGAGAGCGCCTTGATCTCGGCGTCAAATTTTTCCAGGTATTCGTTCAGGCTCGCGCACTCTATGGAAACTGAGAGATCTTTGAAATCCAGGCTTCGCCCGAGGTGACTGCTGATAAATTCCGGCGAAAGTGATCCGTCGAGATGACAGTGCAGTTCAACTTTCGGCAGCGCTTTTATCTGTTCTCTGTCCATTAATTACGCTCCTATAATTTTTAAAGTAGCCGAAGTTCCAAGTCTTGTAGCTCCAGCCTTTACCATAGATTCGGCCTCTTCGGCTGAGTGGATTCCGCCGCTGGCCTTAACACCGAGCCTGTCGCCAACTGTCTTTTTCATGATGGCAACATCCTCTGCCTTGGCACCGCCTGTTGAAAATCCGGTCGAAGTCTTTACAAAATCAGCACCACCATTTTCAGAGAGCTCACAGGCCTTAACCTTCTCATCGTCTGTCAAAAGACAACACTCGATAATGACCTTTAAGATCTTGCCCGCGCAGGCATCGCGAACAGCCTTGATGTCATCAAGAACAACGTCGTATTTTTTATCCTTTAAAGCAGCGACATTAATAACCATGTCGATCTCGTCGGCGCCATCTTCTACAGCTGTCTTTGCCTCGAAGGCCTTAGACTTCGTGCTCATCTGTCCGAGAGGGAAGCCAACGACAGTAGTAGTGTGGATGCCTGTTCCCTTCAGGGCATCAGCGACATATTTTGTATAGTAAGAGTTGCAGCAGACAGACATGAAATCATATTTCTTAGCCTCAGCGATGATCTGATCCATCTGAGCCTGAGTGGCATCTGCTTTTAAAAGTGTATGGTCAAATAACTTGTGATCTAACATAATAATCTCCTTTTATATAATTTATTGTTCTCAAAATCAGAGTTCGCGGCGCCGGAAATCTAAAAGCTCGATTCTCGCGTTTCAATACAGCCTCTTTGATTGCTCAAAAACTTACACGCCAGGATTATCGTTCTCAATATAGACTTACGCGGAGCCGGAAATCTACAAACACGATTCTCGCGTTTCAATACAGCCTCTTTTTTCGCCCAAAAACTTACACGCCAGGTTTATCGTTCTCAATATAGACTTACGCGGAGCCGGAAAACTAAAAGCTCGATTCTCGCGTTTCAATACAGCCTCTTTTTTCGCCCAAAAACTTACACGCCAGGTTTATCGTTCTCAATATAGACTTACGCGGAGCCGGAAAACTTACATGACTTGTAGAAAATCGATGAGTAATGGTCTCATTTTGAAACTCAAAAATACAGGCTTTAAGTTTTTCGACTCATTTTGCAAATATATTGAAAATGCCGAAAAGCACTTTAAGTTTTTGACTGCATTCCCTGTCAATATTGAAAATCCGGAAAGTCGATTGTATAAATTTCGCCCCGCCAGGCTCTTTATTGAAAACCATCCGAACTACGGAGCCGGAAATCTGCAAGTATTGTATAAACTTCGCCCCGCCAGGCTCTCTATTGAAAACCATCCGAACTACGGAGCCGGAAATCTGCAAGTATTGTATAAACTTCGCCCCGCCAGGCTCTCTATTGAAAACCATCCGAACCGCGGGGCCGGAAGTCTGCAAGGATTGTATAATCTTCGCCTCGCCAGGCTCTTTATTGAAAATCTTCCGAACTGCGGAGCCGGATGTCTGCAAGGTTTGTATAATCTTCGCCCCGCAAGGCTCTTTGTTGAAAATCATCCGAACTGCGGAGCCGGATGTCTGCAAGGATTGTATAATCTTCGCCCCGCATCGGCCTGTATTGATAAACGTCCGGACTGAGAAGCAGTCCATGGTCCCCTCCTCCACGGGGCACAGGGACTTTCAGTGTTGGGATTCGTGGGAATCAGCCAGAGCGGGTACGAATGAATGGCGTGCGAATGCTCGTTTTCCGTTGTGAAGGAGCGCGCTAGCTGCGGGCCGGTTGACCACCGTTCAAGCGAAAACGCAATTGAAAAACGAACCACACTGCCAAAATATATCAAGCGTTTTCGCGCGTTTGGTCAGAGGCCCGCAAATAGGCGCGCGCGACTGAACAGGAAAACGAGAACTGAGCACGACATACATTCGTGCCCGCTCCGGCATATCTCAGAATTCCTATGGCCCCTCAAATCAAGCGCACCATCCCGATACTTACTTAGACTTTATATACGGCTTTCCGTTTGCTGCCGGAACACGACCAGCACCTACGAACAGGATCAGTACGAGGATAGTCACGATGTACGGAATCATCGAGAGGATGTTAGGCGATACAGTCGAACCCATAGCTGAAAGAACGGACTTGAGGCCGTTGCAGAGACCGAACAGAAGGCATCCGAGGAATGCGCCCTGCGGAGTGAATTTACCAAAAATTACGGCTGCGATAGCGATAAAGCCCTGTCCTACGATGACAGTCGGACGGAACTGGGAAACAGTAGCTAGAGTTACGAAAGCTCCGCCAAGTCCAGCTAAAAATCCTGAGAGAAGTACGCAGGCATATCTTACTTTAAATACATCGATTCCGAGAGTCTCGCAGGCCTCCGGATGCTCGCCGGCTGCGCGGAGTCTCATACCGAAGCTCGTCTTGTAGAATACGAACCAGATAACAGCAACGAGGATAAAGCTTACCCATACTGCGGAATATGTTCCGAAAACGTTGTATCCGAAAGAACCGGATTTGAAGACACCCTTGAAAAGCTTAGGGATCTTGTACTCTGTCGGAAGTGAAGGTGTATCAGATGAGTTATCAAACATAGCCTTGCAGAGGAAAAGCGCAAGTCCAGGTCCGATGAAGTTTATTGCTGTACCGGCAATAGTCTGGTCAGCTCCGCAGGTAACGCAGGCAAATGCGTGGACGAGTCCAAGTACCATTCCTGCGCATCCGCCGAGCAGGAATCCGATCCAGCCATTGTGAGTGTAGTAAGCTCCGACCGCACCGACAAAGGCGCCGATCGTCATCATTCCTTCGATACCGATGTTTACAACACCGCTTTTCTCTGAGAAAACTGATCCGAGCGCTGCCAGAAGAAGCGGCGGGGTGGAGATCAGCATACCACTTAAAATAAGTCCGAGGACATTTACAAATGTATCCATTTTTCAGGCCTCCTTTGCTTCTGCAAGCTCTTTTGCCTTGTCGAGTTTCTTCTGCTGTACGCCTTTGATGATACGTTTGAACAGAAGTGAAATTGCTATGAAGAAGATGATCGTTCCCATGATGATGTTTACGATCTCCTTCGGCGCGTTTACAAGTGTAAGCTTGTTACCGCCGTACTTCATGGCTCCATAGAAGAGTCCTGCAAAAATACATCCAATCGGGTCAGTTCCACCGATAAGTGCAACCGTGATTCCATCGAATCCGAAACTCTCCTGACCTGAGAACTGAGGAATACGGCCTGACATACCAAGTGTCTGGATAGCTCCGCCGATTCCAGCGAGCATTCCGGAGATAGCCATACTTGTCATGAATATTCTCGAAGATGAGATACCGCCGTACTCTGAAGCTGTCTTTGAAAGACCAACCGCACGGAGCTGATATCCGAATGTCGTCTTTTTTATTACAAACCAGAGAAGGATCGCACAGATCGTGGCGATGAAAAATCCTGCGTTTACCTCGGTGCATCCGGTAACCGGGATGAGTCCCTTGATTATCGTGCGTGCTGAGTCTTTAACGTTCTTTGTGGTCTCTATCGACTGGGCCTTTACACCTTTGTGCATTACTACGTAATTTGAAAGGTAGTAAGCGATCCAGTTGAACATGATGTACGAGAGGACTTCGTTGATTCCTCTCTTGATCTTCATGAGACCAACGACAGCTCCCCAGGCTGCTCCTGCTGCGGCTGCGGCAACGAAGCAGATCAGAGGGTGGATTACAGGTGGGAAATTTCCAAAAATTCCAACGAGTACTGCTGCGAGTGAACCTACTACGAACTGGCCCTCGGCTCCGATATTGAATACGCCTGTCTTGAATGAGAAGGCTACCGAAAGTCCTGTCATTATATAAGGTGCCGCATATACGAATGCGTATACTATATATTTCGGTCTTGAAAAAATGCCCTGGAAAAGCGTGCTGTACGTAAGTCCCGGGTCAATTCCGGCCGATACGAGAAGAATTGCTCCTACGAGGAATCCTACGATGATGGAAAGGATCACATAGATGAAATTTCCATCCCAGATACTAACTTTAGTTTTCATCTACTTTGCCTCCTGCCATCATAATACCGAGTTCCTTTTCATTGGCCTCGGAGCCCTTTACGGTACCATTTATCCTTCCGTCGAAGATAACGTCGATCCTGTCGGAAAGCGACATGATCTCGTCGAGCTCGAACGATACCAGAAGTACCGCTCTGCCCTTATTTCTCTGCTCTACAAGGTACTTGTGCACGAATTCGATAGCTCCGACATCAAGACCTCTGGTCGGGTTCATTGCTATGAGGAGGTCCTTGTCATTTGTCACCTCACGCGCAATGATAACTTTCTGCTGGTTTCCACCTGAAAGCTGTCTGGCAAGTCTCTTGCCGCAGCCCTTCGGCCTGATATCAAATTTATCAATGAGCTTGTCTGTAAACTTAGCGATGGCGTCTCTGTTCAGGATGCCGTGTTTTGAGAACTCCGGCTTGGCGTAGTTCTGAAGGATCATATTCTCTTCAACTGTGAAATCCATTACGAGGCCGTGCTTCTGGCGGTCCTCCGGAATAGATGAAACTCCGTCTTCGAAAATTTCCTTAGGTTTTTTATTGAAAATATCCTTGCCTTCGATAGTGATCTTTCCGGATTCAGCCTTCATAAGTCCTGTCAGTATCTCGACAAGCTCCGACTGTCCGTTTCCATCGACTCCGGCAAGTCCTACGATCTCGCCCTTGTGAACCTTTAAGTTCAGGCCGTTTAAAATCTCAACGCCTCTGTAGTCCTTGGCTTTGAGGTCCTCTACATCGAGTACGACCTCTCCCGGCTCCTGTTCCTTCTTGTCGACTTTGAACTGGACGTCTCTGCCGACCATCATCTCAGCGAGCTTGTTCTCATCGACTTTGTCGACCTCTACAGTGTCGACCATTTTACCCTGTCTGATGATAGTACAGAAATCAGCTGCCTCTGTGATCTCCTTCAGCTTGTGAGTGATAAGGATAACGCTCTTGCCATCTTTTGTAAGGTTCTTGATGATCTCCATCAGCTCTGTGATCTCCTGAGGAGTAAGAGATGATGTAGGCTCATCGAGGATCAGATGTCTTGCGCCTCTGTAGAGCACTTTGAGAATCTCGACACGCTGCTGCATTCCTACAGAAATATCTTCGATCTTCGCATCCGGGTCTACTTTAAGACCGTATTTGTCGGAAAGCTCGACGATCTTCTTTCTGGCGCCGACCTTGTCGACTACGATTCCCTTCTTCGGCTCCGCGCCGAGGATGATATTCTCGGTAACTGTAAATGGCTGGATCAGCATGAAGTGCTGGTGCACCATTCCGATTCCAAGCTTTATGGCTTCCTCAGGTCCATTGATCTTTACCGGCTTTCCGTCGATCTCAATTGATCCCTCATTCGGCTGATAAATTCCGTAGAGGACATTCATCAGCGTACTCTTTCCTGCTCCGTTCTCACCGAGGATAGCGTGTACCTCGCCCTTGTGAACGCACAGGTTGATGTGGTCGTTCGCCGTGAAATTGCCAAATCGTTTCACGATCCCTTTCATCCGGATAGCTTCTACGCTCATATCCGCATTACTGTCTTTTTTCACCGCATTTACCTCTCTTAGACTAATACAACGGTTTTAACTCCAATACTCTCTGCCTTGATCTTCAGTTGATTCATGTAATCCTTCTTCGGAGGATTCATCTCTTTTGCATATTTCTCCCGAACTCCCATCGGCCGGTACGTGATGATCTTGTACCTGACTTCCGGAAAATCCTTTATATACTCTGATACCCGGCTTATCGTTCCTTCGACATCAAAAAGCCCCGGAACCACCACAGTCCTTACTTCGTAGAGCTTGTGACGCTCCGCCAGGAACTTCAGGTTTTTAAGTACCATTTCATTTGAAAAATCTACGACCTTCGCGTGATCTTCCTTTGTCCAGCTCTTCACGTCGAGCATCACTCCGTCGCAGACTTTAAGAAGCCCCGGATCCTTTGAAAAATCGTAGCTTCCGTTCGAGTCGATAAGCGTCCCGAGCCCTGCATTTTTGCAAAGTGTAAACAGCTCCCGCAGAAAATCCGGATAAAAGGTGCACTCTCCGCCAGAAGTCGTGACTCCTCTGATATATGGGACCTGTTTTTTGATCTCTTCAAATGTCTCTTCAGGAGTCATCCACCTGATCCGTGGTGAAGCGTCGTGAGTGCAGGTCTTGATGCAGGTGTCGCAGGCTACACACTTCCTGTAGTCGAAAACCACCTTCCCATCTTCTATAGAAAGCGCCTTTGCCGGACACTTCGGAACGCAGTCGCCGCAGTCTGTGCAGAGCTTTCTGGTCTCAGGATTGTGGCAGTAGCGGCAGTCAAAGTTGCATCCCTGAAGGAAGACTGCCGTCCTGTTGCCCGGCCCGTCGACCGAAGAGAACGGGATGATCTTGTTCACCGGGTATCTCTCCATTTTTCTCACATTCCTTTCGATGGCCAATTTATCTTACTTTCCTCTCGAGAATGTGGCCGTTGTGCTTGGCACCCATTCCAAGTGCTGTGGTATCCTGCATAACGTTCTCACCGTTCTCAAGCTTTTCGATCTCTGACTTCTTTACGAGATAGCCCGTGATCCTGATGACATCTGAATCCGATGCGTAGAACGAAAGGTATCTGAGACCGTCCTTGAATGCGCCCTTTATGATGTCAAGCAGATAATCCGTGTTCTTGTGAACTGTCGTATCGATCGGGAAAATGTCTCCTGTGCCTGCAGGGAAATACTTGTGGAATCTTGAAAGAACCCTCAGGTGATCGATCATCTCATCCGGCTCCTCGCCGATCGGGATTCTGGTTCCAGGTGTGACATCGATATCCGATGCGATACCGACCTGTGCGTGAAGAAGATAGTGTCCTCCGGTAGCTTCGCAATAAGGCGCCTCGTGGTTGTTGTTGAAATCATTGATAATATCCATGATCTCGACTCCGAGGTCATCAGCTTCCTTCGAATGTCCGAAGCGGACGCCCTTCTTACCCTCTTTTTCCATAAGGATGTTTACAGCGTCTGCAAGTCCTACGAGGCCGTACATTCCGGTGAACTTCTCCCTGTGGATCAGGCCTTCCTTCGCGAGGAAGTTGTTCTCGAAGAATCCGCTCTCCTCAACGATGAACTTCACTCTGGCATCCATATATCTGGCCTGGATATCGAGCACATATGGAAGGACATTTTTCTTAAAGTCTTCTATGTTTTTCGCTCTCTTGGCAATATTTCCAAGGATGAGTCTTACAAGTGTGTAGGATCCGCCGCCGTATTTGAGTCCGTTGTAGCAGCTGGCGATAACATAGTCCTCGCCAAGGTCGTTTACGAACATCTTGTGATTTGCGAACGAAGGCTTTGCCGACTTAAGTGTCGTCTCGATTCCCTGGATTGCGAAATCGTCCGGTGTAATATCCGGATCGTACTTCATCGTAACGTTCGGCACTGTATCGCAGGTCTCTGCGACTGCCTTCATAATGATGCGTCCAGCTCTCGTAGCCTCTGGTCCGATATTCGAATGGCAGAATGAATCGAGGATCGTTCTGTCCATGTGGATCAGGAACATCTTCGTAAGCTTGAGTGCTGTCTCGTCATCCACATCCTTCATATAAGGATCGAGGAGCTTATCAAGTGCTCCGACATATACCGGGAAATTCGTAACTGAAGGTACATTTTTGTAAATAATAAGCAGGTTGTTCATGGCCTCAAGCAGGTCGTGCGCCGGCTCAAGCCTTAAAAAGCTGCTTCCCTCTCTTAAAAATTTCTCGTAATCCGGGATAATATAACGCGGTCTAAGCGGTGCATGTCCCTCACTCAGGTCGCAGATGCACTGTTTGTCGATCGGCGCATTTAATAACTCATCGAGCCCTTCCGGCAGGTCTAATACTTCAAGAAGTGAATCGGCCAGATTTGCCATCGTAGCCACTTTCTGCTCATGTGTGAGCGTAGGGCTTTTGACCGTCTCAAGCATCTGATCTCTTGTACTGTTCACTCTATCCATGCTGATATCACGCATACTATTAAATCTCCTGTTTTCCCTTTTATAGTGGAAGAGCCCCGAGCCAGGTAATGTGACTCGAGACTCCAAAATAATTTATAGCTTTTTAATTATTTGATGGTGTAAATACCCTTGCCGTATTTGCTCTCGAAATCAGATCTGGTCTTTGGAACTGTGATCTTTCCATCGAGGATCTGCTGCTTAACTTCCTTAACCTGCTTTAATACATCCGGGTCAAGGTTCTTAGTTGTAGGAGCGATATCAACGCCGCCGTCCTTAAGTGAGAACTTCTCAACGCCGCCCTTTACCTTGCCTTCTACTGTATCCTTGGCAACTGCGTAAACTGCGTTATCAACTCTCTTCATAGCTGATGTAAGGATGGTCTTTGGTGCGATATGATACTGGTCTGAGTCAACACCGATAGCCCAGATTCCTGCTTCCTTGCAGGCATCGATAACACCAAGTCCTGTGCCGCCTGCTGCCTGGAAGATGATATCTGCGCCTGCTGTGATCATAGCGTTGGCATCTGACTTTCCGGCTGCTGTATCTGCGAAGCTGTTAGCGTTTGCAAGCTGGATCTTAATCTTCTTTCCTGCTTTCTTTCCAGCATCGAGAACACCTGAGCAGTAACCAAATCCGAACTCGTTCATAGTATCTGTAGACTGACCGATAACGAATCCGACGTTATTCTTCTTTGTAGTAAGTCCTGCTGCATAACCTACAAGGTAAGAAGACTGTGATGCCTCGAAAATAAGTGAGGTAACGTTCTTCATGCTTGCAAGTGATGAATCATCGACAATAGCGAACTTCTGGTCCGGGTTTGCTGTAGCCTCTTCCTTTAAGGCATTAGCAAGTGCATATCCGATGCAGATGATCATGTCGTAGTTGCCATCGATGAATGTCTCGATGTTTGGCTTGTAGTCTGCATCTGTCTTAGACTCAAGATACTTGGCCTGGATCCCGAGATCCTTCTGAGCCTTCTGAAGGCCTTCCCAGGCTGACTGGTTGAATGAACCGTCGTTTACGCCGCCGACATCAGTTACGATACCGACCTTAATGCTCGATGCCTTCTTGGCTGAACCTGATGCTGCTCCGCTTCCGCTCTTGGAAGCTGTTCCTGATCCGCAGGCTGCAAGTGACAGTGTCATCGCTCCTGCGAGAACAAGTGCTGCAATTCTTTTAAGTTTCATCTGACAAATCCTCCTTTATTAATAATTGTCAGTTTCTGGCAGATTTTTCTGCCTGTATCATGAGCCTGATAGCTTCAACAGCTGTACGGATGGCCCCCTCCGTATCATGCACCTGTGTGTTGGAAAGGCCTTTCGCGGCTCTTTCCTGGTTCGCGATCGCAAGAAAACACGAACCACATCTGACGCCTCTGGCGGCTGCTACTGTAAAAAGCGCCGCCGACTCCATCTCCGATGCCAGAGTCCCGAGCTTCATCCACGCGTCCCATTTGTTGATCAGCTCATATCCGACCGGCATCTTCTCCGGCTCGTGCTGTCCATAAAACGCGTCCTTGCACTCGACAACTCCAAGATGGTATGTCTCTTTGAGGTTCTCTGCTGCCTGCTTCAAGGCTGCCGTCACGTCAAAATCCGCCACTGCCGGGAACTCGATCGGAGCGTACTCCTTGCTGGTCCCTTCCATTCTGATGGCGCCGGTCGCAATGACCAAGTCTCCGCCTTTGACGTCGAGCTGCATCCCTCCGCAGGTGCCAACTCTGATAAAAGTATCTGCTCCACAGTGGATCAGCTCTTCCATAGCTATGGAAGCAGAAGGACCACCAACTCCAGTCGAAGTAACGCTGACCTTCTCACCGTCCAGCGTTCCAGTATAGGTCGTGAATTCTCTGTTCGACGCTACAAAATGCGCATCATCAAAGTTCTTCGCGATCTTCTCGCATCTTCCCGGATCTCCCGGAAGGATAACGTACTTACCGACTTCTCCGGCACCAACGCCTATGTGGTATTCCTTACCTGCACCTTCTGTGTAATCGATCATACACTTCTTCCTCTCGTCTAAAAGTAGCCTAAGCTTTTCTCTATAAGAGCACTATACTTCTATTGCAGCCGCTCAAAAAGGACATTTGACATCTTTATCGCAATTTTATATAGTCTCCACAAATTTGTCAATAGTTTTTTGTGCATCTTGCACAGGACAATTGGCACTTTCTCACAAAGTTTCCCAAGTGGGACAGTAGGGACGGTTCTTTTTGTCCCACTGTGCACAATCGTTTTTCTCCGTGACACTCCCCTCCAAATAGGTTATAATATCCCGGTAATCACGATCACGAAGACGAGGTTTTTATGGAATTCTGGGATATCTATGACAAAGATAAAAAACTGACCGGCCGCACCATGGTGCGAAACGACTGGAACATGGCCGACGGCGACTACCATCTGACCGTTCTCGGTGTCATCCAGCGTCCGGATGGAAAATATCTGATCACCAGGCGCGTTTCTACTAAGGAATGGGCTGCCGGCTCCTATGAAGTCAGTGGCGGCGGCGTCCGCGCCGGCGAGACTTCCGAAGAGGCTGTACAGCGTGAAGTAAAAGAAGAGACTGGCCTCGATATAAAAAATGCCGTCTCCGGCGGTTACGAGTTCACCTACAGGAGAGACAATCCCGAGGAGCGGAACAATTACTTTGTAGATGTATATAAATTTATAATGGATGTCAGGGAAGAGGATGTCCGCCTGCAGGTCGAAGAGACGGCCGGTTTCGAGTTCGTCGATTCTGACACAATAAAAGCCCTCGCGGCGCAGGGGAAATTCCTGCACTACGAGAGCATCAAACAGGTTCTTGATTGATTTTTAACTAATAAAGATTTTCCTTTCCGGGACCCCGGCATTCTTTAATTCTTTCATAAGAAAATTTATCATTTCTTCTTTTATCGCCTGCGGATAACCGGCATAGCCGCCCTCCGTAACAAACGGAAACTGCGCAGCCTCGCTGTCTGGCTCTGCCTCGCGCAGGCGTTTTAGATATTCTTTAGAAATCCTGAATGTCCCGATTCCGAAGTCACGGACTTTGCTAAGATCTACACATGTGGCAAGCTGCCCCACAAGCTCCGCGTAATCTTTCCGCCAGTTTTTCACATAGATCATCGGATCAATGCAGAGTCTCACGGTCGCATTCTTTTCAATCGCAGAATTCGCGGCATTTACTCTCATCTCAAGAGGCGCCGTATGGTGCTCAAATTTCTCAATAATTTCCGTCGGCGAGAGCGTAAAAGCCATTATAAAATTTGAAGCAGTTGAAAAGTTCTCAAATGCCGGCGCGCCCTTCGTCCTGACTTCTATCTCACACTCGGGATGGTTCGAAGCAAATTCCTCCCAGAGCCGGCAGTAGCCGGTCAATTTCTCAAATGAGAACAGGTCCGTATCGAATGAGACCGACAGATACATTGTCTGCCGGCCACTGATCCCGGCAAGCTTTTGTTCTGCGGCCTCAAAAACGTCCTCTATATTTACAAAAATGACCAGATAGCCGCAGTCATACATCCCCTTCAAAAAGCAGTATTCGCAGTCATAGAGGCAGTTTTTCATCAGTGAAGTGTAGTAGAACTCGCGGCGCCCGTAGTCCTGGCACATCGGCGAGCCGCGGTAGATAAGCTCTCCCGATGCCTTAGCCAGGATAAGCGAGCGGTGTTCTATTTGAAAATGGATGTCCTGCTTTTTACGCCCGAAGAGCTCCATATACCTGTCTATATAAAAAATACCGTTTGAGCGGCATTTCTTCAGGATCTCCGCTGTGCGCGGATGATCTTTTATCTCTTTTTCTATATAAATATGATTAAACTGCCACATTATCTGGTACTCTCGCGAAGCCTGATCTCAAAACCTTCCATCGGAATATCTGAAACACCCACTCCATCTATCATTTTTATCAGAGTTTCCGCTGCTTTTCGCCCCAGACTCTGTCCATCGTACCTCACCGCTGAAATCGCAGGAGCAGTCTGCTCCAGAACGGGTGAATCGTAGAAGCTTGCGACAGAGACCTGCCCGGGAATCAAAACATCTTTAGCTTTGCAGATTTTTAAAGTCCGTTCCGCGATATCATCGTCCATGCACAAAAGACAGTCTGCGCCTGCCGCAAGAGCTGTGGCAATGGCGTCCTCCAGGACTTTTTTATCATGCATGTCCATGAAAAGTAGATCCTCATCTATCTCAAGACCATTCTCTCTTAAAGCTGAGTCAAATCCCTCAAGCCTCTGCGCCGTTACAAAATGCTCGCTCGAACCGCCGAAAAGCGCCGGCTTCTTTACGCCTCTCTTTATAAGTCTTTCGGTCATCTCCCGTGACCCGCCGACATTGTCGTTGTCAATCGAAACGACTCCCTCTACCTGTGAGCTTCCGATCACAACACACGGGATATTGTTTTCCGTGAGGTATCCGATCCTTTTGTCGTCAATAAATGTGCGCGCAAGGATCACACCATCGGCCTTGCCATTACGCACGATCCTCTCGAGCTCATTGACCCGGTTGCCCCTCTCCGCGGTGATCAGAACATCGTAGCCATGTTCCTCGGTGCCGGAAATTATCCCGACCAGACACCTGTGAAAAAATGCCAGTGCCGTCGTTTCGTTATCATCCGGCGTTACAACAGCGATATTGTAGGTACGCCTCTGTGCCAGTCCTCTCGCCATGACGTTCGGCTTGTAGTCGTGCTCCGCGGCATATTTTCTGACTTTCTCCTTTGTCGCCTCGCTGATTCTTCCCTTTCCAGACAGCGCCCTCGAAACCGTCGTCTTTGAAATACCAAGTGCTTCAGCTATATCTTCTATCGTAATCGTGTGCATTCTGTATTTCCTCTCCTTAAAATATTTTCTCACTCAATGAAAATTAGCTCCCGTTTTTTCTGAACATTGTGTTCTCTTTGTACGTTTCCGAACATTTCACTCTATGTATTCTCTTTTATGCATTTACATAGTACAATATCTGATATAATTTTACAACGTAGTGAATGTAATATCAATTAATTAGGAGGCTAAATATGCACATTCCTGACAATTATCTGAGTCCGCAGACCTGCGCGGTCATGTTTGCGGCTGCAGCACCTGCATGGGTCATTTCCGTAAGGAAGGTAAAAAAGGAACTCCCTCCAGAAAAAGTTGCAATGATGGGTGTCGGAGCCGCCTTTTCATTTCTCGGCATGATGTTTAATGTCCCGCTTCCTGGAGGTACGACCGGTCACGCGGTTGGAGGAACGCTTATTGCGCTTTTGCTTGGACCATATGCGTCCTGTATTTCGGTGAGCATTGCCTTGTTGCTGCAGGCTCTGATCTTCGGAGACGGCGGTATCCTCTCGTTCGGCGCGAACTGTTTTAATATGGCGTTTGTCCTGCCTTTTGTAGGATATGCTATAGCTCATGCCATTTCTCCGAACTGGGGCAAAAACAAAAAACGGGACCTGATTGGCGCCGGCATCGGTTCCTACATAGGTATAAATGCCGCAGCTTTATGCGCCGCGATCGAGTTCGGCATCCAGACTATGCTGTTTAAAGATGCGTCCGGTAATGCGCTCTACTGCCCTTACGGCCTGAATGTCTCGATACCGGCTATGATGGCTGGCCACCTTACACTCTTCGGTCTTGCGGAGGTCGTTTTTACCGTTGCTGTCCTTGCTTTTGTCTGGAAAGCTGCTCCTGATTTTGACAATTCTACTGTCAAGGCAAAGACCGCTCTTCCTGTAAAGATCCTTCTCGGCGTCCTTATCTGCGCTGTTCCTGTTGGTCTCCTCGCTGAAGGCACTGCCTGGGGTGAGTGGGGCGCAGATGAAATTTCCGGAACCGGCGCTGGATACGTCCCTAAGGGAATTGCCCACGGTATCAATTATCCGGCTCTGCTGCCTGACTATTCGTTCAGCGGACTGCCTGACTGGTTCGGATATATCCTCAGCGCAGTCGTTGGTGTCGCGCTCCTCGTGATAATTTTCAGAATTATTTCTTATATTGCTTCGAAAGGAAGCCGTTATGACAGAGCGGTTGCTTAAAGCGATCGCCGCTATCGTTGACAGTGATTCGAATTCAGAAAAAAAGCCGTCACGGATGAGCCCCGCTTTGAGGCTCGCCGTGGCGGTCTTTGCTATTGTACTCTGCGCCTGCTCCCGAAACGCTGTCTTTGTGATAACGGTCCTCACTGTCGAATTGATCCGCATGGCCTTATTAAAGCCTGATCGTATGATCTATGTCCTGAAAAAGCTGGTCCTTCCGATCGTTTTCACCTTGTTGATAATGCTTCCAGCCGTTTTTTTCGGGCACAGATCGACAATGCTTACTGTCACGATGAAAGTTGCGGAATCCGTACTGATCCTCCTGCTTGTAAATGAGGATTTAAGCTGGAAGGAGATCACCGGCGTTTTTTCCGAAATCCACCTGCCTTCGGTCATCACAATGACGCTCGACACTACGGTCCGTTTTCTGGTGCTCCTCGGGCGGCTCGCCGAGAGGATTCACGAAGCTTACCTGCTCCGCTCCCTCGGCCGCGCTGCTGACCGCAGAAAAATGTCCGCCGCCGGCGGAATCCTCGGGACTGTTTTCCTGAAGTCGTCTAAAATGTCTCAGGAATCATTTGAAGCTATGCAGTGCCGCGGCTACAACGGCGCCTACAGGCGCCTTTCCCGGCACAGATTCTGCATCTGGGACGCCCTGTATCTCTGCGCAGTTCCAATGCTTGTCATTTTTTTCATAATCACTCAGAAGGCTATATGAACACGATCGAATTAAAAAATGTCTCTTTCAACTACGATGACGGGACGCCTGCCCTGGAGGACATCAGTCTGTCGCTTGCCAGCGGCAGATGTTACGTCATCAAAGGTCCGAATGGCTGCGGAAAATCCTCGCTTTTCAGGATTCTAAACGGCCTGTCTTTCCCGACTAAGGGTGAGTATTTTTTCAAAGGTACTGCTGTCACGCCGAAATTTCTTCATGATAAGAAAAATGCTGCCATTTTTCATTCGAAGATCGGCTTCCTGTTTCAGGACACCGAGGTCATGCTTTTCACTGGCAGCGTCGAAGACGAGATCGCTTTCGGGCTCTATCAGCTCGGGCTTTCAGACGAGGAAGTGAAAAGCCGCACCGGGCACTACATCTCAGCGCTTTCTCTTGAAGCTCTGCGGCGCCGCGCTCCGTTCAGCTTGAGCGGCGGCGAAAAAAAGCGTGTCGCCCTCGCCTCGATCCTCGCTATGGAGCCCGAGGTCCTTATTATGGACGAGCCCTTAAGCGGGCTCGACGAAGACGGGCAGAGCTGGATCACAGACGCGCTTAAATCGTTAAAAAGTCCTGAACGGCTTTTGCTTATCGCCACGCACAACGACCAGCTCGTCAGGGAAATCTCTGATCAGACTATTCTTATGGACAAATTTCACCATATTGTAAACTAAAAAAACTCCCTGGGAAATCCCAGAGAGCTTTTCAATTAGTGGAACGGATGGGGCTCGAACCCATGACAACCAGGTTGTGACCCTGGTGCTCTCCCAGCTGAGCTACCGTTCCAAAAGCCGCCTGCTGCTGACACATCAGTACGTCTGCCTACGCTAAAGGAAAAAGCTGTTGTCAGCACGGGAGCCGCGCGTAACGACTCCTTACTCCTCGAACAGGTGACTAAATCATATAATAATACTTTTCTTTTTATTTTTCAATAACCGCGATAACTTCAATCTCGCAGAGCATTCCTGCCGGCAGGTCCTTGACTGCGACGCAGCTTCTGGAAGGCTTCGATATGAAATATTTCTCATATATTCCATTGAAAGTCTTGAAATCGTCAATATCAGCGAGGAAACATGTCGTCTTCACAACATGCCCATAGTCGGTCCCCGCCTCCTTCAAGAGCTCTCCGATATTCTTACAAATCTGCTCAGTCTGGGCCTCGATGCCAGAGACAGGCTTCCCAACAGCCGGATCGATCCCGATCTGTCCCGAAAGATAAACCGTATCACCCGCAACAATCCCCTGCGAATACGGCCCGATCGCCTGCGGCGCCTTGTCAGTGCTAATGTACTTCATAGATTTTCTCCTTCCAAAACAAAATTTCCACAAACAGAATAGCACCATCCCCTTCCCCCGTCAACTGGGTCAGTAGGGACGGTTCTTTTTGTCCCATTTTTAGAATTTTCAGACTTTTTATGTCCTGGTAAAAACACTGATAATTGGACAACCGGCGGACCACTCCATACGCAAAAAAAGCGGTGCCTTTCGGCACCGCCAAGGGTTTTCAGGTTATCAGCTGATATTCGAAATCAGTGAACTTCAATCATGTGTGAAGTGTCTGATTCGATCTTCTTCTGATCCTTCTTTGGGAGCTCAAGTGTAAGAACACCGTTCTTGTAGCTGGCGTTGATATCCTTCTCGGTAACCTCGTCGCCTACATAGAAGCTTCTGCTCATAGCACCTTCGTATCTCTCTTTTCTCAGGTACTTCTTGTCTTTCTTGTCCTCTTTGTCAAGTTTCTTATCGGCGCTGATGGTAAGATAACCATCTTCTAGAGAAACCTTCACATCGTTCTTATCGAATCCTGGAAGGTCAATGGCAACCTCATACTTGTCGCCGTTCTCTCTGACGTCTGTCTTCATCATGTTTCTGGCATGTCTGCCATAAAGGACTTTGTCAACATCAGGCATCTTCGGCATCCTGAAATCAAACCAGTCGTCAAAGTCATCATCAAACAAATTCTCTCCAAAAATACTCGGCATCATCATACGTCATTCCTCCAATCTGTACGGCACCTGCGAACTCTTCATCAGGCGCTGCCCAATATTTTTTGAAGCTCTTTGCTTCTCTCTTTCTCATCTCTCACCTTTCGATTATGTTATACCACGTTTTGTTAGCACTGTCAATAGGTGAGTGCTAATTTTTGAAAAATCTTTTTGGGACAGCGTGATATGTACCCAGAATCCTGGACACATATTTATGATCAAGCGGTACAAATGGATGCTTCACGATATTGAACAGGAGGCATCCATTTTGTTTTTGCTTGAATTCGTTTATTGTTATAATAATCGATATATTCATCTATTGCAATTGAAAAAGACTTGAAGCTGCCAAAACTTTTCTCATTGCCATAATACATTTCATTTTTAAGTCGTCCAAAGAAAGTTTCCATTATACAATTATCATAGCAGTTTCCTTTTCTTGACATAGACTGAATAATTCCATGTTCCTTTAGTCTGGATATATATGTGGCATGCTGGTATTGCCATCCCTGATCAGAATGAAGAATCAGGCCATTAAGAGATTTAAACTTGGCAAATGCCCTATCAAGCATGTTGTTTATCTGAGCCATGTTTGGACTGAGTGACAAATCGTAAGATATAATCTCATTTGTGTGCATATCCAATATTGGAGAAAGATAGCATTTGCCCCATGAAAATTTAAATTGTGTTACATCCGTAGTCCATTTTTCTAGTGGAGCTTTTGTACTGAAATCCCTGTTTATGATGTTATCAGCGACCTTACCCACTGTGCCTTTATAAGAATTGTATTTTTCTTTAGGGCGTTTGCCTATAAGTCCCTCTTCGTGCATAAGCCTCTGCACCTTCTTGTGATTGATTTTCATACCAAGGTTACGCAGTTCATGATAGATCCTACGGACACCATAGCGGCCTTTGTTGGCATCGAAGATCTTATTGATATCATTGACCAGGTCTTTATTTCTGACTGCTACAGCGTCATTCTTGCCTATTTCAAAGTAATACGTAGACCTTGACATACCCATTGATTTTAGCAGGAGTTTCAATTTGTATCCTTTTTCACGGAGGTCTTTGATGATTGCTGCTTTTTCGCCTTGAGTAGCGCAGCTTCCTTTTCTTCTCTCAAGGCTATCTCTTTTTTTATTACTTCAATCTGTGTTTTGATAAACTTATTCTCTCTTCTTAAACGGATAAGCTCATCACGTTCTGATTCTGATAATGGTTTAGTTTCTTGAATACTTTTTGACACTTGTTCTTGCTTTTTCCCTTTACGTTTATTGACAAGACCATCATAACCATATCTCTTATATTTGTTAACCCAAGAACAAAGTGTTGCAGTTTCCAGATTTGCTGAAATTGCTACAGACATAGCGGATTCTCCAGCCATAACTCTGGCTACAAGATTAAATTTATCATCAGCTGAAAATTGCCTACTGCAGCTTTTATGTTTGAGAGCATCGTTCCCACAAGTGTCTGCAAGTCTGTGCCAAAATCGGACTTTACTTTGAAAACTTTCTTTTGACACACCTTCTGGTGTCTTCGGATATCGTCCTTTACGATGCTCTTCGACACAATGTAGTTTGAATTCATAAGTGTAGTGCATGATAAAACCCCTTTCACTGGATGTTTTTTTGTCCAGTAAAAGGGGTACATATCAGTGGGGACGGTTCTAACCGTCCCTTTTTCAGAATTTTCAGATTGTGGGACAAAAAGAACCGTCCCTACTGTCCCACGCTGTCGAGGATCAGGTCAGCGAAGCCTTTCTGGCCGTCAGTCTTCAAATGTGTGCCGTCGCTGTAAAACCATTCCGGATGTTTGCTGGCGAGTGAAGGCCAGTCGATCAGCGTGATATTGTTGTGTTTTGTGATATATTTCTTCAGCTCTGAGATTACGGTGTCCTGCCACTGCAGCTGCTTGCCGTACGGGAGGATCCAGTAGACCTGCCTGTCTGCGCCGATGGCTCCCATTATCTTTTCGAAAGTATCGCTGCTGAACGCGCCATTTGTTCCAAGTTCGATGATTACGATATTTCCAAGCTTCCCAGCTTGTTTTTGTTTGATGATCTCGCTTGCAGCGTCCCTCGCCTGGCGCGATACGCTTGCATCGATCACAGCATTTGGAAATTTTTTCCGAAGCACGTCATAGGAGCCAAGCATAACAGAGTCACCAAACATCGTAACACTCTTGTTCGCCATTCTCTTTATTTTTTTGGAATTGTCGGCCGGCTTCTTTGCCGGTTTCTTTTTCTTTGCAGCATTTCCGCTCGCCTTTTTCGCCGCAGCTGGCTTGTCAGGCTTTGATGGAGAAGGCTTCTTTGCCGGCTTGGCCGGTTTAGCAGGCTGTTCCGCCTGGGTGGCAGATTTTTTGGCATTTGCCTCGAGCTGAGCCTGGAGCTCGGCGGAATCGTCTTTTTTCACGAGTGCCGGAGATATAAAAATAATTATGACAGCAACAGCCGAAAGGGCTGCTGTTACAAGATACCCGGTATTTTTTTTGAAGCTCTTTTCCTGAATAGTCCTTGCCAGTCCAATAGGCGTCAGATATTTTGAAAAAATATGGAGCAGTACGGTGCATGCAACGATAAGAGCCACTTCAAGCACCGCATCCTTATACTGGCTGCCCAGTCTGATCTTCAGTGATACGATAAAAATGACCGGATACATCACAAGATAAGTCTCGTAGCTCATCCTCCCGATTATCTGAAGCGGCGCAACATCGAGGATCCGTCCGGCGGTATCGTTGCCCGAAATCAGCACTATTACAAATGCGCAGATAATCGAAAAGACTGGAAGAATCACGCGGTATGTGACTGCATCCGTTCCATTCGTCGTAATGTATAAAATCACCATTGCGGCTATAAGCCCCGCAAGTACCGGAAGCGCTACGATATTATTAAACCTTGGGAGCCTGTTTTTTTCATATAAAAATGCAAGTGCACTTCCCAGGAAAAGTGTCCCGATCCTTGTAAATGTTCCGTAATAGACCGGTGTCGGGTCCGTTCCCGGCTTGAAAGCTGCGATTCCCGCAATGATCGACGCCACTGCAAGTGCAAGCATTATCGGGAAGCCGAGGTCAATGTCCGTCTCCTTCTCTATTTTTTTGATCAGCCAGAAGATGAACGGGAATACAAGGTAAAACTGCAGCTCAACGGCAAGAGACCACATATGAATGAAAGCCGAGTGACTTGACACATTTGAAAAATATGAGCCATTCATATGAATCTGCCAGATATTATTGTATCCAAAAATAATAGACGCAGCTTCACCCCTGATATTTTTAAGGCTCTCAGGTATAAAAATTGCCAGCAATATCACTGTGACAAAGAGTGTCATAAGCATCGCCGGATATATACGTCTTATTCTCTTATAAAAAAATCTGCCGAAATTTATTCTATGGTTTCTTTCGTAGGATTTGCTCTCCGACAGCGTTATCAGAAATCCTGACAGCGCGAAAAACATCGAAACTCCTAAAAATCCTCCTGACAGCACATCAGGCAGCATATGATAGATCACGATACCAATGATTGCAATTGCACGAAGGCCATCCATTCCGGCTATTCTTTTTTTTGAACTAACTGCTGGCATTTTTTCTCCTATAATCTGTTTTCACCATTCACAAGCCGAAATTATATCATGCAAAAATTATTTTGTACAGTCAAAAGGATGATTTGCCGTCTTTCTCATGCACTAAATTTGGGACAGTAGGGACGGTTCTTTTTGTCCCAAAATCAGAATTTTCTGATTTTGGGACAAAAAGAACCGTCCCTACTGTCCCACTATTTCAGGAAGGCGTCGATTCCGTTTGCTATTCCTGTGACGATTTTGTTTTGGTAGGCTGCAGTCTCCATCAGCCTGTCTTCTGATGGATTCGTCATATAGCCGACTTCGACGATCGTAGCTGGTACGCTGCACCAGTTGATCCCGCTCATGGTGTCGGTCTGCCATACATATTGGCGGTGACAGCCTGTCGATGCGACGAGGTTGCTTAGTATATCCGACGAAAGGGCTGCGCTTTTGCTGTGCAGCCTGCCGTTGTATGGGTTTGACGCTGTCTGGCAGATTGTCATAGCTCCTTTGAGAGAAGAGTTTGGCGAGCCATTCGCATGGATTCTTACAAAAGCAGCCGCATGTGCGTTATTCGCAATCTTGGCGCGCTGCGAGTTGCTGATATTCACGTCGTTCGAGGTACGGGTCATCACCACTTTGTAACCTCTGCGGGCTAGTTCTGCCTGAAGCTTCAATGACAGCTGAAGCGTCAGTTTGTATTCAGGAACTCCGGTTGCTACCCCCTGCGTTCCCGATGAAACCTTCGCTTTGGTAGTTCTGGCACCAGGCCCGACCGGCTCCTTGGAAGAATCGTCGTGAGCCTGGTGTCCCGCATCGATGGCAACAACCAGGCCGTTGGTCTTCTTCTTATCTGATGAGCTGTCTGTCTGATCTTTATCAGAAGATGTCTCCACATCCTTTAAGTACTTCCCTGAAACGTACATCACACGGTCATCCATGTAAATTTCGCTCCAGTTCCTGTCGTACTTTACGACATCAACTCTGGTATCTGCATCGAGCCTGCAGTAGACCTTTGCTTTAAAGCTTGGTTTTTGTCTGACATTGACAAGCTGCGTTGTTACCATTTCCTTAAGCTTAGAAGTATCAACCTTTTTTTCAGAATCATTTTCTTTTTTTGAGACTTCAGGCTTTTTCCCTGTCAAAGCAGCATCAGACGAGGCTTTTACTTTGGTGACAGATTGCCGCTCAGTCTTTTTCTCGGTTGAAATCTCCGCTGACTTCCGGCTGCTGTTTTGTGAGCCGCAGGTACAAAGCCCGATGCACATTGAAAAAATGGCCAGCCCTGCTGCCGTTCTTTTAAATTTTTTTAGAAAATCAAACATATCACTTGTCAAATGTAGATACTACTGAATCGCCCTCAAAAGAAGTCCAGCTTTTCGTCAGGTTTCTGACAGCCTTGTCCAGATCATCCAGTTTTTCATATCCGTAAAAGCTCGTGTTATAATAAGAGTCATCTCTATTATAGTTTACGTATCCGTCTGGACCACCTTCCACCTGATATTTCGTGCAGATCGATCCATCTGTACCTATTCCAACATTAGTGATATCAGTATAATAATAAAAGCTTATCTTATCGCTGAAATCTTCTGAGCTGTCAAAATCGTCTTTGTGGTTTATTTTTGCAGTAACCTTATATACCATAAATACGCCATTTTCAGAATTGCTGCTGTCTTCGCCAGGTGCAAGTATATAATACCCTTTGTACTCATACCCGTCGAGTTTGCACTCATCATCCCATTCTGAAGTGGAGTCCTTTATATCCTTAACTGCTTCCTCTTTAAGTGTTTTCAAAGCAGCATCTGTCATCTGATTTGTGGAGCTCAGCTGTGTACCCAATCCGGAAACTGTATATTCCTTTGAAGATGCTTCAGGAATATTTCCATGTTCTGATATATATTCTTCTGGATCGAAGTCGATCGTTACAGTAACCTTATCGCCGTTTTTAAGGGATCCATTGTTATCACTCAGTGAATACGTAAGGTCTGTCTTTTCATCCTCATAATAATCTTCATCGTCGTCAGTATCAGACGATTGTGTACCAGTAATTACCGCTGTTCCGTGAGAGGAAAGGCCTGAAAAAACAACCTTAATATTTGCAAATGCATCAAACTTAGTTACTTTTTCAAGTCCTGAAATCTTCTTTGTAACCTTGCCTCCTGTAAATTTGATTCCATACTCTTTGATCGAATCATTCAGATTGTTGAACTTTACTGTAACAGTATCTCCATTTGACAGATGCTCTGTCTTGCCAGTCGTCGCATATGAAAATGCATCATATATTTTTTCAACTCTGCTTTCTGCGATTTCAGCATCACTCATACTATCAAAGAACAGATTCCAGTCATCAATAGTACTTGCCTGTTTTACTTTTTGATAAACAGAACGGTCAATTTCCCCTTTCTTTCCGAGGGCTATAATGATATCCTTTGTAAGCTTTTCTTCTCTGACACTCACATCAGCGCTCCCATAACCGTCGTACTTTCCATCCGTAGTTACAACTATATAGTCGGAGGACTTGAGTGTTACAGGTGCGACTGCTCTATAAACCAGAAATGCTATCAAAGCCGCAACTGCTGCTGCCGCAATAATTATAATCCGCTTAAGGAGCTTCTTATCCATCGGTTTTTTCGCAACAGCATTCTGGGCATTATACTGCTGCGGACCATTCTGCTGGTAATACTGCTGCTGGCCGTTCTGCTGGTAATACTGCTGCTGGCCATTCTGCTGGTAATACTGCTGCTGGCCGTTCTGCTGGCAATTCTGCTGACTGTTCTGCTGGTAATACTGCTGCTGAGCTGTATTTTCCTCTGCCTTCGGAGCTTCATCAGCAGCTGTTTCCTGTTCTGCTGTACTTTCAGACTGTGTCCCGACGTCTTCGTTTTCGTTCTGAACTGCTTCTTCCGGTCCTTCAGATGCAAGCTTGTCATTGTAAGCCGGTAATGCATCCGTCACGTTTTTTCCACAGTATCCGCAGAACTTCGCATTGTCATCAATCTCTTTTCCACAATAGGGACAGCGTTTCATTTACATTCCTCCTCAAATTTGCTATTTATTGTTTTCTGTTCCCTCAGGTGCACCACCATTTGAATTGACAGCTTCATCACCGGAAGCTTCATTTGTAGTTTCGGTTGCTTCTACATC
The DNA here is from genome assembly GCA_003862155.1 of Lachnospiraceae bacterium. Taxonomy (GTDB): domain Bacteria; phylum Bacillota; class Clostridia; order Lachnospirales; family Lachnospiraceae; genus Weimeria; species Weimeria bifida. Next base: position 31,270 of record QOUV01000004.1, read on the forward strand.
AGCATCTTTTTTCAGATTGTATCCACAATTTCCGCAGAAGGCTTCTCCCCCATATAGAGGTGTTCCACAGTTCGGACAGAACATGATTGGCTGCTTTGGCTTCTCTTCTTCTGCATGAGCCTGCTCCTGCTGTTCCTGCCCTTCCATCTGTGAAGTCGGAACCGGCTTCGGGCATCCGCAGTTTCCACAGAATGACATCTGAGAAGCATTTGACGCTCCGCATCTCGGGCATTTCCATGCGTTGTTCAACTTGTTAAGCTGTTCTACCAGATCGGCTTTGTGCTGTATCAGCTGCGCAATATTGTTAAACGCCTCCGTGTATTCCGGCGGTACATTCTCCAGATGACTGTTGTAAAACTCATTACCGAGAGACGCAAAAGCCTGCTCAATTTTTTTGTCAGTGTCTCGTATTCCGGCATTGAGCTGATTTGTCTCTGTAAAATTCTGAGCGCTCTTCTTTACCTTTTCACCATAGTTTTTAAAAGTGTTGCCGATATTCTCAAACATAATTCGCTCCTTCTGTATTTAATTTGATTTTGCACGGTACTTTTCGAGCTTCTCCAGATTTTTCTTCTCATATGAATTGAACTGGGAAACCACATCCTGCTGATCATCATTTTCTGATTTATAGCCCTTCATGTTCTTTTTATAATAATCGTTGAGCTCCTTGCTCTTAGTGAATTTATAATTATGACGGGCATACATCTCATTCAGGGCATCCTGAATTTCATCTTTCGACAGATCCTCTAATTCGCTATCGGAAAGTACTCTCTCATCACTGTCCGGGAAAATCTGTCCATCGACTGTATCGTGCCGGCCTTTCGGTGATGGATCCGTATCTTTAGTGTTTTTTGTCTTTTTATCTTTGCTGTCTTCAGTTTTCTTTTTGTCTTTGCTGTCAGATGAATTGTCGGAGTCGTCTGCTGACCATTTATCGAGATTACTGTCATCTGCTGAAGAGGCTGACTTATCCTGAACTGTTTTATCAGAATCTTTATCAGCACTATCACTTGATCCATCAGAGCTCTGTGAATTGGCAGCATTAGAATCCACGGCAGAGTCCTTTGGCTTCTGGGCTTCGTCAGACCCACCCGGGTTCTTTGTTTCCTCTGTTTTAGTGCTGTTGGAATTATTAAAAATAACTCCCTTCTTATACAGTAAAAATACTGCTGCGGCCGCAGCTGCTATGATCACACATATCAGTATGATAAGTACCAGATGGTTGTTTTTCTTTGGTGCCCCGCCTCGATTTGAAGGAGCATTTCTATTGTTGTCACGTGGCGGAACCGGCGGAGTCTGCCAGTTCTGCGGTGGCACCTGCTGGTTATTCTGAAACTGCTGGTTCTGTGGCGGAACCGGTCGCTCATCTCTTGGCTTGAATCCGGAAATATCATTTATGTCCGGTTCGGCATTCGACTGTACATCAGGTTCTGTATCAGCCTGCACATTGAGTTTCGCTCCGCAATGCGGGCAGAATTTTGCATTGGGATTTTTGATTTCTTTTCCACAATAAGGACAAACCATTTCTTACCTCTTTTAACATAAATGTATAAAAATCACTCTATGATATATGCGTCTACGATCTCGCCTATATACGTAATGTGAGTATCATTTTCACTCGTTTTATAGAAACTGTCTTTGGCCTCGTCATCATAGAGAGAAAGTTCCTGCTCCTGTCTGTAGCGGAGCCTGCACTCTAATGTCAGAGGATACTCCTTTATTCCCGGAACTCCGTTTGTCTCAGGCTCTTCAAGTGTAAGGCCCGCCTCTTTTACTTTATCAATATCCCGTCCGCTTTTGCTTCCGCAGACATCGAATATTTTTTTAATCGAGCCATTCAGCGGGACGCTTACTGTAAACTCCGGGTTCTTGTCCAGCTGCTCTCTCGTGAAGCGGCTTTTGCGGACATAAGCCGTAAAGCATGGAACTCCCCAGTTTGTGCCAAGAGCTCCCCATCCGATGATCATCGTGTCAAATTTGTCTGCCTTCGTATTCAGAAGAACACCTTCTGGAATTGCTTTAATGATCTGGTTTGCATACCCGGTAATATTTATTTTTTTCTTCATAATATGATCCTTTCTTCTATTTTTCCAATGGAGTTCCGCAATGAGTACAGAACTTGGCTCCAGGCCTGTTCTCTGCCCCACAATTTGTGCAGAAAATCTTCTCAGGCTGCTGTACCTGCTGACCCGCCTGAGGCTGCTGTACCTGCTGACCCGCCTGAGGCTGCTGTACCTGCTGGCCCGCCTGAGGTTGCTGTGGTTTAGGCTGCGGTGCCGGACCTGCGTTATACTGCTGCCCACCGTAGTTCATTCCATTGTTAAAATTCTGCTGACCATTCCAGTTCATACTGCCTGGGTTTGTGTATGAAGCGGTAAAATCCTTTTTGCTGTAATACATGACAGCCATGATAATAACCAGGATAAGTCCGATTATCGCTGCTGCCGTTATGCTGGCTCCAACTGCCGCATATCCGTAATCTTCATTTCCTACTTCCTTATCAAATGAAATTATCACAAAGATTGCTGCGATGAAATTCACTGCATATGCTATAAGATATGGAAGGACAGCCTGCTTTTTGTCGAAGAAAAGAAGAACGAGAGTGATAATGAAGCAGATTATAAGTAGAATTCCCATTAAAATAAGGAACGGCGTAAGTGAATTCGCACCATCTGAATTAAGGTCACTAAGTGATTTTATTGTTTTCGCCAGAGAGAAGAAATTATAATTCCCCTTTCCGAAAACATTCTGCCCGAAAATCTCAACTCTTATGTGAAACCACGGAATAAAGTAAAAAATAAATGACAGGACCGCAACTACAAAAGTTACCAGTTTTTTAGTCTGTGAAGCAGACTGATAATTGTTCATTTCTCAAACTCCTTTCTGAAATGTGTCCGACAGAACATCAGACATGATTAAATATTTCGAAAATAATTATAATACCGGCTCTTTTTTTTGTAAAGAAAGGTGCCCTTAACTAATTTATACGCACTTTACAATCAGGTTTTCGCTGTCAAAACAGACTGTATCTCCCTCATTTATATCCTTATCATACAGTTCTTTGTCAGAAACCTTTCTCGCAGTTTCCTGGCCATCTTCAGCTTTTAAAACGACCCGGTCCATAGCAGTCTGTCCATCCGGTATCCCCTCGCAGCCGAAATCAGGCTCGACGATTTTCTCCACAATATACTTCAATCAAATGCCTCCTTATGAAATTTCATGCTCTTCATTTGTCTCCCCGGTACCACTTGAGCAGTGCCATAAGATCTTTTATTTTATCCTTGATGGCAGCGCCATTGTCTGCATCACTGACCAGGATTCTGTGCTCATATCTGTCAACAAGCTTTGAGTCGGATTCGATGTCAGCATTTTCCATCAGTGCCGATTCAATCCCTCCAAAAGGCTGGTGCGATTTGAGCCTGAGTCCGTGCGAATTGTAGATCAGAGTGTAGCCGGCCAGGCCTGTCGTCTTGTGCATAGAGTTGGTGAAACCACCGTCTATTACAAAGAGCCTGCCGTCGGCGCGCACCGGCTGCTCACCCTCCTTGACTTTAACAGGAGTGTGGCCGTTTATGATGTGAGTGTGCTCACCATAGAGTCCAAATTCACGCAGGATCATATCACAGACTCTCTTGTCCCTGTAAAAAGTATAATATGGGTCCTGCGGCTCTTTCCATGTGCTCTTGTCTGAGATGAATTCTCTCTCAAATGTTTTCAAAATTCTCCCGCAGAGCGGCGAGAGCGGCGCACCCCAGAGGAACCACATGAAATCCAGATCGGACTGGTGTCTTTCGGTGATATTTTCATTTAAAAAACCTGTATTGTGGGATTGTGAAAAAGCTCTCCTGGCAATCTCATCTGCGAGATCCAGATATTCCTTTCCCTTGTAGATCCGGTCTCCGTGAGTTATTCCGACAAAATTGCCCTCCGAATCCATAGGAATGCAGCCATGGTAGATCAGATTGCCGTTGAATTTTTTGTACATACTGCCCTTTTCATAAAGAAAAGTAACATGATCAGCCAGACGCTTTGAATTCTTAAAATCATCCGTGAGATCAGATATCAGCTTGTCCTCTTCGGCCGTCAGGGCGAGCGGATCATTTTTATCGATAGTCGGGAACTGGTAAGTGTTCAGCTCATATTTTTTTCCATCGATCTCAATTGAAAAATTCTTCCAGTCCACGCGTGAGAGCATGTCCCTGTCATCCATCCCGTAATTCGGATGGCGCTTAATAATCTGCCCTTCCAGTTTAAACGAGATGATTCTTATCGCGCGAAGAGCACTTTTTATTGGGTCCCCCTGATCTGGATAGTATTTCATTCCAAAAAGCATCAGATCACGGAGACTTATACCGTAGCCTTTCTCGAGGATATCCGTATTCGAGTACTTTAAATTGTTACAGAGTACATTCGCCACAGATGCCTTGCTGCCGCAGGCCGCTCCCATCCAGAGAATGTCGTGATTGCCCCACTCGATATCCAGGGAATGGTGATGTATCAGAAGGTCGATTATCTTGTCGGCGCTCGGCCCCCTGTCAAAAATATCCCCGACTATGTGCAAATGGTCGACCGCGAGCCTCTTGATCAGTGACGCCAGCGCGATTATCAGGTCGTCAGAATCATTCAGGTCTATGATCGTATCGATTATTTTCTTATGATAGCGGACCTGATTGTCGTCCTCATCCTTTGGCATATGGATCAGCTCATCGATAATATAGGAAAAATCCTTAGGCATCGCCTTTCTGACTTTCGATCTGGTATATTTGCTCGAGAGCAGTCTCGCCAGCTGGATCAGCTCATTCAACGTTACTTTGTACCAGCCCTCGTTAATCCGTCCCTCCTTCGACAGAAGTCGGATTTTCTCCTCCGGATAGTAAATAAGAGTCGCGAGCTCCATAATCTCCGAATCCGTAAGCTGATTTCCGAAGAGCAGGCGAATCTTCTCTTTTATTACGCCTGAGCAGCTGTTTAATATATGATAAAATGCTTCAAAGTCGCCATGAAGGTCACTCATGAAATGTTCTGTGCCCTTCGGCAGGTTCAATATCGCACTCAGATTGATGATCTCCGTGCAGACTGCCTGCTCCGTCTGGTATTCCTTCCGCAGAAGTTCAAAGTATTTCTCGTGTTCAGTAGACATAACTCCTCCCTCCAGTCACAATTAATATTCCTTTGGGTTTTAACTATTGTCCTTTTTATTATATCCTACTGCAGATAACAGTACCATCACTTTTTCTGATTCACATTCATAATGGCTCCTCCTGAACACAGGTGTTCTGTTTACATCTCTGTTATATCACTATTGTCTGTCAATTTAAACAGCAGGATTAATCGTATCCCGAATTGTCATCAATACATCTTGATTCACTTTATCAATGGAATAATCTGTAAATTTCGAGTATAATGGTCTCAAATACTTTTATAAAATTACGAGGTATTTATGGAGGGAAATTCTGAACTGTTAAATAAAGCGCGGCAGGTTACCGGGCAGGTCTCTCACGCTGTTTTGGGAAAAGAAAGGGAGATCCGCGAGGTTTTTCTGACTTTTCTTGCTGGAGGGCATGTGCTTCTGAATGATATTCCCGGAGTCGGAAAGACCACTCTGGCCCTTGCTCTCTCCAAAGCCATGGCTCTCGAATTCGGCCGTGTGCAGTTTACTCCCGATGTTATGCCGTCGGATCTGACTGGTTTTTCTGTCTTTCACAGGGAGGATTCTCAGTTTGTCTATCATCCGGGCTCTGTTTTCTGCAATCTGCTGCTGGCAGACGAGATCAACAGAACTTCTCAGAAGACGCAGTCTGCTCTGCTCGAGGTCATGCAGGAAGGCCGCGTCACGGTCGACGGTGTCACAAGAGAAGTTCCAAAGCCGTTTCTGGTTATCGCTACACAAAATCCATCCGGAAGTTCCGGGACGCAGATTCTTCCGGATTCGCAGATGGACCGCTTTATGACCGGACTTTCGATTGGCTACCCGGCTTTTGATGATGAGCTCGAGCTTGTACTAACTACTGGATCTGACAGCCGGCTGGATGAGGTTTCCTGCGTTATGAGTCAGGAAGAGCTTATCGAAGCCCAGCATGAAGTTCAGGATGTCTTTCTCAAAGAAACTGTCGCCCGCTATCTGGTGCAGCTTGTTCGCGCGACCAGAGAAAGTCAGTATCTCGAGCTCGGTGCGAGTCCCCGTGCGGCGATTGCTCTTTCCAGTATGGCAAAGGCTTGCGCCTGGTTCGATGGCAGAAATTATGTGACACCTTCAGATGTCGCTGAACAGCTGCCGTATGTCCTGTCTCACAGGATTCGCCTGAACTCCGCTGCAAAAATCGAAAAGCGCGATCCCAGGAAAATTCTCGAAGATATTTTGAACGCGACAGCCAGGCCGCCTATTGGGATCAGGCGGTGATGATGTGAAAAAAATACTATTTTTTCTATTGATAGTTCTGACCTGGTATCTTGCGGGCATGTATCGTTTTTTCCCGCTGCTTCTCCTGTGCATGATCGAGCTTCTGGTGATCCCGGCCGGCCTTATTTTCTGCCACATCCTGGCATCACACATTTCATGTAGTTTCGCTGCCGAAAAGCTCTGGCTTGAATCCGGAAATCCCGGTACCCTTGAAATTGACATAAAAAATTCCGGCCGCCTGCCAGTCACACATATTGCCATTTATATTTCTTTTAAATATGCCTTCGATAAAAAGCGCACAAAGCGGATCCTGATCACCAGTGTCGGGAAAGATTCGCAGCGCGAAACACTGGAGATCAATGCTCCCTATGCCGGTCTAATCAATATTTCTATCAGACGCATCCGTGTCTACGACTGGTTTTCTCTTTTCAGTGCCAGAAAAAAGACCCCTCAGACGATAGAGGCAGCCATATTTCCTCCCGAGCAGGCAATGGAGGCAGATCTGCCGTCCCATCCTGACAACCAGCTGGATTCCGGCGACAACACTTTAGTCAGTAATGGCATCGAAATGAGCCATGAACTCCGCGATATTCACGAATACCGGCCAGGGGATATGGCAAGACATATTCACTGGAATCTTAGTGCCCGCTCCGATAAGACCTGGGTCAAAGAATATGAAGCTTATAATGAGGATACGGCGGAAATTTTTCTCGATCCCTCGGAAGAGCCTTTTGTTAGCGCTGAGGATTTTGAAAGTTTCATCACTTCATTATCTGATACGATTTTTGGACTTCTGCAGCAGTCAGCACGGGTTATCGTGCACTGGCAGGAACCGGGAAAAAATGAGCCTGTTGAAATGCAGGCAGACAGCGCAGAAAAGTGCCGCGAAATTTTATACAAACTGTATCAAACACAGCATTTCCATTCAAAAATAAGAATCTGGAACAGGAACTATGAAGAAGAAACGTATATCCATACAAATTAAAGACAGCAGGCGTTCTTCGGAAAAGTCAGAATCGTCGCCTTTTGTACTGCTGTTTCTTCTTTCCGGAGTTCTGGGTATTCTCTCGATTTTTAACTCTATAGATGGAATCTCACTCGGACGCGAAACTTTTATCGCCGCTACTCTTCTCTGCTCTGCCCTTTGGGCGCTCTGGCGCTTTAAAAGCGATCTCGTCTGGCTGGGGCTTGTCATCTCTGTCTCCGGGACTATCTGCTACAGCTGGTTAAAATTATCGAAAACAAAAAAACAGCTCATTCTTCTTGGCGAGCACCTGACAGGTCTTAATACAAATTCCCTGCAATTGACAGAGCTTGGTATTTTTATCGGGCTTCTTCTTTGCATATTTACATTTGCCATGGAATGCGTCTGGCATCTCCATCTTCCGCTCTACCTGCTGACAACTGCAGTGGTAGCCGTTGCACCGTTTTTTTCAGTTGATATCAAGGCTCCTGCGCTTCTTTCAGTAATGGTTTTCCAGATTTCGTTCTGGATCTGGAACGCTTCTGTAAAAAGTCACGGCAAAAAGAAAATTCAGAGCGAAAACACTGCTTCTCTGCGCGGCCGGGTCAGCTTGATCGCTGCTTTTGTGATGGCTGTCGTCTTTATTTTTCTTGGGCCGGCACTCGAACTGGTCTCGGTCCCTCTTTACCAGGCGGCCGGCAACGCAGAGGGTCTGATTTACAGGAACTATCGCTCTCTATCCGGCAGCATTTCGAATCAGGAGGCGAACGGCCAGGTTTCGTTCGGGAACAATTATCACACCGGTGCAAAGCAGATGGAACTCGTGACAAGTGTCAAGCCGACCCAGCCTCTTTACCTGAGAGGTTTTACCGGAAGCCTCTACACGGGTGGCAGCTGGAAGCCTGCAGATGAAAAAAAGGTGTTTCACGAAGTCGCAAAGAGCCTCCACTGGGAGAAGTGGGAAGATTACATCGGAGAGATGTACTACAGCATGTATTTTATGATCAATGCCGGAATGTACAGCAAGAAAGGCAGCCGGCCAATTTTTCTGACGATTTATCAGCTGAACAGCTCAAACGGCAGTTTTTCTCCGTATTACAGTGTTAAAGACCAGTATTCAAAGCGTTACGATTCCATGCAGAGCAAGCCTGACAACAGTTCCAGGCAGATGTACGTCTTTTACGAGCAGAAGGATATGAATATCAACTGGAAAAAAATGGAGCCGCAATATGCCAATTATTTTAAATGGAATTTATCCCTCCAGCGGGCTTACAAACAGGCCGCTCAGACGTCCTACACAATGGTTCAGACCGGGCGAGTCCCAAGGCTTGTGAAACTTGTTCACGACAATCCACAGAAGGGGCTTGACAACACCACCGCTTTTATCATTCACACGCTTGAGTCCCGCGCATCATACAGCACAACACCCGGCTGGGCGCCGTTTTCTGAAGATATCGTAGAAGATTTTCTCTTCGACCGCGGCAGCGGCTACTGCGTTCACTTCGCATCAACTGCCACCCTTATGTATCAGCTGTACGGAATACCGGCCCGCTATGTCTCGGGCTTCAGAGTCGACCCGAACGCTTTTCACAAAGGAAAAGATGGCTTTTGGCATGCCACTGTGACAGATACTCTGGCGCACGCCTGGACCGAAATTTTTGTCGACAATTACGGCTGGACCCCGGTAGAAGTGACGCCATCCACCGATGGCAGTATGAGCACCTCCTATCCTGGATTCAACATGAAAAAATTTCATCAGATTCAGAAGAGACACGCAAGCTGGAAAATCACAAAAACCTCCCGACGCAAAGACAGCAGACAATCTGCGAAGGCCTCCGGCTCTCAGTTCTTCTTAAGCCTTCCATCGATCAGTGTGAAAAATGCCCCGGACCTTTTGATCACCTGCATAATCGTCCTTTTATACGCCTGCGCCCTTATCCCTCTGCTTCTTATGTACCGCCGCCAGAAAAAGCTCTCAAGACTAGACCAGATGAACAGCCGCCAGATTTTCGGCCAGCTGCTATCGCTCTTGGATTTCACAGGAGTTCTCAGCGGATACACTGGAAATGAGCCGGATTTCGCAGCGAAGCTGTCTTCTGCAGTCCCACCTCTTTCTGAGTCAGATGCCGCGAAACTGACCCGCATCATACAGGCAGCAGCCTTCGGAGCAGAACCCGAAACCGCAGAAGATGCTGCATTTGTCAGAAATTTCTACAAAAATGTTTCAACTGCACTGGAAAGCAAGCTAGGCGGATGGAAAAAGTGGGAAGGAAAATATATTAAAGCATTGTTTTAAGCCACATCTAATCTAATAAAATTACTCTAATTCATTGACTTAGCCATAGCACAAAAATATAATGGAGTTGTATTATTCCCATATAAACAAGGTAATATTTTAATAAGATTGAGGGTGATCACGTACGAAATTAACAATTATTTTTTAAGCATCATAGATAAGGAGGGAACAATAAAATAAAGAATAAGATCAACAACTGTAATATTTATAGTGTAATTTTAAATTTATGTATTTTCAAACAGAGGAAAAATAATGAGAAAAAAAATTAAATCTTCTTTCATATTAACTTTGGCGATGATAATATCTTTATTCGTCCCGTTTACAACTATTAATGCACACGCTGAGGGCAAGTCTTTATCGGAAGCAGAGGCCATCAATCTGGATCAAATTGTAAGTTATACCGATCCAACTCCATCCGATTATGAAAATAAAGTTAATTATTACGTCTTTGAAACTACTTCTGCCGGAATTTATAGCCTTAATTTTATTAATGTAGGATATGGCGGGCAAACGTCAGTACAAGTATTAGACTCAAAATATAAAGAAATCTATAGCAGCGGTTGGCTTTCATTTTCCAATGCCGAAAGCAAGAATGTTGATTTAACTTTAAACAAGAATTCCGTTTATTATGTAGAAGCAGAAACAGATGCTTACACAGCAGATGATAATGCAAGTGCATATATATTTAGAATTTCCAGAGGCTCTTATATTAATAACGTACTTAGCGTTGGCAATGATGGTTCATCATTGGCATCACCAATAGAAATTGATACAGATGACAAGATTTCTTACGCCGATCCTACACCGGAGGATTACATTAATAAATATAGGTTCTATACTTTCAAAACATCAAATAATCCCGGATCCAAATATAATTTTAATTTTATCAATACCAATCATGATGGAGAAACAGCAGCCTGGATATTAGATCAATCATACGACAGTCTCTATTCGTCTGACTGGCTTGATTCTTCAAATGAGGGTTTTAATATCGATCTTACATTAAGTCCAAATTCCAGATATTATATAGTAGGAGAGACTGATTGTTACGCAGGAGATGACACTGCAAGCTCCTATCAATTTACCGTAACAGAAAAAATCAATACCCAAAATCCGGGCAAACCTATTATTTCTTCACTTACATCAGGCACAAAACAGTTTACTGTAAAATATGGTACTGCAGCAATGGCGTCTCAAATTATCAAATTTCTTATAAGCAAACAGGTTCAAACGACTGGAGCCAGATTTCAGTACCCGCCAATACTCTAAAGAAAATAATTAGCGTATCAAATGCTGGTGCTTATCAGGTCAGAGTTCGTGGCGTTAAGACTGTTAATGGTACTACTTATACAGGCAATTGGAGCAACACCAAAACCGTAAACGTTAAGAGCCCTGTTAAAAAGCCTGGTAAATCTTCTATTTCATCACTTAAAGGTGGGAAGAAGAAATTTACTATAAAATATAAAAAAGCTTCGAATTCTCCTTCAAAATATCAAATTTCTTACAAAAAGAAAGGAGCAAATAATTGGAAGCAGGTTACCGTTTCTTCGAAGAAATTAAAGTTAACTATTAAAGTTTCCAAGAAAGGTACTTATCAGGTCAGAGTTCGTGGCGTAAAATATGTCAGTCAAAAAACATATGCGGGAGCATGGAGCAAGGCTAAAACTGTAAAAGTAAAATAACACAATTTAAATTTTTCCTACTAAAAAGGGGTGCAACGTTAAAAAGCGCTGCTCCCTTTTAATTTAAATTTATATTTTTTCAAAATCAGCTCTCAAAATTAAAGCACACTCTGCTCGATACATTCGGACGGACTTTTCCGTCAGCCACTGCCAAATGCGCCGGGTTTACCGAATAGCCTTTCAGTGCCTCTTCATTTTCAAAAGTCGAATCCAGCATCAGGTCACAGTTTGAACCCTCAAGGCCCTCGGTTATCACATGAATTTCAACGATTCCCGGAACTTTGCCTTTCAGCCCTTCAAGACCTGCTTTTATCTCTGCTTTTATAGATTCCTTCTCAGCTGCAGAATATTCATCTTTCAAAGTCCACAGAATTACATGTCTTACCATTAGTTTTCTCCTTTCATATCGCGTATCCCGCGCTGCGGTCTTTTTCGTCCACTGCACTGCCTCTTCCTGCATTCAGGAAATATGCACCTTTTTTACAGTGAAGAAGCATCTCTCTATCAAAAATATGGTATGTCTGTTCTGTACCTGGCAGTGTAGCAGCGACCACATCTGCTTTCTCAAGTTCAGCCGCCAACTCACTCGTCGGATGTATTTCATTCAGCGGTTCTGGGCAGAAATCCGCCCGTCTCCTGATCCCCGACAGGGTGATCCTGTTATCCGGAAGTTCAAATGCCTTGATCCGTCTCGCAAATGCAAGTCCGGCATCCCCGGTTCCAACGATCAGGATGCGCTTTCCGGCAGGAGAGGCCACCGGTCCCTCATCTTTCCAGTCGCGGTTCTTCTGATCATCCATATACATTGGGATTTTTTTCATCATAACAAGAAGCATCGCGACCATATACTCTGAAAGTGCTGTTCCGTAAGCACCTGTTGCAGATGTAATAACAGCCTCTTCCGGCACCACGCCGTCCTTCACATACGCATCCACACCCGAAGAATTCAACTGCAGCCAGGAAAGTCTTGAAGAAGCCTTTAGGACATCCGGCTCTACATTTCCTATCACCGCATCTGCATCGCAGATATCCCCCTCTGTCACTGCTTCGCTCGTAATAAAACTAATTTCATCCCCGTAACTTTCAGCGGTCTTCTTAAGCCTTGCCTTCTGCGATTCACTGAAAGGGACCGCCACAACCACTTTCTTCATCTTTAAGCCCTCCTTGGATTAATATAAACTCATTATACACCTTTAGACAGCTTATGAATTCCAACTTTTCTTATTAAAAGCCAAGAACAGGGCGAAATTTCAGCAATTATTGACTGGCATTTACGGACTATGGCGTGATTTCCTTCTACAATCCGTAATTCCCGGCGCTCTTTTACGGACTGCAGTGTAGTCTTCATATACAGTCCGTAATCCTTGGCGTGATTTTACGGACTGCAGTGTAGTCTTCATATACAGTCCGTAATCCTTGGCGTGCTTTTACGGACTCAGAATATAGTCTCCGTTTACAATCGTAAGAGCCAAATCGCCTCCTCGCGAAGCTCTATTGATAATTTCCTGCTCCGCAGAACTTGAAGCCATTGCGATTTGAAGCGTTCGAACATACGAAAGCCTTATCGAAAAAATTTCCAGCTCCGCGGAGCCGGTGACATGGTTCTTTATATCAAGAAGCAGCGCCACAGATAGGAACGGACTCGCGACCTTAGGATTTTTCGTCGTGAGCGTGTGCGCTAGCTGCGGCCTGGGTGGCCACCCGCCTGAACCACAAACGTATGAAAACCATACATTGGCCAGAAGGCCGCAATTAGGCGCGCGCACGCGAACAGAAAAATCCTACGGAGCGAGACCGGTCATCTGTGGCGCTGTTTCGAGCTTAAAAAGGGCATATTGTGTCTGAATAATCTATAAGTGGGACAAAAAGAACCGTCCCTACTGTCCCACTGCTTCAGGCGAACATCAGCACATCTTCGCGCCGGCTGGGATGTGGTTGTCGAGCATCACGACGTGGAGTTCTTCCTCGCCGTTTTTCTCGTCGACAGCGCTGATGATCATGCCGCAGCTGTCGATCCCCATCATCTTGCGCGGTGGAAGATTTACGATGGCAAGAAGTGTCTTGCCGACGAGCTCTTCCGGCTCGTAATATTTGTGAATACCGCTCAGGATAGTACGGTCAGTGCCCGAACCATCGTCGAGGGTAAACTGCAGAAGCTTCTTTGACTTCGGAACAGCTTCGCAGGCCTTGACCTTTACAGCACGGAAATCCGACTTGCAGAACGTGTCGAAATCGACCTGATCTGCGAGGAAATCCTCTACCTTTACGCCGCTGAAATCGATCTTCGAATTCGGTGTAAAGAAGCCGTTGTTGTCGCCAGAAGCTGTTGATGCCGGTTTGCTTTCTGAATCTGCATCGAGCGACTTAAGAGTCGGGAACAGGATCACATCCCTGATGGCTTCTGAATTCGTAAGCAGCATGCAGAGACGGTCGATTCCGTAACCGATACCACCTGTCGGTGGCATGCCGACTTCCATAGCGTTCAGGAAGTCTTCATCGGTGTGGTTGGCCTCTTCGTCGCCTGCTGCAGCGAGTCTGTCCTGCTCGGCGAAACGCTCTCTCTGATCGATAGGATCGTTCAGCTCAGAATAAGCGTTGCACATCTCCCAGCCATTGATATAGAGTTCGAAACGCTCAACCTTTGAAGGGTCGTCCGGCTTTTTCTTGGTGAGAGGTGAGATCTCGATCGGGTGATCCATGATAAATGTAGGCTGGATCATCTTCGCTTCGCAATATTCATCGAAGAAGAGGTTTACGATGTCGCCCTTCTTGTGGCGCTCCTCGTAAGCAATGTGGTGCTCATCGGCAATCTTTTTGGCCTCTTCATCCGTCTGTACCTGGTCAAAGTCGATTCCGGTCTGCTCCTTGATGGCTTCAACCATCGTAAGTCTTCTGAAAGGCTTGCCGAGATCGATCTCGTGACCTGTGCCATCCTCTTTGCTGCCATAGTAGATCTTCGTGCTGCCGCAGACTTTCTCGGCAAGATCACGGAACATGCTCTCTGTCAGTTCCATCATACCGTTGTAATCTGTGTAGGCCTGATACAGCTCCATCAGAGTGAATTCAGGGTTGTGCTTTGTATCAACGCCCTCATTTCTGAATACTCGTCCGATCTCATAGACTCTCTCAAGTCCGCCTACTATAAGTCTCTTCAGATAGAGCTCAAGTGAAATGCGCAGCTTTACATCCTCATCGAGTGAATTGTAATGCGTCTCGAACGGTCTCGCTGCGGCGCCGCCGGCGTTATGAACGAGCATCGGAGTCTCGACTTCCATGAAGTTCCTGCCTGCGAGAAATCTTCTGATCTCGGCGATGATCTGGGATCTCTTTACGAAGGTGTCCTTCACCTCAGGATTCATGATCAGATCCAGGTATCTCTGACGATATCTGATATCTGTATCTGTGAGTCCGTGGAATTTCTCAGGAAGGATCTGCAGACTCTTCGAGAGAAGTGTGACTTCCTTCGCGTGAATCGAAATCTCACCAGTCTTTGTCTTGAAGGCAAAACCCTTTACTCCGATGATATCGCCTACATCGTATTTTTTAAAATATGCGTATTCGTCGTCGCCTATATCATTTCTGGTGACATAGATCTGAATGTCGCCCTTGAGATCGCGGATATTTGCGAATGATGCCTTGCCCATGACACGCTTGAACATCATACGTCCTGCGACAGATACGACTTTCTCAGCCGGAATCTCATCGAGCGGAACTACTTTATTCTTTCCATCCTCATCGACTGGAGGCTTAAACTCAAGCTCATCAAAATGCTCTTTGACATCTGTAGAATGGTGGGTCTGGTCGTACTTTGTGATCTTGAACGGATCGCGGCCTGCTTCCTGAAGAGCCTTCAGCTTATCTCTTCTAATCTGTAAAAGACTGTTTGTATCCTGTGAATTGTTATTCTTTGCTGGCATGTTATCCCTTTCAAAAACCGATCAGTTATTTCCTAGTTCTGTGAGCTTCAAGAATCTTGTACTCGAAGCTTCCTGCTTCGGTCTCTACAGTAACTGTCTGTCCAGGCTCATGGCCAATGACAGCTGCGCCAACAGGGGACTCATTTGAAATCCTGTTATTTAAGATATCGACCTCGTTTGAACCAACGATATCGAAAGTCTCCTCTTCTTTCAGTTCAACATCTAAGAGCTTAACTGTGTATCCGATGTTGATCTTGCCTGTATCCTGCCCGTCATCATCTGCGACAACCGCGTACTTTAATATCTCCTCGATATCGGTGATACGATCCTCGATCTTACCCTGCTCATCCTTCGCTGCATCGTACTCAGCGTTCTCTGAAAGATCTCCCTGCTCTCTGGCTTCGCCGATCTTCTTCGCGATAGCCGGACGTTGTACAAGTTTTAAATCCTGCAGCTCATCCTCCAGCTTTTTCTTACCTTCTTTGGTCATCAGATTTACTTTTTTCTCTTCGTCCATGACAACGTCCTTTCTTATGAAAAAATATACGAAAAATATTTATTAAGCCTTTTTTGCTAAAATAGTATAAATGTAAAAGAATTGAAAGTCAAGAATTTACCCTCAGAAGAACTCATCCTCGTCTTCCTCGTAAATACTGACCGGTCCCCAGTACGGTTCAAAGTCTTTGCTGTGGAAGAAATATTTTCTCTCCTCTTCCTGCATCTTCTTATAGTGGTCTTCCAGCGTGATATCGCTGTAGATGATCGGCTCGTGATTCTCTGTCTCATCACCGGGTTCGCGGAACGGTCCGATATGATCGCACTTCATCTGCTGGTAAGCCGCAAGTCCCGCTTTTCTGCCGAATTCGTGAAGAAGGTCCTGATAGAGCTTCTTCACATCGTTCTGACCTGTCCTGTAAACCCTGACTAGTTTTTCGAGATCAAGTGAATATTTTTCAGCGATCCGATAGACAGATGTCTTTTTTTTAAGTTCATCCTCAAGTCCACTGATACTTTCCGGCAGGTCCGCATCTTTGATGCAGCCCGCATAGAGAGAGGCCATTATCGTATCGAAACACATTACGCCAGGCGCTCTGTGATGCCCAATATACTGGATCTTTGCGTTAGGATGACGCGCAGAAAATTCGCTGATACTTTTTTCAATATCTAAAGGAGCGCCGTCCGTCTCACACAAAAAGACTTCAGCGTCTGTCCTCCTCAAGACCTCATAGTACAGCTTTGGAATCGTGCCGGAGGTATTGTGATGATAGATGCAGATGATGTTATCCTGCTGCAAAAAATCCGCACCCTCCACACCATGGTAGTCTTCGCCTTCCACTTCTACGATGTAAATATTCATTTGTTCCCTCTCTTATAAAAAACGCCCCGTTATTACCCCTTCAGAATGCAGTCAAATGTGATGAT
Source organism: Lachnospiraceae bacterium (assembly GCA_003862155.1). Taxonomy (GTDB): domain Bacteria; phylum Bacillota; class Clostridia; order Lachnospirales; family Lachnospiraceae; genus Weimeria; species Weimeria bifida. The sequence goes on from QOUV01000004.1 coordinate 47,951, forward strand.
ACCGTCCTTCCAGGATACATTTATAGTACCATTATACTGTTTCACCAGACTCTCGGCAATAGAAAGCCCGATGCCATAGCCTCCTTTATCCACGTTGTGTGACTCGTCCGCTCTGTAGAATCTCTCGAAAAATTTGGAATAATCGACATTTTTTCCATTTGCGTATGAATTCGACACCTGAAGCCTGATGCCCTTGCCCTTCTGGAGGAGGACAACATCGATGGTTCCGTGATCATCACAGTATTTGATGGCATTGTCGATAAGAAGTGTCGCGAGCTGCCTGATCTGGCTTTCCACGGCTTTCATATAGATCCCGTCACCGATATTCTGATTCAGGGTCTCTCCTGCATTCTCAGCTACCGGCAGGTAGCTCTTTACCGTATCCCTTATGGCTGCTGAGATATCTGTATCTATCCTGTCTCCAGTGTCTTCCTTCTCTTCGGCCCGGACTATCGTCACAAGGTTCTGGATAAGTCCTGTCATCCTGTCGACCTGTCTCATGGTCGACTCAGTCCATTCGTCCTTTCCGCCGATCATCTCCTGAACCTGGGTGTTTGCTTTAATTACAGCCAGGGGCGTCTTCAGCTCATGGCTCGCGTTCGTGATGAACTGTTTCTGCTGCTCGACATTTTTTATCTCAGGAGCTATCGCCCTGTAGGAAAATGCTCTGAGTACCAGGAACGAGACGATTGATCCGAATCCCAGCAAAATAAGAGCCATATACAGGATCCTGTTCGTAAGTCCTATCTGCTGCGTGCAATCCACAAACACCACAAGGGTCCTGTGCTTCTGCTTCTCAACCTGGTAATAGTAATTTCCGACGCTGCCAAATTTGAAAGCATTGTCAGACACCATTTTGGCATACTGCTTCGCCTGCCCCATATCGATCGATGCTATCCTGTCGGCCTTCACCTGAATGAAATTGTCATTATTATCCAGAATAACAGAGAAATATCTCGTAGCGTACCACTGGTCTTTATTTGTGAGTACGTTTCTTCTGGTGCCAAACATCGTCTTAAGGAAATAGTTGATATTATCCTGAGGGGAATCGCTTACCACCGTGGAACTGTCATCATTTGAATTGCCAGAAGCAGTCGTGTTGTTCGCTTTCTGGTCATTTTTTATAACGGTCTTTACCGACGGGAGCGAACCTCCATTGTCGACGATAGTCTGTGTGACCTCGTGCGCTTCCCGTCTCGATACAACGAGTGTCCCTACATAGATCAGGCCACCGACGACAACCATTACCGTGATAAAAGACAACATGGAGATGACAAGGAATTTGTTTTTAAGATTTCTGATGCTCTGTTCATTCATTTGATCACCTCCATGTGTTTAAAAAATCAAGCTGCCTGCGAATTGATAAGTCTGAAGCTTCCGCCCTTCTCTCCTTCGATAGTGATTCCGGATGCTATAGCCGAGAGTTTTCTCTTCAAATATGAAATATAAAGCCAGACCGTATCCTCGTTTGCGTCCGGCTCACTGGCCCAGATCTTCTGCAGGATATCATCCGTCGAGATCCCGCCTTCCGAATGTGTCATAAGCATCTGCATCAGCTCGAACTCCCTGATCGAGAGCCTTACGGAGTTCTCACATGAAAGTTCCATATCCTCTGCTTTAAGCGAGACGTCTCCAAAGCTCATATCCTGCGGATTGTACTCTCTTCCCCTTCTGACAAGGGCCCTGACTCTGGCCAGGAGTTCTCTCATGTCAAAAGGCTTTGCCAGATAGTCATCTGCCCCTGCATCGAGTCCTGCCACCCTGTCATCGACTTCTGTCTTTGCGGTGAGAAGCAGTACCGGTGTCAGGATATTGTCCTCGCGCATCGATTTCAAGACCCCGAGTCCATCCACCTTCGGCATCATTATGTCGAGAATCACCGCATCAAAGCTGTCCTTTGAAAGGTAGTCAAGTGCCTCCTGTCCATCGTAGGCACTTGTCACATCATATCCCTCGTGCTTTAAAATAGCCGACTCTGCCCTGTTTAAATCCCTTGTGTCTTCTGCCAGTAATAACTTCATTCTGATTCACTCCCTTTTATATCACTTGTCTCTTCAAAGATCAGATCCCTTATCGTCTGCATCGAAATATCTGTAGAAGCCAGCTCATCAGCGCATCTCTTGAGCTCCGATGTGACAAGCTCCTCATTCGTCCCGCTCAGATCATGCTTGTATTTGATCTGATGCTCGAGTGCCGCCCAGGTATCCTGCGAGATCGTCCTGAGCTGTATCTCTGCATAAAATTTCCCATGCATCCGAAGTATCATGTGATAGCTTCTATAGCCGTTCGGCTTCGCATGCTTGTATTTGATCTGATGCTCGAGTGCCGCCCAGGTATCCTGCGAGATCGTCCTGAGCTGTATCTCTGCATAAAATTTCCCATGCATCCGAAGTATCATGTGATAGCTTCTATAGCCGTTCGGCTTCGCATGCTTGTATTTGATCTGATGCTCGAGTGCCGCCCAGGTATCCTGCGAGATCGTCCTGAGCTGTATCTCTGCATAAAATTTCCCATGCATCCGAAGTATCATGTGATAGCTTCTATAGCCGTTCGGCTTCGCATGCTTGATGTAGTCCTTCTCTTCTATCACCTCTGCTCCCGGGAGCGCCACCAGATGTTCCCGGAACTTGTACACGTCGTCTAAAAATGCGCAGACTACTCTGATACCAACCGCATCGTAGATCTTCGTAAGCGCCGACTCTGTCGTGACCGGCAGCCCCTTTCTGACGCACTTCTCTCTCATACTGTCCTCATCCTTAATCCTCGAAAGGCAGTGCTCGACAGGATCCATACCATTTTTTTCTTTGAGTTCGTTTCTAAGCGACTCGATATCATCTAAAAGTTCTTTTTGTATTTTTTCAAGCTCGGGCCTGTAAGGTCCGTAGATGCTCTCTGTTTCTTCCATAAAAGTATACTCCTGAGTCTATTCTGTATCATTATACCGCAAATATTTAAAAAATTTGTTAAAGTTTGATGAATGATGTGCTAAAATAGATAAACTATCTTATATTTTGGAGGAAATGATTATGGTCAGTAATAGTGAGTTAGTAGAAAAAGCAAGGGAAGCTATGAATATGTCTTACACGCCATATTCACATTTTACTGTTGGAGCAGCTCTGCTCTGCGATGACGGTACGATCTACCAGGGGGGAAACATTGAAAACGCATCGTACGGTGCCGCAAACTGCGCCGAGAGAACCGCTTTTTTCAAAGCTGTTTCAGAGGGAAAGCGCGATTTCACAGCTATTGCGATCTGCGGCGGCCCGAATAAAGACGACACGGATTTCTGCCCTCCATGTGGCATATGCAGACAGGTAATGCGCGAATTCTGCGATCCAGGCAGGTTCAGGATCCTGCTCTCCGCCGATCATGGAAATCAGATAAGAGAATACACTCTCGAGCAGATCCTGCCTGTATCGTTCGGCCCAGACGATCTCAACTAAGGAGCCCATATGGACAAAAATACCGGAATTCTCTTTGGCGTCGGCGCGGGCTGCGGCGACCCGGGCGATGTCACGATAAACGCCATCAAAACACTTGAAAACTGCGATGTGATAGTTTTTCCATCTGGAAAGCGGGCCTACGATATCATAAAAGTTTCGATGCCCGAAATCAGTTCGAAAGACTTGAAATTCTACAATTTTCCTATGATCCACGACGCTTCAGCGCTCACCGCCCGAAGGAAAAAAATATACTCGGAAGTCAGGGATTATCTGTCTGACGGAAAAAATGTCGGTTTTGTAACCATTGGCGATGTTTTAGTATATTCGACTTTTTCCTATATCAGAGATCTCGCAGTGGGTGACGGGTTTCCGGTAAAGATAATAAACGGCATCCCTTCGTTTCTTTCGTGTGCCGGGAGGCTTGGCCTGATCCTCGGACAAAATGACGAGGAAGTCCATATAATCCCTGGCTCTGCCGATATTTCCAGTGCTCTGGACCTTCCAGGCATGAAGATTTTCATGAAACTCGGGAAGCACCTTCCTGAACTAAAAAATGCCCTGGCCAAAAAGCCAGAGCATGAGTTCCTTGGTGCTGTAAACAGATGCGGAATGTCTGATGAAGAGATCTTTACCGACATCTCCGAACTGCCTCTTGAGAAATCGTATCTTATGACTGTTTTCGTCAGGTGAGAGAGGTCCTCTGTCCCGCCCGTATCTTCATGTAATCACGATTCTCTGTCCCGCCTGTATCTTCATGTAGTCCCGATTCTCTGTGCCGCCCGTATCTTCATCTGATCACGATCTCCTGTGATCCTGTTTTTCGAAGATAAAGCGCATTCCCTGAAGAGTTAGATCAGGGTTATATTTGTCAATGACTGATGTCTCTCTCGAGATCATCTTCCCAAGACCTCCGGTTGCGATGACTTTTACGTCCTTGCAGCCGGTTTCTTTTATCATATTTCTGACTATATACTCGGTCGCACCGATCTGGCCATAGACAAGTCCCGCCTGCATAGAGGAGATCGTCTCGCGCGCAAGTATGGACTTAGGCTTTCTGATCTCGACTTCCGGAAGTTTGGCGGCATCTTCCCAGAGCGCCTTCGCGCTGATCCTGATTCCAGGGGCTGTGACGCCATATTTGAACGAGCCGTTTTTGTCTACAAAATCATAAGTCGTGGCCGTCCCAAAATCTATAACGATCAGCGGTCCACCGTAGAGCTCATATGCGCCTGCTGCATCGACGATCCTGTCCGCACCGATCTGGCCCGGTGTTTCAGTCTGGATATTGATCCCGGTCTTGATGCCTGCTGCCACTATGATCGGCTTCGTGTTGAAATACTTTATAATTCCACTGGTCAGCGAATGCATCAGCGCCGGCACTACCGATGCTATGATGCAGTCTTTAATCTCTTTGTGGTCAAGGCCATTGTTATAGAGAATATTTCTGATAGTGATGCCGTACTCGTCCGATGTCCTCGAAATACCGGTATTCAGCCTGAAATTGCCGATCAAAACACTGTCTCTGAATACTCCCAGCGTAATATTTGTGTTTCCTACATCTACTGCTAATAACATTTTGTCTCCTCGGCAGATCTTTTTATCCATATTAAGAAAATTTCACGGAAATATTTTATTTCTCTGATCTCAGAAAAACTCGCGGAAATATTCTTCCAGTTCCCTGAACAGCTCTCTCTGGTCCTTCTGAATCTGCTTGATCTTAAGCGGCGCTCCAATATTGTCGTACGTCAGGTCGCCCTCCTCTGAATCCGTCATCAGATGGAGGCTGCCCTCATCGTCGAAATAAAGCTCGATGATCCCACCGATATCCTCAGTAAAGAGCACGCACATGATCTGAAGCTCTTTCTTGACCTCCTCCGGAAGTCCGTCAAAATCCGGATTGAGGTAATATTTTTTATTGTATGCGCTCGCTGCGCAAAGTACTATTTTATCCTGATACATTATTTTACCATTGTCGCATAGATGACTGCTTTGATCGAGTGCATGCGGTTCTCCGCCTCGTCAAAGACCACCGAATGAGGTCCTTCGAAAACTTCATCCGTAACTTCCATCTCTGACAGGCCGTACTTCTCATTTATCTCGCGGCCTATCTTCGTGTCGAGATCGTGGAATGATGGAAGGCAGTGCATGAAGATCACTGAGTCCTTCGCATAGGAAAGTGCCTTCGAATTCACCTGATATGGGAGAAGATCGTGAATACGCTCCTTCCAGGCGCTGTCCGGCTCGCCCATAGATACCCAGACATCTGTATAAATAACATCCGCATCTCTGCATGCCTCTTCGACACTCTCTGTAAGCGTGATGCTTCCACCGCTCTTTGCAGCTTCTTTCTTCGAATACTCCACGAGCTGTGTCTCCGGGAAATATTTCTTATTCGTGCATGCGACGAAATCCATGCCGAGCTTAGCGCAGGTAACCATCAGGGAATTGCCCATATTGTATCTGGCATCGCCCATGTATACGAACTTCACACCCTTCAGTTTTCCGAGCTTTTCTTTTACAGTCAGCATATCGGCTATCATCTGCGTCGGATGGCTCTCGTTAGTGAGGCCGTTCCAGACCGGAACTCCCGCATACTCTGCCAGCTGCTCGACTATCTCCTGGCCGAATCCCCTGTACTCTATGCCGTCGAACATTCTGCCGAGAACTCTCGCTGTATCCTTAATGCTCTCTTTCTTTCCGATCTGTGAGCCCGATGGGTCGAGATAAGTCGTGGTCATTCCCATGTCGTGCGCGGCTACCTCGAACGAGCATCTCGTTCTGGTGCTTGTCTTTTCAAAAATAAGCGCTATATTTTTGCCTCTCAGGTAATCGAGCTGTGAAACTCCCTTTTTCTTTTCATCTTTGAGTCGGGCAGACAGGTCGATAAGTCCCGTGATTTCATCAGCCGACAGGTCAGTCATTTTTAAGAAACTTTTTCCGTAAAGATCCATATGAACTCCTTTTTCAAACATTTTTATCATTATATGATATAAGGGTCATTAAGTCACGCTTTTTGACCGCTTGCGGTCAAAAAGCGTGACTTAATGACCCGCCCCACAGCTCCAGAAAAGCTAAAAATATAGTAAAATAAGATTTATATGTAATCAGCTTTTCTGGAGCTTGGGGTTTTGTGAGTGTGAAACACTCACAAAACTATATAATGATTTGGTGGTCAACCTTTTGACCACCAAATCATTATATACCATTTCTGTCAAATCGGGCAATTTTTTTGGCATCTTGACAAGAATGTCATAATAGTAATATAATTTATGGAATTTTTGCGCTGAATTTATTCTGAAAGGAGATGTTTACATGAGCCTGTTCACTGACGCTTTAATCGACGCTACAATTGACACCCTTAAACTCATACCTTTTCTATATATTACATACCTTCTTATGGAGATCCTCGAGAGGCACACCTCTGACAAACAGGTCCAGTTGATGGCGAAAGTCGATAAGTTCGGCCCGGCTATCGGAGCTGCTGTCGGAGCCGTCCCACAGTGCGGTTTTTCCGCTGCTGCCGCAAGCCTCTATTCCGGTGGAGTCATCTCCGTTGGAACGCTGATCGCAGTTTTTGCCTCGACTTCCGATGAGATGCTGCCACTTTTCATATCGCAGCATGTCGCTTTGGGAAAAATGCTCTCGATCCTTGTGACCAAGGCATTCCTCGGCATGATCAGCGGTTTCGGCATCGACTTTATCGTCCGCCACACGAAATACCACATCAAGTCAGAAAAGCACATCCGCGACATCTGCGAGCGCGAGCACTGCGGCACTGCCGAAGACGAGCACACAAATGTATTCCTGGCCGCCCTGAAGCACACACTTCAGATCGTGATATTCATCTTCATTATTTCTGTTGTGCTGACCCTTGTCGTAGACGGTGTCGGAAAAAATGCAGTAGCTTCTGTCATCGCTGGAAATCCAGTCCTTGGCGTCCTGCTTTCGACCCTTATCGGCCTGATTCCAAACTGCGCAGCATCCGTTATGATAACCCAGCTCTATATCGACGGACTTATGAGTGCCGGCCAGATGATCGCCGGTCTCGTAGTTGGGGCAGGCGTTGGTCTGATGGTCCTCTTCAGGACAAACGACAACCACATGAAGGAGAATATAGTGATCACCATAATGCTCTACTGTGTCGGAGTATTCTGGGGACTCATTTTTGAAGGATTGGGGATTGTTTTCTGATGAAGCCTCTTTTTATAGGAAATGTCAAAATAGAAAATCCGCTTATCCTGGCTCCGATGGCGGGAGTTACCGACCAGCCGTTCAGGAGAATCTGCCACGAAGAGGGCGCGGGTCTTGTCTGCATGGAAATGGTCAGTGCCAAGGCGATCTGCTACCACAACAAAAACACCGCGGAACTTTTAAGGATCGCAGACGATGAGCATCCGGTTTCACTCCAGCTTTTTGGTTCTGATGTGGATGCGATGGTTGAAGCGGCAGAAATTATCGAAGATATACCTTACGACATCCTCGATATCAATATGGGCTGCCCGGTCCCGAAGGTCTATAACAACGGCGACGGTTCTGCTCTTATGAAAAATCCCATTCTCGCCGGAAAAATTGTCTCTGCCCTTGTAAAAACGACCGACCGGCCAGTGACTGTAAAAATCCGCACCGGTGTCGATTCCGAACACATCAACGCTCCGGAGATCGCCCACATTCTCGAGGAATCCGGTGCTTCTGCGATCGCAGTCCACGGCAGGACCAGGGAGCAGTACTACAGCGGAAACGCCGACTGGGATATAATCCGCGCTGTCAAAGAAAAAGTCTCCATCCCGGTTATCGGGAATGGAGACCTGACTTGTGCTTCTGATATTAAAAAAATGTACGAGATTACCGGCTGCGACGGATTTATGATCGGGCGCGCCGCGAGAGGCAATCCGTGGATTTTTTCACAGATCCTGTCTGAACTCGATACGGGCGTGACAGTCCCAGAGCCCTCTAAAGAAGAAGTCATGGCTATGCTTTTAAAGCACGCCAGACTCGAGGTTGAGCTCAAAGGCGAAGACCGCGCGATCCGCGAGATGCGAAAGCACGCCGGATGGTATACTGCCGGGCGGCGCAATGGTATCCGCTTCAGGCGCGTTGTAAATGAGATTCACACATATAAGGAGCTCGAGAAGGTGTGTCGGGAGTTTATGCTTTCCTGAAGCTTGGAACAACAGCTTCCACGGCAACGGCTCTCCAGGTCATGTTTTTCTGTTCGCTCGCGCGCGCTTATTAGCGGCCCTCTGACAAAACGCACAGAATTGCTTAAAAAATTGCTGTCGCAATTTTTTAAGCAATTCTGTTTGAACGGTTGTCACCCGGGCCGCAGCTAGCGCGCTCGTTCACGACGAAAAACACGACAATCGTTTGCCGTTTACCGTGGCAGCTGTTGCATCGAAAATTCAATCTCACAAACTAACAGGCTGACATAGATTGCAAAAATTCAAAAAGCATTACGCCTTCTTTACTTCTACTGTATTGTTTTTATGGTCGAGATAGAAAAGGAACTTTCCGTTTTCGTTTTCTCTGACGGCGACTTCGACTCCTTTTTTCACTCCCTCTGCGGCTGGCTTTATGCCGGCCTTTTTTGTTACCTGCTTCATGAAGTCCTTGTAGAAATCTGGGGTGGATTGGGTGCCGATGTAGTAGGCGCGGCCCTTTCCATAAGAGTTCTCTGTGATGACCGGGGTTCCCTTGTAGAAATCGTCTGCGTAGGTTCCGTCGACTGTCATATCTCCTGCGTCTTCGGATATCTGATAGGCCGGGCTCTTGAAGTAGTCCAGTTCGCCGAGCTCTTTCTTGTTCTCTTCTATCAGCTTTTTAAGCTCTGAGAGTGGCCTTATCTGGTCACAGATCAGCTGCGCCTCGTACTCCTGTCCATCCCACTCGAAGTGGTCTGGCGCGTCTGGCGCGAGCGCATCCTGCTCCTCGACCCATAGTCCGAACAGTTCCTTGAACGGGCCCGGGTAACCGCCCTGATAGAACAGGTAGTCCTTGTCCACATATCCGGTCAATGCCGAAGCGATAAATGCGCCGCCGTTCCTTACAAAATCTTCTATTTTTTCTGCATAGTCCTTTGATGCCATGAAAAGCATCGGTGCGACTACGACCTTGTATTTCGAAAGGTCGTCATCGAGTCCTATCACATCTACCGGGATGTGATTCTCAAAAAATCCCCTGTAATAGTTCAGGCATTCATTCTTGTAGTCTATAAGCTCGTTCGGGCCCTGGAGCGCGTCGACTGCCCACCAGTTTTCCCAGTCAAATACGACTGCTGCCTGGGATGGTACAGTGCTTCCGAGGATCTCGTTCATTTTTTCAAGGCGTGCTCCGAGCTTTTCGACCTCGTCAAAAACCCTTGTGCCTGCGAGTCCGACATGCTCGATAACCGCTCCATGCATAGCCTCGGCAGCACCTCTGGACCTTCTCATCTGGAAAAACTGTACAGTATCTGCGCCATGTGCCACAGCCTCAAGACTGTAGAGCGTCATCTGGCCCGGCCTCTTAAGTGGGTTTATGTGCTGCCAGTTCGTAACTGACGGTGAAGACTCCATCAGTGCAAATGGCTTCTGGCCGCCGACTCCGCGTATCAGGTCATGTGCCATTGCAAGCTCTGCCGGCTCCGTGTCCATATGCGGGTAGCAGTCCCATGATACGAAATCCATGTATTTGGCCCACTCGCGGTAGTTTAAGCCATAGAAGAACCACATGAAGTTCGTTGTGATCGGGATGTCCGGGGTTATTTTTTTAATAGCATCCCTTTCTATCCTGTACTCATCGAGCATGATATCAGAATTAAAGCGCATATAGTCCAGGAACTGGCCCTGGACCTGCGTTATTTTCTTTCCGCCCTCTGATACGAAGTTCTCACTTCTCTCATCAGGTATCTGGATTTCGTCCCAGTCATAGTAGGTATGGCTCCAGAATGAGGTGTTCCACGCGCGGTTCAGCTCGTCAAGAGTACCATATTTTTTCTTAAGCCACTCGCGGTAGTTTTTCTGGCAGTTGTCGCAGTGGCACTCGCCGCCATACTCGTTTCCGATGTGCCAGGCTACGATGTTGTCGTAGTCCTTGTATCTCTCTGCCAGTTTCTGAGCAAGGAGCGGCGCGTATTTTCTCATAGTCGGCGACGACGGGCAGAAGTTATGCCTTGCGCCGTACTTTCTCTTCATGCCGTTTCCGTCCGTTCGCAGGATATCAGGATGCCTCTTTGCCATCCATGGCGGAGTTGCAGCTGTCGATGTCGCAAGAATGACTTTGAAACCGTTGGCTCTGACGAGCTCCATGATTTTATCAAGCTTTGAAAAATCGTAAGTCTCCTCCGATGGCTGCAGTGCCGCCCAGGAAAATACATTCAGGGTAAGCTCATTTATGTGCGCTTTCCTGAACATCTTCATATCCGCTTCCCAGACTTCCTCCGGCCACTGCTCCGGATTGTAATCCCCACCGTATAAAAATTCCTTAACCTTCATGTACATTTCCCTTTCTGAGTTTTCTCTGTAGTACCGGCGCAGCATTAGTTCCACTCTGAAGCACTTTAGCGCAGCATCAGTTCCACTCTGAGGCGTTTAAGCGCAACCGGTTGTTCTTATAATGACACTATACACTCTTTGAGCAAATTTTGCAACAGAAAAAATAAAATAATTTAAATCGAATAATGGAGGCAGTAATCAAAGCCAATCCTTAAAAATTTTGTGTCTGCCTGACTCCCAAGCACACTGCATATCTGCGATGTTCTTTGCAGAGTTTTGGAAAAATGTCAAAATCCATATGAATTTCCCATGTAAAAAAGTCAAAATCATGCTCTAATTACTATGGAAAAGTGTCATTTTATGCTATAATTTTATGTGTAAAACGCACAAACGCAATGGAGGTACAGCTGATGCTGAATCGTAAGATTGAAAAAGACATAAAACACTGGATTCAAAACAGCGATAAGGCTCTGCTCATTTATGGTGTCCGTCAGTCTGGAAAGACCTATATCATCAGGAAATGTCTAAAGGATGCCGACTGTGATTTTGTCGAGTTCAATCTGATTGAACAGCCGGATATCGTTCAGATTCTTGATGGCGCAACGAGTATCGACGACATGATCCTAAAGCTTTCTCTTTACACCAGCCAGAGAATCACACCTGGGAAAACCATATTTTTCTTTGATGAGATTCAGAGATATAAAGAAATCGTCACAAAAATCAAGTTTCTTGTGGAGGATAAGCGGTTCAGGTATATTTTGTCAGGCTCCCTGCTCGGTGTTGAGCTCGTAAATCTGAAGTCAGCTCCTGTCGGATATCTGCAGACTCTTACACTTTATCCGCTGGATTTTGAGGAATTTCTTCAGGTATTTAATGTAGAAAATCCTGTCATAGAACAGCTTAAGGACGCTTATTTTTCAAAAAAACCGGTTGATGAAGTAATTCATAAAAGGCTTATGGAAATTTTTAATCTGTATCTGATCATCGGTGGTATGCCTGCTGCAGTTGAAAAATACCGTACCACCGGCAATATCGACGATGTTATGGATGAACACAGAGCAATTATGGAATTGTATAAGCTTGACTTTACTCAATACGAGGCTGAGAACCGCAGACTTATTCTCACTCATATCTACGAGCTTATTCCGGCAGAACTTAATGAGAAAAATAAACGCTTTAAAATAGCTGATATCAGAAAAAATCTGCGATATGACCGAATTGAAGATAGTTTCACCTGGCTGTGGAAGGCCGGCGTTGCCCTGGGCGTATTCAATACATCAGAGCCGACTGTGCCTCTGAAGCTGAATGAAAAAAGCACCCTCTTTAAAATGTTTATATCTGATGTCGGTCTTCTTACCACAGTTTATGGCAAAAGCTGCAAGCTTAAGATCATCAGTAATGACACCGATTTAAATAAAGGTGCCGTTTATGAAAATGTCGTAGCTCAGGAGCTTCACGCCCATGGTTATCCACTTTACTACTACAACAGCAAGAAGCTTGGTGAGCTTGATTTTGTTGTTGAACACGATGGCCAGATACTCCCTATCGAGGTAAAGAGCGGAAAAGACTATACCAGACATTCCGCCCTGGATAACGTTTGTGCTATTCCAGAATATGGCATCAGGCAGGCTTTTGTCTTTTCAAATGATAATGTAAAAACAGATGGTAATCTGGTGTATTACCCTATCTACATGGTTATGTTCCTGAAGGAAAACTCGGGTGAATTTCCTGATATTTCTGTGAGCAGATATTAAAAAATATAATATTTGTGGCCGGCAGTCTGATATTTTGCATATTCACTGCCGGCCACTACCAGATTAATTTCTGACTTTAATGACTTACCTCAGGCGTAGCCATAGAGTCCACGGACGTGGACCTCGCCTGAGTCTACTGCTGTTATGGTTCCGTCATCTTTTTTTATCAGGAGGCGGCCGTTTGGATCCATTTCAAGGGCTATTCCTTCGAAGTCGTGTACCTGGTGGACGACGCGAACGCGCTTGTTTTTATTGGCGAGGCGGCTGTTGTAGCTGTCTAAAATTCCTTCAAGACTTCCGCCGTTAGCTTTGAAAATCTCGTAATGCTTTAAAAAATGCTGCCAGATGGCCTCAGTTATCGCTTTTCTGGAGGCTCGCTGGATTTCTGAGTCTTCTACAGATTCTGAAGTCTGCTGCGTTTCATTTTCAAAATTGAATGAATTTGATCGCAGATCAGAATTCCTTGTTATAGTCTGGCGTTTTCCTGTCACTTCACTCACACCTTTTTGTTTTGCCAGTTCCAGATCCAGAGAGGTTGCCATATCCCTGATTTCTGGCGCGAAATCCTCCTTTTTCTGATGGACGTTCACTCCGATGCCGCAGACTACCTGCTTCGCGTGTCCATTCTCAGCCTCCATCTCTGTGAGTATTCCACAGATCTTCCTGGAATCTATAAGCACATCGTTCGGCCACTTGATCTGAGTATGCAGCGGGTAAAGTTCCTCAACTGCCTCTGCTACTGCCACTCCGGCTACGATTGTAAGCCTAGGCAGGTGCTCCATTGGTATTTCCTTCGGATATATCAGCATACTTGTAGCTACTGAAATCTTTTCGGGAGATATCCAGGTATGACCGCTGCGGCCACGGCCTGCTGTCTGTGTTCCTGCCGAAATAACAGTAAATTCCGGCGCACCAGCCTCACCCTCGCGCTTTGCTTCCAGATTTGTGGAGTCTATTTCTTCAAAATATTTAAATATTGGTTCTATCATAATCAATCCTCAGTCAAATCGTGTTAACAAAATTTCTGCGTTCAACCTCATCTTTTCTTAAAAGCTCTGCCGCATCGATTTCAACTTTTATAACGATATCATCAATACTCTGGTTTTGCAAGAAGTTATCCTATGCCTTCCACTTATCTTGATTACGGACTCAGACCAATTTTCTCCTCTGAGTCCGTAATTCTGGCTGGGATTTTACGGACTAACACCAGCTTTTCCCTCTAAGTCCGTAATCATGACTGGGATTTTACGGACTCACACTAATTTTCTCCTCTAAGTCCGTAATCATGACTGGAATTTTACGGACTCACACTAGTTTTCTCCTCTGAGTCCGTAATCTTGATAGCTTCTTTACGGACTCACGCCGAGTTCTCCATCTCAGTCCGTAACTCTGTTAGCTTCTTTACGGACTCGCACCAGCTTTTCCATCTGAGTCCGTAATCCATAACACAATTTTACGGACTCAGATCAAGTTTTCCTTTTCAGTCCGTAATTATATTAGCTTTCTTACGGACTCGCACCAGCTTTTCCATCTGAGTCCGTAATCCATAACACAATTTTACGGACTCTGATCAAGTTTTCCTTCTCAGTCTGTAATTATATTAGCTTCTTTACGGACTCGCACCAGCTTTTCCATCTGAGTCCGTAACCAGTGCACAAAAAAGGGTGCCGGGATTCGCGATTGCGAATCCCGGCACCCTGGGCTTAATTCCTTAATTGATAGTCTTATGAAAAAGCTCGATTGACATACGCCTCTACATATACTCCATCCGGACGGTACTCCTCTTTTATGATATGACCGTATTCGTGAAGTCTTTCGAGGCGGGAGCCCTCGGTGTATGGGATTACCTCGTTTATTTGCTTCATGCCTGACATCAGAAGCTTTTTCATGGCACGTTTTAAGTCTTCAAGTCCCTGACCTGTCTTTGCGGATATATGCACCGCAATGTCTGCGTGTCCGTCAAAGAGAGGGCGGGCATTTTCAGCCTTGTCGCCCTTGTTAAAGACTGTAAGTATCGGCTTTCCGCTGATATGCAGCTCGCTCAAGGTCTGGTACACGACGTCCATATTTCTCTCAAGCGCAGGATCCGCTGAATCGACCACATGGATTATATAATCGGCGTACTTTGCCTCCTCGAGTGTCGAGTGGAACGCATCAATCAGGTTATGCGGGAGCTTGCTGATAAATCCGACCGTATCTGTAAGCAGAACCTGCCAGCCGTCGCCCAGGTCCATCCTCCTTGTTGTCGGATCTAGTGTCGCAAAAAGCGCATCCTCCTCTAATACGGATGAGCCTGTCAGCGCATTCAAAAGCGTTGATTTGCCTGCATTAGTGTAACCCACGATTGCAAAAACAGGTATCTGGTTCTTTGAACGGGATTTTCTCGTGTTTTCGCGATTTTTCTCCATTTCTTTGAGCTGGCGGCGGAGAGATGAGATTCTGTCCCTGATCCGGCGTCTGTCGGTCTCAAGCTTTGTCTCACCTGGTCCTCTGGTGCCGATTCCTCCGCCGAGTCTCGACATCGCGATTCCCGCGCTTCCAGAAAGGCGGCTCGATTTGTACTGAAGCTGCGCCATCTCGACCTGGATCTGTCCTTCCTTCGTGGTGGCGTGCTGCGCAAAAATATCCAGTATCAGCATAGTGCGGTCTATGACCTTCACATCGAGCGCTGCCTCAAGATTTCCCATCTGCGCAGGCGTCAGCTCGTCGTCACTTATCACGCCGTCTGCATCAAAAGCATCGATAAACTCCCGAAGCTCTTCTATTTTTCCCTTGCCAATATATGTTCCAGGCGACGGTGCTTCCATGGTCTGCGTTACCTGATAGACGCACTCGGCGCCCGCTGTGTCGAGAAGGCGCGCGAGCTCGGCGAGAGAGCTTTTCGTGCCATCCATGTCACGGCCGTCAGTCACGGCGATTTCTATGTATTTTTCTTTTTTCTCTGCTGTTAGTATCATGCGGTGATAATACCACTATTTTGCTATAAACTCAAACGCTTTGACGCAGGCGGTTTTTAAGTTATAATCTGCATTAGAAAATTTAAAAAATTGCTTTTGTTGCTTCTACAACATAAAATAACCCGGTTTCGTATTATCCTATTATCATATCAAATGAAAGGAGATCACAAATGTCTAAGAAAATTGACCTGAATAAAACAGTATTCGAACTCACAAAACAGTATCCTGAGCTTATTGATATAATGGCAAAACTCGGTTTCACCGAGATCACAAAGAAACCCGTATTAAATTCTGTGGGAAAACTCATGACGATCCCTAAGGGAGCAAAGATGAAGAACATCTCCATGATGGATGTTGTGTCTGCCCTTATGGCAAACGGTTTTGAACTTGAGGGAAAAATGCCTGAGATAAAAATCCCTGACGCATCACCTGCTCCGGCCGCTGACTCTAAGGCAGAAGCATCAGGTGACGACAGCCGTACAGAGCTTCTCAAGTCATATCTTCGCCGTCTCGGAGATGGAGAGGATTTAGAGAGCGTTCGCGCTGATTTCGTCAAAGAATTCAGCGATGTAGATGCCTCAGAGATAATGAAGGCAGAGCAGGAACTGATGCAGGAAGGCACTCCGCTCTCAGAGGTTCAGCGTCTCTGCGATATTCATTCCGCACTTTTCCACGGCGCTACCCGTGAGGAGCAGATTGCAAACGCTGAGAAGGCTGTCGAAGAATCCATTCAGCAGAAGAAGATTCAGGAGGAACTTAAAAAGAGAGATTCTTTTCCAAAGAAAGATTACTCAAATAAAAAAGAAAAAGCCGCCGCTCTTGAGGAAATTTCTGGTCATCCACTCCAGACACTTACCGAGGAAAACAACGCGCTCTCTGATCTTCTTGCAAAATTCAAAGAGACCCGCGATGAGTCTCTGATTTCAAGGATCCGCGAGATTTCCACCCACTATGCGAAAAAGGGCGATCTGCTCTATCCGCTTCTCAAAGTGAGATACGGCATCTCCGGCCCGTCAGACGTTATGTGGACTGTAGATGACGAGATTCGCGACGAACTCGGTGCCCTTGAAAAATTAAACGACCATGACGAATCCTGGAACGAGCGTCTTGATGCAGTTTTACAGCGTGCTGAAGAGATGATCTACAAAGAGCAGAACATCCTCTTTCCAATCTGCGCTGTAAATTTCACAGATGAAGAGTGGCAGAGCATCTACCAGGATTCCAAGGATTATGCCGACTGCCTCGGTGTAAGCAGAAAGACCTGGGATGAAGGTAAGAATGCCACAAAGCCAGCCTCCGCTTCTTACGATGGAGAGATAGTCCTGCCTGGCGGTCATTTTACTATAGAGCAACTTACCGCTCTTCTAAATACAATTCCACTCGAGATAACTTTTGTGGATGCTGAGAATATCAACCGTTTCTTCAACGACGGTCCAAAGGTCTTCAAGCGTCCTGGAATGGCGATCGACAGAGAAGTCTTCTCCTGCCATCCTCCAAAAGTCGAGCCTATGGTCCGCCAGATCATAGATGATTTCCGCAACGGCAGACGGGATGAAGTTCCTGTCTGGATGAAAAAAGGCGGAAAGACAATGCTTGTCAGGTATATGGCAGTCCGCGACTCAAAGGGCAATTATCTTGGTACCGCAGAATTCGTCCAGGATATGGAATTTGCAAGAGAGCACTTTGAAGAGGAAAATAAAGATTAATTTTTTCCTTTTATCTACAACTTCTCCGGATATTTCCTGCCCATCACCCACGCAAATGCCTTTGCTGTCCTGATATCTGCGTCTTTAAAATGGTTTCCATGATTCCATTCCAGAACTGTATCGATCCCCTGATTTTTAAGAAGCTCATATGCTTCGCGTATGCAGTCTCCTACCGTAGCCATCACAGGATTTCTGGTTTTCTCTTCATTATCGCCCAGACTTAAATACACAGACTTTGCATGAATCCTGTTTTGTCTCATGTAATTCGTAAATTCTGGAAACCACACAGACGGAGATGCTGCCGCTACAGCCTGAAATACGTCTGTCTTATATGATGCCCACAGAGCAAACAGCCCCGCCAGAGAATATCCGCCTATGATATAGGTCTTGTCTTTATCAGTACAGTATTTCGAAACCTCTGCCAAAGTATCAGCTGCACCGTCTCCGAAATCCTGCTTGCCGAATACTGCTGGCGCCGGCCATGGTGACAGATCAAAATTCCAGTCCGAAACCTTTAAAGCGATCAGATAAAAATCGCTGCCCGCCTGTCTTTGTATCTCAGCCACCTCAGACTCTATTCCCTCGAGGTCGTGGTCATCGACCATCTGTATCAGAACTGTTTTCGCATCTTCTTTTCCATATGTAATCGTTTGCATAGCTTCTTCTCCTGTTTTCAGATTAAAAAAATTATACAAAAGCATCCACTGATTTACACCATAATTTTCTTTTCTCCAAATAATTTTAGATTTTTGGCCAATATTTTTTATTTTATTTTGTGATTTCCTAGAATTTTGCCATAAAAATATTTTTTTATTTTATGTCTTTAAATCTAAATCAAACAGGTATACAATGCACGCATAAGAACAAAAGAACAAGACAAGATGCAAAGGCGCATCGATGCTACAGTTACGGACTTTCCGTACGTACTATCGGTGCGCCTTTATGCGTGCACAGAAAGAAGGAAGCTATGTTAAAGACAAGACTTGAATCAGATTCGATTGGTTCCATGATGATCCCGGCAAGCGTTTACTACGGAGTTCAGTCACTTCGTGCCAACCGCAATTTCCAGATCACAGGCCAGCAGATGAACGATGATTTCCTTCGCAATCTGGCACTGATCAAAAAAGCAGCCGCTATCACAAATGCAATCACAGGAGACCTTGATGCTGACAAGGCGAATGCCATCGAGCAGGCCTGCGACGAAGTCATTGCTGGAAAGCTCAGAAAGGATTTCATCCTTGACCCGGTTCAGGGCGGCGCTGGTACTTCTGCAAACATGAACATGAACGAGGTCATCGCTCACCGTGCTTCAGAGATCCTTAGCGGTGACAAAGACAAATACATCGTTCATCCTAACGACGATGTAAACATGGGTCAGTCGACAAACGACACGATCCCTACCGCCGGTAAGATGACAGTCCTCACCCTCGCAAAGCCAATGCTTGCTGAGCTCACAAGACTTTACAAAGCTCTCGACAAAAAGGCCGACGAGTTTAAAGATGTTATAAAAATGGGCCGTACACAGCTTCAGGATGCGGTTCCTATGACACTTGGTGACACCTTTCATGCTTATGCTACTATGGTAAAGAGAGCCATCAAGCGAATTGAAGATTCTCTCGATGAGATGAAAGCTGTAAACCTTGGCGGAACAGCCATTGGAAGTTGCATCAATGCTTCAGATTACTATGTAAAGCATGTCGTTACTGTACTTTCGAAGGTTTCAGATCTTCCACTGACACAGGCCAACGACCTCTTCGATGCAACCTCAGATATCGACAGTTTTGTCGCTGTCTCCGGTGCGATCAAAGCCGGAATGATGGCCATTTCAAAAATGTGCAACGATCTCCGTCTCCTTTCAAGCGGCCCCCGCTGCGGTCTCCACGAGATCAACCTTCCTGCAAAGCAGAACGGTTCATCTATTATGCCTGGCAAGGTAAACCCGGTAATTCCTGAAGTTGTAAACCAGGTCGCATTCCTTGTAGCCGGCCACGATGCAACAATTATGATGGCTGCAGAAGCAGGTCAGATGGAGCTTAACGCTTTTGAGCCTGTTACATTCTATCAGCTTTTCGAGTCTATCACAGCCGTAACCGGTGCTATAAGGACGCTTATCAACAACTGCATCCTTGACCTGACTGCAAACAAAGACCACTGCCTTTCACTTGCTGAGCATTCTACGGGAATCGCCACAGCATTAAGCCCGAAGGTTGGTTATCAGAAGGCCGCTTCTATCGCAAAGGCAGCCCTCCACAACGGCACGTCAGTCCGCGAGGAAGCCGAAAAGACCGGACTTTTCTCTACCGCAGAACTCGATTCTATGCTCGATCTCTCAAAGGCTGTCGGAAGAAGGACAGCAGAAGCCAGAGTCGCTGTAATGTGAGTTAGAAAGACGCCGACTCATTATACGCAATTGATTTTTCACTATAATTTCTTATTCAAATAATTTAAAGCTAATCTAAAAAACTTCCGGCTCCGCAGAGCTGGAAGTTTTTTGTTACAAATTATCATAGCGACGAGCTATAGTGAAAAAGGACTCACGAGCACCAATTAAACAGGAATATCCCGGTGCTCGACCGATGTCGAGAACACGATCAGTGTCTTTGTATGTCCATATTTCTGGATTACGTTTATCAGATGGTCGAGTTCCTCTGTTCGCTTATAAGCGACTTCAATAATCATCGAGTAATCACCGGTCACGCAATTGCACTCTATGACGTTCGGAATCTTTGCGATGAAATCATAGAAATCTGCCTTGTCCTTCGGCGCGACCTCCAGATTTACGAATGCCTTGATATTGTAACCGAACTTTGAGAGATCAATTGATGCATGAAAGCCTGTAATGATACCATTTTCCCGAAGCCTTCTGATCCTCGCTGAGACTGTTGGCGA
The DNA here is from genome assembly GCA_003862155.1 of Lachnospiraceae bacterium. GTDB lineage: Bacteria > Bacillota > Clostridia > Lachnospirales > Lachnospiraceae > Weimeria > Weimeria bifida. The sequence goes on from QOUV01000004.1 coordinate 68,169, forward strand.
TGTCAGGTAAAGCTGCTTTGCTATCTCTTTGACCGGCATTCGGGCATTCTGCATCAACAGATTTATAATTTTCCGGTCAGTCTCATCCGGTGTATAATCCTTGTTTTCTTCTGCCATAATTCATCGCCCGTCTTTTTATTTTGTTTTTTTATTTTCTTCACGTGTTCTCCCAATGCTTTATCAATCTTTTTGTCCTGAGGTGTGATTTTTTAAAGTAAGTCCGCCAGCTGTAACACCAGCTTCTCCGTCTTTTTCCAGCCGAGGCACGGATCTGTGATCGACTTGCCATATACGCCTTCGCCAATCTTCTGTGCGCCGTCTTCGATATAGGACTCGATCATCAGGCCTTTGACATATTTTCTGATGGATTCTGAAACACTGCGGCTGTGCATTACATCCTTTGCAATACGGATCTGCTCCAGGTATTTCTTTCCTGAATTCGAATGATTGCAGTCCACGATAATAGTTGGATTCTTAAGCTCCGGGTGCTTTTTATACTGATCAATGACGCCTATCAGGTCCTCATAGTGATAATTCGGATGGCTCTTTCCATCTTTGTCGACATATCCCCTCATAATACAGTGCGCATACGGATTCCCGGTTGTATGAGCTTCCCATCCCCTGTAAATAAAGGTGTGTGGGTTCTGGGCCGCTATGACTGAATTAATCATCACAGAAATGTCGCCACCCGTAGGATTTTTCATACCGGCCGGGATTCCAATTCCGCTTGCCGTGAGCCTGTGCTCCTGATCCTCTACCGAACGGGCTCCAATCGCAACATATGACAGCAGATCCGACAGATATCTGTGATTTCCCGGATAGAGCATCTCCTCCGCACAGGTAAAGCCCGTCTCCTCTACAACTCTCATATGCATATGGCGGATGGCAATAATCCCGCCGAGGAGATCAGCCCCCTTCTCCGGGTCTGGCTGTGTGAACATGCCCTTGTATCCAAGCCCCGTCGTACGCGGCTTATTCGTATAGACACGCGGGATAATAAAAATCCTGTCCCTGACCTTGTCCTGAAGAGCGGCAAGACGCGTCATGTAATCGAGCACAGCGTCCTCATTGTCGGCCGAGCAAGGCCCTATAATAAGCAGAAATCTGTCATCCTTCCCTGTAAAAATATCAAAGATCTCCTGATCTCTCTTCTCTTTCAGTTCCTTGTCTTCCGGCTTCATCGGATATTTATCCTTTATTTCCTGCGGCGTCGGAAGCTTACGCGTAAGTTCCATCTGCATGTCCATGTTAAAAGATCTCCTTTTTTCACTTTAATGCTTTAAAGTATAGCTCTTGAACTGCCTGAAATCAAGCCACCTTTCAAGCTTTGCCTGAATATGTTAAACTGAAGGAAATATTTTAAGGAGAAAAATATGCTGAGTATTGTTGGTATCGGGCCCGGCGGTTACGACGACATGACCGTCAGAGCTGTAAATGCAATAAAAAATGCCGATGTCATAACCGGGTACAAGCTCTATGTCGACCTTGTCCGCGACCTGACCGGTGGCAAAGAAGTTTTCTGCACCGAAATGCGCGGCGAAGTCGAGCGCTGTAAAAAAGCCGCTGAATTCGCCATTTCTGGAAAAAATGTAGCACTGATCTCGAGCGGAGACGCAGGCATTTACGGAATGGCCGGTCTTGTACTTAAAATTCTTGAAGATCATCCCGAGGTCGAAACCGAAGTAATTCCGGGTGTCTCTGCCTGCCAGTCCGGCGGTGCAGTCCTCGGAGCCCCACTTGTACACGATTTTGCCGTGATCTCGCTAAGTAACCTGCTGACTCCGTGGTCACTTATTGAAAAAAGGCTTGAAGCTGCCGCTTCCGCCGATTTTGTCATTGTCCTTTACAACCCCGGCAGTCACAAACGGAAAGACTACCTCTCCCGTGCCTGCGATATCATGCTCAGACACAAGTCTCCTGAGACTGTCTGCGGCCTCGTAAAAAATATCAGCCGTGACGGTGAGACAAGCTCCATCACAACCCTTGAAAGACTTAAGAGTACTCCTGTCGACATGCTGACTACTGTTTTCGTTGGAAACAGCCAGACCACTGTTATCAATGGAAAAATGGTTACACCGCGCGGATACAGAATCTGACTCCGCTATATCTTGCGTTTAGACTTTCGAACATCAGTGCTATTTTGCGATTGACTTTTCAGAACACACGTGCTAACATTTAATCATCGAACGTTTGATCTTTTTCGTTGATGGAGGTGCATTATGTTTGATAGAGATGCTATAATGAAAGGAGATAAATCTAAGCGTATTTATGTGACAGTAGAGTCAGTCTTTGACCAGACCGGGTATATGCAGCCGGTTTCCATCACCTGGAACCACCATGTTATCCCTGTCCAGGTCCGTGATTTCCGTCCAGCTGCCTCTATGGCAGGCGAGGGGAAGTCAGGAGACTGCTACACTGTTTTGATCGGCAGCCAGGAGAAGCACCTGTTTTTCGAACGGGCGAGCCACCTGTTTCCATCGCGGGTGGGCCGATGGTTCGTAGAAGTGGATTAGCCACGCTTCCACTTCCCTGAAGGTTTTTTATCTTGTTTTCTGCTATGCTGCCACATTTTTGAAAGGAGGCATACCTGTGGCAGACCGCATATATCTAGCTATTGATCTGAAGTCATACTATGCCTCTGCAGAGTGTGCCTGGAGAGGCCTTGACCCCCTCACGACGAATCTTGTCGTAGCAGATGCTTCCCGCACCGAGAAGACCATATGCCTGGCAGTGTCCCCCTCACTGAAGGCATATGGGATTTCCGGGCGGGCCCGCCTGTTCGAGGTAGTCCAGGCTGTCAGACAGATTAACTCTGACCGACTCCGTAAGGCCAGAAGCCTTGGATACTCCGACTTTACAGGGGAATCCTTCGATTCAGAGGCACTGGCCGCCGATCCATCCCTGAAGCTTTCGTATATTGTAGCAAAGCCCCGGATGGCATATTATCTGAAGAAGTCTGCCCAGATCTACAGTATCTATGGGAAGTACATATCTTCAGATGACACTCTTGTATATAGCGTAGATGAGGTATTTCTGGATGTGACATCATATCTTAAGCTCTACGGTATGACTGCACACGAGCTGGCCATGACCATGGTCCGCGAAGTCCTGTACACCACAGGCATCACCGCGACTGCAGGTATTGGCACTAACCTCTACCTGGCGAAGATTGCCATGGATATTGTTGCTAAGCATTCTCCCGCTGATAAGGATGGTGTCCGTATCGCTGAGCTCACAGAGGAGTCCTTTCGCTACGAACTCTGGAATCATCGTCCGCTCACAGACTTTTGGATGACGGGCCACGGAACCGAACGACACCTGAACAGACTGGGTATCTTCACTATGGGTGACCTTGCCAGATTTTCACTCACGAATGAAGACCTGCTCTTCAAGGAATTCGGCATAGATGCCGAGCTGCTCATAGACCATGCCTGGGGATATGAGCCCTGCACTATGAAGCAGATCAAGGATTACCGCCCTTCTACGAACAGCATCTCTGAAGGTCAGGTACTCGCCAGCCCCTACACCTATGAGAAGGCCCGCATTATCGTCTCAGAGATGGCTGACAGCCTCGTCTGGCAGCTGACAGGGAAGGGACTTCAGACCGACAGCATTACGATGGATGTAGGATACGACCGTATTAATGTCGATCAGGGCACATATACCGGCCCTGTCCATATGGACTACTATGGCCGCCTTGTACCTAAGGGAGCCCATGGCAGCACTCATCTCGACAAGCCTTCAGGGCTTTATACCGATATAGTTCCAGCGTGCGAGGCTCTGTTTGACGAGATCACAGACCATTCTCTTCTGGTGCGCCGTATTACTATCTCTGCGAACAGAGTCGTTGCAGACAGCGGTTTTACACAGATGAGCCTGTTTACAGACACCGAAGAGAGCCAGAAGGAGCAGCGTCTTCAGGACGCTCTCCTCGATATGCGCCGCAAGTATGGAAAGAACGCCGTCCTCAAGGGTACGAATCTTCTCGATGGCGCCACGATGATCGAACGAAACGGTCAGATAGGAGGTCACAAAGCCTGATGGCAGATACAGAAGACTATTCAGACTCTACATCAGTTCCCCGTGTTACTGGCGACAGCCGTGAGTCTGCTGATACTAATGCTTCATATGGCGAAAGCTGCAAGACTACCCCTACAGGCATCGCTACTGCCGCGAAGTACGCCGATATCATAGCTATGCCTCGTCCCGAACTCCATCATCAGCGGATGGACATTTTGAACCGTGCGAAGATTTTTGCTCCATTCGATGCGCTTCGCGGCTTTGACGAAGAGATTGACGAAGTGGATAAGAAGACAGCAGTAGATAACTCCGTGACTTACATTAAAGACGATTTTTCAGAATAGGATTTTTCAAGCTTTAAGGCTCAGACCTTATGCAGCATTTTTTGTAAAAAACAGCAGCCACATGGCGGCTTAAATGCCCCAACTGCGGCTGCTGTATTTTTTACCACTTTTTTAAGTCTGGCCTAGATTACCTGACCCAGCTGCTTTAGCACTATGCCGGACAGGCATCAGATCTCGAGCAGTGAAGCGTACTCCTTGAGTGCATCTGACATATCTCCAGCGAGAACTTTCTTCGCAAGAGTCTTTCCGAGCTGAACACCCTCCTGATCGAAGCTGTTTACATTCCAGAGGAATCCCTGGAACATGACCTTGTTCTCGAAGTGTGCAAGAAGTGCTCCAAGTGCCTCAGGTGTTACCTGCTCACCTACTATGATACTTGACGGTCTTCCCCCCTTGAAGTTCTTATTCAGATTCTTGTCTGTCTTTCCACAAGAGAAGGCTACGATCTGAGCTGCGACATTTGCCTTGAGCTTCTGCTGGCTTGTCGAGCCCTCAATATTTACATCATTCTCGAGCTGGCTCTTCTTGAATCCGATGAACTGGAGAGGTACTATATCAGTCCCCTGATGAAGCAGCTGATAGAATGAATGCTGTCCGTTCGTTCCAGGCTCACCGAAGATGATCTGTCCTGTCTTATAAGGTACAGGCTCACCGAAACGGTTTACAGACTTACCGTTGGACTCCATATCGAGCTGCTGTAAGTGTGCCGGGAAGCGGCTTAATGCCTGTGAGTATGGAAGAACTGCAGTGCAAGGATAGCCGAGCACGTTTCTCTCATATACACCGATCAGGGCATCGAGCATCTCAGGGTTCTTCATAGGATCTCTCTCGGTAGCTGCCTTATCTCCTTCTGCAGCTCCCTTCAGGAATTCAGCGAAGACATCTGGTCCGAAGGCGAGCGAAAGAACGGCTCCGCCTACTGCGGATGTCGAAGAATAACGACCGCCGATATAGTCATCCATATAGAAAGCAGCGAGGTAATCAGGGCTCTTTGCCAACGGAGAAGTCTCACTCGTGACAGCGATCATATGCTTTGCTGGATTGAGGCCTTCCTTCTTCAGTGCATCCATTACGAACGACTGATTAGTCAGAGTCTCAAGTGTAGTCCCTGACTTCGATACCAGGATGAAGATGGCATGAGCTACATCTACATCTGCAAGGACTGCTGAAGCGTCATCCGGGTCTACATTGCTGATGAAGTGAGCATCCATCAGGAATTTGCCATTCTTCTTTGCCCAGTTCTCAAGGGATAAGTACATGGCACGAGGTCCTAGATCGCTTCCACCGATACCGATCTGAACGACTGATGTGAACTTCTCACCCTTTTCATTGACGATCTCACCGTTATGAACCTTATCTGCGAAGTCTGCGATCCTGTTCTGCTGCTCTACGTAGAAGTCTCTCTTGTTCACGCCATCGACTACTACGTCTTTTCCAAGCTGTCCTCTGGTCAGATGGTGGAGTACGAGTCTCTTCTCTCCTGTATTTACCACTGCTCCATTGTACAGCTCCTCGAACTTATCTGAAAGCTGTGCTTCATTTGCCAAAGCTGTCAGGGTTTTTAAAATATCATCATCTACAGGTCTGGCTGCATAATTGAATACAAAGCCTGCTGCCATAGGTACCTGATATTCCTTCACTCTCTTCGCACCGCTCTCTCCAGTCATAACGTCAACCAGATCTACCGGTGTAGACTGCTGGAGCTCTCTAAAAGAGGCCAGCGTGTCCAAGTTGTTCCAATTTATCATATTTGCTACCTCCAATAATCCGACAAGCTTTGTTGCCGGATGACTTGACATTTTCCTAATGAATTGTATCATAAAACTGGTGGTTTGAACACCATAAACTCAAATTTAATGACAGAGGTTTAACCTGATATGAAAAAAATAATCCTTACCGGCGGAGGAACAGCCGGACATGTCACCCCAAATCTTGCGCTTCTTCCAGCATTAAAAGAAGCCGGCTATGAAGTCGAGTATATTGGCTCGTATAACGGCATTGAAAGAAGCCTTATAGAAAAAGAAGGCATCCCTTATCACGGCATCAGTTCTGGAAAGCTCCGCCGTTATTTCGACTGGAAGAATTTTTCTGACCCGTTCCGTGTCATCCACGGCTATGGCCAGGCCCGTTCCCTCATTAAGAAAATCAAGCCGGCGATCATATTCAGCAAGGGCGGATTTGTCTCCGTCCCTGTGGTTCTGGCTGCAAAGTCGCTCCACATACCTGCTATTATCCATGAATCTGATATGACACCCGGACTTGCAAACCGTATAGCTATGCGTGGCGCAGTGAAGATCTGCTGCAATTTTCCTGAGACTCTTAAGTATCTTCCAGAGGACAAGGGTGTGGTTACAGGTTCTCCGATCAGGCAGCAGCTGCTTCACGGCGACAGCCAAAAGGCCCTTGAGTTTACCGGGCTCTCTGGTGAGAAACCGATACTTCTTATCATTGGCGGATCACTTGGATCGGTATTTATCAATAACGCTGTAAGAGGCGCAGTAGATGAACTTCTCGAGAGATTTGAGATCATCCATCTCTGCGGCAAGGGAAATCTCGACCACTCACTCGACGGCAAAAAGGGCTACGTCCAGTACGAATATATTTCAAAGGAGCTGCCAGACCTGTTCGCAGCAGCCGATCTGGTCATCTCGAGAGCTGGAGCCAATGCGATCTGTGAGCTTTTAGCTCTTCACAAGCCGAATATCCTGATCCCGCTATCTAAAAATGCTTCCCGCGGCGACCAAATACTGAATGCAAACTCATTCAAGAAGCAGGGATTCTCATATGTGATAGAAGAAGAGCAGGTAAATGAGAAGACGCTCTCAGAGGCGATTCACTATGTGAGTGACCACGCAGAAGAATACAAGAAAGCTATGACCGACAGTGGCCAGATGGATTCGATTGCAAAGATCGTAGATCTTATCAAACAATATTCTAAGTAAAAAGCAGACAAAAGATGGCGTTCATCCCACACCGTGTGAGATGAACGCCATTATCATTTTATCATGATTTGATGATACGGATCTTTCCGATCAGCGGCACTTCTTTCATAGTCCCCTGGCAGGCCGAGATCAGCCCGATAACCCATAACACTACTGTGAAAATGCGCCATATCCATCCGACAACAGGAACAGGAATGAATCCCAGCAGGCCGAAAAGCCAGATTACCAGCGCCTGGTTGATATGGAACTTGACAAACTCACTGCGGTGGCTGCTGTCTGTGGTTGCCATCGCAATAATCCATCCGATCAGAGTAATGTAGGCAACGATAGCCATATTATTGTCGTCATTTTGAGAATTGTACTGATTATTCATTTTTATCTCTCCTCTTAAAAACTATTGTATTTAAGCTGCTGGCGTTCGTCCGAACAGCAGCTTTAGCTGATTAGTTCATTCTTAGTTTATCGCAGATCTCCTTAATCTCGTCATCCGAAAGCCCCGCATGTGAGAATCCGAGCAGAGTACTGTTATTCGGAGCATCATTGTATCTCGGGATCAGATGCATATGGAAGTGAAATACAGACTGTCCAGCTGTCTCTCCATTATTCTGAAGGACATTGAATCCGTCACAATGGAGCACTTCCTTCATATGCGAAGCGATCTTCTTCGCCAGCGGAAAAATAGCTGCGGCTTCCTTGTCACCAAGTTCATAGATATTTGCATAATGGTTCTTCGGAAGAATCAGAGCATGCCCCCTGCTGACCGGATCAGCATCGAGAATTACTGTGAACAGATCATCCTCATATATCTTGTTCGTAGGAATATCTCCGTTTGCGAGCTTACAGAAAATACAGTTGTCATCTTTCATTTTAAATAGCCTCCTGTCATGAGAAGATAAATATATCATCGAGAACCCTGAGATCGGCAAAAGTACCCTTTGCCGTCATAAGCCCCGTATTAAAAGCCCTCTGAAAAGTCATCCTGCCCGAAGTGATCTCATTCATTGTTCCCTCGGTCAGGTGAGCCATAACTTTGGCGTCATTGCAGTCTTCGTATGCGACATCGATATCACTGCTGTTCACTTTTACGACCAGAGGTTTTTCTCTGCCAACTATAAGAAAAGCTGCAGTTATCGATAAATCTTTCCTGCTGTGAAAGTGCGACTGGAATGCATTCACAAATTCGGTCTCGACCTTCTCACCGTCTTTGCCAAGGAGATTTCTGTACATCGAAGAGAGCTCAATGATGTCTTCCTTCTGCTGTGCCACATAAGCATCGTCAGAGGCGTATTCCGAAAGCTGCTCGCTCTCCTGCGGAGTAAGCTGCATCGTGCGGGTCCTCAGCACAGATCGTCTTACCGCCTGGTTGCTGCTGGGAAGACTCTTCGTATGCGATGAAATCGTCCTGTAGAGATTCTCAGCCTTTTTTTCAATGATGCGGTGATAGCCGGGATTGTCCCGAAGAGTAGCGACACCGTCGACATATCCGCAGAAACCGCTGCAGAGCTGTCCTCCAAGTATCTGCCAGGCATTTTCGAGAGTCAGCACAGCCTCTCTCTCACCATAAGTCGTAGAGATGACAATAGGCTGCATGTAGATCTTCGCGATCTCATCCTTATCGCCATAGAGCCAGCAGGCATCGAGAAACTGTGTCATATAGCCGCCAATTCCGAGCCACTCAACCGTAGTAGCCAGAATTATGCCATCAACTCCCTTAAGAGTAGACGGAAGCGTCGAAATGGAATTCTTGGCTTCGTAAATATTGTATCTGTTTACTTCTACCCGAAGCTCTCCTAAGACTTTTTCAGTCTGCGAAAGCACATAGATGGTCGGATCGTCGAGAACTCCCCGACCTCCATAGTAGATATTTATCTTCATGAATAAACCCTTTATTTATACGCATGTTTAATACAAGCTATCTCTATTAGTATAAACTCTCGGGTTGATAAAATCAAATAATATGATAGGCCACATCTGCGAAAACAATCTGGTCCATTCTGTTCAGCTTCACCTTGTCATGATAGGGAAGTAAAGTGCCATTTACATATGTTCCGTTTGTAGAATTAAGGTCTTCAATAAAGAAATCGTTCCCTGAGCGCGTGATCAGGGCATGGTGCCTGCTGACAACCCGCGAATGCAGCACTGCCTCATTGTCCCCGTTCTGGCTGCCAATCCGAAAATTGTCTTTCTTTATGTAGTGATCTTTCTCAGCGCCCTTACCGTCGTAAATAAGAATGCCCTGGAATACGGCCTCGCCACGATCTTTTCTGCCGTCTGCACTGTCTTCATCCGGTTTCATAAAGGCAGTCTTTGTCAGAAGATCTGTGTCCGGATCAAAAACAAAATCCTGTGAAAAATCGTGAGCTTCCTCCTGTTCATTTGATTCCTCTGCCTTTTTCTTTTTAGCTTTGGACAGAACCGGCCATTTTTCAAGGAAATAGTTAACGATCCTTTGCTTTAATGACGGCTTGTCCCACCTCTTGACCTTCTTTTTTGGAATTATCTCCGGGTCTGGCTCCATAGATTGTGCATTATATGTGCCGGAATTGTCAGAGACAGAATCTGCCATTTTATCAGTGTGTTCAGTTATCACTCTGTCTTCGGACGGAGTAAATTCTTCAGTCTCTATCGGTTTAAGCACCGGCTCTTCGATCCTATCCTGTGGCAGTTCACTCCGGAGCATATCGACAAGTTCTTCGAGTGATACCGGATCCTGGCACATTTCATAGAGCTTGTAGACCATTTTTGTCACCTGCTCTTTTTTATGGTCTACTTCTTCCATGAAAAAAGTCATCAGATTCTGAAGCTGCATCTCGTAATCATCGTGCTCGAGCGGGCAATAGCAGAGCTTGACCATTGGCGGCTCATCCCTGTTGAAATATACAGTATCAGGCCCGATAACGATATTTTTCTGGCTGATAAGGTACTGCGAAAGCATAGAAAAAGCCATTGCAATGCCATTAAAAAACATGTGTAAATTTTCCAAGGTAACCCCTTCCTGCCTGACAATGTCTCTGACAGAACGGAGTCTCGTGATGTCATACCACACCTGAAGTCCGTGGTCCAGATCCACCATGTAAAATGACAAAAGCATAGCGACTTCGTTCTGCCTTAACATCTCTTCTTCATAGCCTTCTCCCGATTCTTTGCCCGACAGGATCATATAACTTCTGTTAGGACTTCTCTGATAGCTTACATCCATTTTCCCCTCCTTTATGCCGCTCAGCCTTTTTCGCCGGTGAGCGTACCGGCCACATCCCTCATAACATTAATCTTCCGAAACTCCTTTACAGCCTCAATTTTCGCCGGGCCAATCCTCTTTATCTCATTTACTGTCTCGTGGTACAGATTAAAACTCAAAAGCAGAATTGAAAAAAATACCACGATCGTCAGTCCGAACATCCAGACCGCCTCAACTGTAAAATAAGCCCCGTATTTTTTCTTTAAAAATTCCAGAATCCTCCTCAACATAGTCTCACCCCTTCAAAAATGAAAAATCCTGCGGTAATAAACGGTATCAGTGGAAGTGCGGTTTCTTTATCACATTTAAAAAATATTATTGCAATTTCACCCCCTATGCCTGCCACAAAAACAGAAAGCAAAATAAGCAGCAGGTTATCGTATAGCCCAAGAAAAGCCCCTGTTGATGCAAATACTATGCCGTCTGCACTCCCGATCACACCATTAAAACACAGCGACAGAACAAGTATGAAAGCCCCTGAGACAATTCCCCCAAAGAACTCATCAGCCGAAAACTGCCTTACAATAAAATAATACAGACACCCACTCGTGAAAAAAGCCAGAAGTATCGCAAGGTGCACCTCTTTCCATATGATATCCTCTACACTTAATACCACAAGAAATGCCATTACAATAAATATTTCGGTCATCGCTTTCTACCCAGCGCACATTTGCTGCATGGCCTGTATTTCTTTATGGCTTCGCTCCGCGGGACAGTCCGGATGGTGCGCTTCAATTTGCTGCATGTAAGCGAGGAATGTGCTCTCGTCCCGTAATCCGTGTAATAGCATATTTCTCCGATTTTTGCGCCGCACTCCTCACAGGGGTAATATTTATTGCCATTTTTGGACCTGACATATCCAAGTGCTGAAATTTTTCCAGTGTGAATGGAGAGTTTGAGATAGCTGCAGCTGAGGCTCTCATGGTATGCTCTCCCCTGAGCCGTCACATAGACAACATCATTTCCACTGTCACCGCCATTCGACGGATCAAAACCATTCCATCTTCTGACACAGACTCTGCTGCCGAGTTCATATCCCCTCTTCCCAAAGGACTTTCCACCTGCGAGGAGGGGCATCATTGTATTGACTCTTACGTCAATATCCCTGTCATTTACTTTTGTTTTTGCAAAGTCCAGGGCATTGAGCCTGTGCCTTAAAAATTTCTGGCTCACTTTATTTGAATTTATTTTAGCATTGCAAGTCACATACACACTGGCCGGGTTTACAACCTGGATTCCTGAATTTCCATTCCTGCCTTTATTGCCTACGACTATCTTTCCGTCACCGAAAAGCGCCATTTTACCGGCTGCCTCATATACCGACTCTGTCAGCCCCCACTGAAAAGAAAGAACCCTGAAAAGCAGCAGAAAAACGAGCGAGAAAAAAGTGAAAAGTGGAAGCAGTATCGCCGCTTCGTATGTGAAAAACCCCTTTAATTTTTTCATAATCCCCCAATAGCAGGAAAAGTCCTCTTTAGGCAGTGCCCATTGCAGGACGAATTGTTCAACTGTTTAATATGCGTGTGCACCATTGTTAGAACAAAGCAAAAAGGGAGGATAATGACCTGAACAGGCACTCCATAAAGAGGACCTTCTCCTGCTGCTATTTAGTTAAATAAGTCATTTTTTTCGTCTTTTCGAATTTCATCGTTGGAAAATTCCGGTCGGACAGAGCGAAAAGTGAGAAAAATGCTGGAACTGAGCTGTACCTGTATTTGAAATCAGCTCCTGTCACAAGCTGATCCAGTCTCAGATTTTCATAGTCCCTCTGCATCCGCACCGAATTTTCGAGCAGATCCAAAGAACGTAGTCCAAGCGTCTTCTGGCTCTGCATACCCGATAATATAAGCAGGTAATCTTCGTATTTAATCCCAATCCCACACTCCTTAGCTTTTTTATTTACATCAAACCAGTCAGCCAGTTCCAGCAGATTATCAGTCGTCCACTCATCTGATGACTTAAAAACAGAAACCTTTCCGCCACTCAGCAGAAGCCGCACATCCAGCACACTCTCGGTATAAGCCCAGGCCGCAGTAAGTCCCCAGAATACTGCATTTATTATCGCAGTATTTCCTGTCCAGCCAGCCAGAGTCAGAGCATGGGTATCAGCCTGGGCAATTTTCCCCTCATCGGCCATCAGGCTCGCATAGTTTTCCACTTCTCTCGCAACAAGAAGTTTTGATACGGTCGATGCAAGATTGTCCTTATCTGAATCCTTACCACAGAGAACATACTCCCACTCATAGTTCAATCCATCGTGTCCGAGATTTTTCCTGTAATTTGAAAAATGGCTCTTCTCGTACTCAGCAAACAGTATTTTCTCAGATGCGCTCAGCTTCTCTTCAGATGCTTTACTCCCCTTAGACAGCGTCCTTTTGGATACAGTCTCCGAAAGATCTGCTTTTTTAACCGATATCTTCGTTGAAGAAGGCAGGACCTGCGACAGGATACCATTGTTCTTCCACTCTTTTATCTGCTCTATCGGATTCACCTCATCCGGCCCCGGTTTCGTGTATTCTTCCGAATTTCCCTGCGTTTCAGTCTCAGAATTTTTTGCAGATTTTTCCATCGCACTTGAGCCATCGTCCACCATTTTTTCCACATCCCCATTTTCATTTCTGGACTCTTTTATCTGTTCGATTGCATCTTTTGTCCTTTTTACAGCATCAGCCGCAATTTCAGATTTCTGCTGCTCTGCCGCCTGCTTTAAAAATGCTCTCCCACTATCATCCGTAAGGAACACATACTTTGAGACCTCGCATACTTCCGTAGTCAGCTGATAAAAATCTCTCCCCTTTGTATCAGCAGACAATCCGTTTTTTATCAGATACTCCTGCATCCTCGACTCCATCAGCGAAAAGTCGGCTCCCCCACCAGTTCCGTATGAAGCATCAACGCCAAGTATCCTGTAATTATCCCAGAGGTATCTGTTATAATCGGCAAAAACACTCTGCGCCGCTATATCTGAGATCAGGTCCGCCTTTTTCCTCTGACCTTGAATTCTCGCCAGATCCAGAAGCAGAAAAAACAAAAGCAGCACACTCGCAAGCGAAAGTGATATAAAGACTGTGATAGAGCCTTTCCTTTTTCTCTTCATTTAATTACTTTATTGCTGTCAGAAGTTATCTTTTGCAGAGCATTATTCACTATCGTCTTTATCTTGCCTCTGAAGATCACTACGAGTGCAACGATAACAGCCAGGATGAGTACCACCTCTACAGTACCTATCCCATCCTCCTCTTTTAAAAATTCCCTGAATCCCATATTGTTTCCTCTCTTTAAAAGCCTGTCAGCTCATCTGCATGAACGCAGGCACCATAAGCACCACAAAAATTATGCCCATAAGCCCAATCATCGGGACCAGAAGTTTTAAGGAAGCTTCCTCCCCTTTTGTTTTTGCCCCGATCCTGCGCTCGTCATAAGCTGATTTTTCTTCCTGTTCAAGCTGATCGCGAAGATCCTTATTTCCTTTCATAAGACTTTGCGACAACAGCAGTGTAAGTTTCCTGAAGCCTTTGTGCCTCAGGCAATCCCCCAGATTCTTGTAAGCAGTTCCTTCGTCCTCTCCGTCCTTTATCTTCCTGTTCATTCGAACGATTTCTTCAAAAGCAGGCCTGTCTGGATGCCCCCTGGCTTTTCCCTTGATGTAAGCGTTTCCCAGCTGAACAAAAGCGGCTTTTACAGAAAATCCTGCTCCGATGTATAAAGACAGCTGCGAGACCACCTTCGGGTAGTCGTAAGAAAGCTCTGACTGCCATTTTTTCTCATCATCCTTCGACTTCTGATGCCTGTAGAAAATATAGAGCCCAAGTGCAAATGCCATCAGAATCACAAGTTTAACGCCGTCATCTTCTCTCTTCTCTGAAAAAGCTATCCTTTTATCTCCGATGCTCTCCGGAAGTTCCATATAGTTTTTCGCACGGTCTCTCTTATCTGCCTCCGTAACTGCTTTTTTAAGATAATAGGAAAAGCCCTCTGCCGTATCTAGTGGAACCGGAACAGCTGTGACAGAGAGCTTTACTTTCCCTGTCTTATTCTGACATTTGAGATATCCTCTGATCGTCACCTGAGTTTCCTTTTTGACCTTTGAATTATCGATCTTCCCCTCTTCGTCAAAAATATCGTATGGCGTAATATCCCAACTGGCTTCCACATTTCCGTTGTATTCTTCCTGTAACTTAATATCTTTATAGACAAAATCGGCACTTTTATTTTTTCCGAGGTACTCCCTTTTTATCTGTTTCTCAACAGCTTTTACAGCTTCCTCTGCCCCTTTTTCAGTGAGTTCCCGCTCAGAAATCTGAAGAGTCAGTTTCTCTTTTTTATCCCCCTCAATAACTGTCACTTCGTGTTCTTCCGACATCGTTCCAGGCTCCGGTCTTTTGATTTTTGAGATAGTCTGATTTCCCGAGCCGCCCGCAAGGCTTATTATCGTCCCCACAATCTCAAGTCCCACGATACAGACTGCAATTTTTACCGGGATCCTGTTCTTTCCTCTGTTCAGTGCCAGGATGACCGCTATAGTTATCACCGTAATAATTACCGATGCCATATTTTTAACTCCCCTCTGTCAAAACACAGAATTTTTTTGTATTCTCCTGCAAAAATCCCCTAAACTCTGATATCTATGATCTTTCTCCCCAACGCTATACAGCCCACATAGACCGCCAGACATGCTGTCATTACTACAATTCCTATAAAATTTCCATATGACGGCGTCAGAAATTCCGGCGCTGATATTTTCATATATGCGAGAATCCCCAGCGGCATCACCATCATGACCTTAAGCTCAAGCTGCTGCTGGGCTATAGAGGCCCTTATCTCCTGCTTGACTTCCACCCTCTCCGATATACGCCTGGTCGAACTCTTGATATTTTCTATATAGTCGCCGCCCAGCCTCTTTCCAAAACGAAATATCTCCGCGAAGTCCGACAGATCTTCGCTGTCAAATTTTTCCGAAAGCTCCTCAAATGCCTGCTCAACAGGTTTTCTAAGCCGGACTTTACTGTTTAATTCCACAAGGTGTGGGAGCAGTACACTTTTTTCACCGTAAATAATCCTCAGTGGCTCTGTGCTCTCCAAAAACGCTCTCTCTATCGAATATCCGGTCTGAAGTGAACCAGTGATAGAAATAAACATCTCCCGGTATTCGAGTTCAAGCTGCTTTGAAAATTTTTCGCCCGCCTCCTCTTTCATCCGCTTCGTATTAAACCAAACCACAATCGGAAAAAGCAAAATCCCCCAGAGGCTGTTGTAAAAAACCCACGCCAGAGCTGCCGTCAGTCCGACATTTTCCGCTAAGAGCAGCAGCTTCTGGCTTCGTCCAAGAGTCCGGCCATCGATAATTTCCTGGTGTTTTCGAGTTTCCCTTTCCTCTCCCATTTTTTCGTTCCATCCTCCGAATACTGAAATATCGGCGAAATAACGATCTCACCGTCTTCTATACCCCTGACTTCAGAGACCTCGAGCAGCTTTCTGCTCCCGTCGGAAAGTCTCCCGAGATGCACAAGAATATCCACACCTGATGCTATCTGCGCCCTGATCGCAGAGACCGGAAGCTCCATTCCCATAAGAACCATCGTCTCAAGCCTTGAGAGCATATCCTTTGCCGAGTTTGCGTGGCCTGTCGATAAACTGCCGTCGTGTCCTGTGTTAAATGCCTGAAGCACTTCGAGCGCCTCGGCTCCTCTGCACTCCCCAACTATAATTCTATCCGGCCTCATGCGAAGGCTTGCTTTTACAAGATCTCTGATCGTCACTTCGAGATTTCCCTCGAGGTTTTTGTCGCGGGCTTCCAGCCGCACCAGATTTTCAATCCCAATGACTTGAAGTTCCGCCGAATCCTCGATAGTTATGACTCTCTCCCCTTTTGGAATAAATTCTGTCAGGGCATTTAAAAAAGTTGTTTTGCCCGAGCCTGTTCCTCCACTTATAAAAATATTATATCCAGCGGTAATAAGTATTCTCAGAAAATCCACTATCTCTGTACTCACAGAGCCAAGCTCGATGAGTTTTTTCATTGTGATCTTTTCTTTCGGGAAACGCCTGATTGTGAGCACTCCCTGATTCAGCGCTATCGGTGGCAGAATTATGTTTATTCGCGAACCATCCGGAAGCCTTGTATCCAGAATTGGCGACGACTCATTTATTATCTTGTTCCTCTCAGCTGCTATCTGCTGGATCACATCCGAAAGTTTCTCCTTCGATGAAAATTTCAGGGGACTCTTAAAAAGATGACCTTTTTTTTCTATAAAAATATTTTCCGGTCCATTTACCATGATCTCCGTGATCTCGTCGTCAGATAAAAGTTCTTCCAGGATATCGAGTTTTCGAAGGGAGTTGAATATCCGCTCCTCCATCAAAATCCTCTCCTGAAGCGGAATTTCATATTCGTGCCCCTCTTCTAAAAGCCACTCTCTTATATGACTTCTTATCTCATCATCCGTCAGATCCCGTGAGACATCCACATCTCCGATTATCTCTTCCCTGATATGCTCGGACAGGGCCTCCTCGTTTTCAGAAAGCCGCCGCATTCATAAACTCCTTTCTGACAAAGCCACCCAGGTTCCCATTCAGCATTGTACGAATATGGTAATCTCCAGGCTGCTGTGAGACCGACATCGGTAGGAGAAGCTGGTGGCATTTTTTCGTAAGCCCCTCTTTTTCAAGTTCGGCTGTAAATGCCCTCATGCTCTTATCGTAATAAGAGCCCGGCTTACCAAGGAGCAGAATATCGTCGGCCGACTGCAGCAGTGCATCTCCGCCCTGTACCATCTGATCCATCAGGATTATAATCTGCTCAAAATCCGTTCTGCTCAGATTTTCCATAAGTGCCATCCACTGTTCTACAGTCACACAGGCGAGAGCTGTCAGTCCCTTCATTGGTGCCAGATAGTAAAAATTCTCATAGAATCCAAGGAAATCCGTGATATTTTTACCGTCGTCTGTTTTTCCCATGATATGGTACAGATAATCGCCCAAATCTCTTCTGATGTTTCGCTCTAAAAGCTTTGAAAATACTGAAACTCCCTCCATATCGACAAACAGTGTCTGCGAACTTTCACCTATGACCTTCGCCATCGAAAGTGAGAACGGAAGCGCCAGTTCATGGTGCATTGGTGAGTAGATAATCTGGATTCTCTGCCCCTTTTTGCCACTGAATGATGCCTGTTCAGAAGTCTTTATCTGGAAAGCTCTCTGAATCTGTTCTATAAACAGGCTCATCTTTTGAAATTTATAGATTACCTCGTATCCCCTCTCGTCTCCCTGCACATCTCCCTTCAGGTGGAGGATGTTTCCGAACTGTCTCTTTTTCTCAGGATTTTTTTCTACTATATCTATGAACTCATCACCCAGAAGAGCCAGCGAGTAGTCATTCGATTCACTAAGGAAATCATTTTCTTCAGTAAACCCGCTGACCTCATAGTGACCACCTGCACCAATCATGTACGTGACTAACGCACTCAGATATGCCTTGTCCGTGTCCGCAATAAGCAGCCTTATTTTTTTCATCTGAACTCCTTTCCCAATGCCAATGCCACCAAAAAGCCGATTGAAATATACAATGCGTAGTGAAGATTCCCCTTATCTCCAGACGTTCTGTAACGAATTAATTTCTTCTGGCTAATGCAGATTCCAATATGTGAGAAAAATTCCTGAAATCTGGCTGCCGCTTCGCCACTTTTCAAAAGATAAATTGCAGCCACGACACCGGCTGCCAAAAGTGAGTAAAATGCTGTCCGTACTGCGAATACAATTCCCGAAAATAATCCGATCACTGAAAGCAGTTTTACGTCACCTGCCCCGACAGCTCCTGTCAAATAAAAAATATAAAATGCTGCTAGTGTCAGAAGACCTTCCAGTATTCCAAGCGCCAGGCCTGCTGGCCCGCCTTCTGTGATTCTTATCATAAGACCGGTCAGGTATCCGAATATTATCAGCTTATTTGGAATTTTTCCCCTCTTAAAATCAGCTGCTGTAGCAGCCCCCAGAAGTGCCGCCAAAAAAATATTTTTCATATCTCCCTCTCTTTCAGATCCGGATTCGATAAAAGGATTATATTTCATGTTCGATTCCGATGTCACTTGCTAAATTTTGAGCTTTTTTATTAAAATAGCATTATGTATTATGCACAAAGATTTTATTTTTCCACTATGCACAATTTTATTCTCTGAAAAAGCCGCTGTTTTTGTTCAAAACTCACAAAAATTCTGTCATTTGCTCTATATCGTGTTATTTAACTGATATATTTCCATGATTCTGTCAATCCATATATTGTTTTACAAAAATTTTATTTTTTAATTTTTCCCAATATCTTGTTTTTTTATAAAAAAAGAACCATGGTTTTGCCATGGTTCAGATGTTTTGTCAATTTTGACTAATGCTATTATAATTATAAAATATATTTAGATTAAAAATCCTCTGTTCGAATCAGGGGCTATCTCAGCCTCATTTACATCGGTCCTTCCATAGGTGTAACCTGCGACTGTTTCCGGAACATTTTCCATAAGCGGAGCTGAATTATCGCTCTCCGCAATCTTTGCGTATGCCTCTCTGAGTGATTTTATCAGATCACGGGCTTCCTGTACTGTATCGTAGCTTCCGTTGTAGGTGGCCTTTGAAAGCAGCTCCTGACAGTAGGTATAGATGGAAAACAGCCTCTTGCAGAGTTCTTCATCATGTGAAAAATCAAGGTCATTTCTCAAATGATTTAATACATCTGAGGCATGCTCTAATGCTTCTTTGCTGGCGTCATCGCCTTTTTTCCCGTCTGCGTATCCGCTCTCTGCCTCTTTGGCATACTCATCGAACATATCATAGAGTATGACTAAAAGCTCTACTGCATTGGCGTGCGTGATCCTGTTTGTAAACTGCTGCTTCATTTCGTCTGTCATTTTGTCGTTCCTTTCTCTTTAAAAGAGTTCGCCCACTGTTTCTACAAAGCTTCTTGCTATAGAGTACAGCGTTTTCGTCTGGATCTCATTTGTTTTATCATCTGTCGTCTCAAAGCCCGGATCATCGGTATTGTAGAATACTGCCGAAGCATCAGTCCTGCCGTCATACTCTGTTACAAGGCTTACTGAGCCCTGTCCTAATTTTTCCTGGATTTTTTCTGCGAGCATGCCAAGATTTTCACTTAAGGTGTCGCGGCTTATACGCCTGTTGGTGGTTATTTTTCCATCAATGCCGCCATCCTCAGATGCTCTGAATTTCGCGTAAACCTCTCCAGTCGTATCGGAATCCATCGCGATATCGATAAGGCCCTTCTTTTCGTCCTTTCCGCGGACGATCTTCAGGTTCATATTGCCGAGCTCGTCGCCGACCATTACCGGAATCGCGTACTCTTCCTTCTTCTGCGAAAGCTCTTTCATCACTGAGAGCTGGCGGACTGACTGCTGTATAAGCCTGATGTCTATTTTTCCGGCGGCTGCGTCGTCTGCCAATGACTTCCGGAGGGCATTCTCTGCTGTGTCGTAGAGCTCCTTTTGAGCCTCAGCCATCTCCTGCGGCGATTTCAAGGCCTCGGAGAAATCGTTTATAAGCTTCTCCCATCCCTCATCCAAAGTCAGGCCATCGCCAATGCCCATACTGTCTGCTAATACATCAAACGGCTGGCGGCCATTTTCTCCATAGAGCCTTGTATAGAAAAATCTGTGGTTTTTGATTACCTGATTTACGGCCTGAATGTTCAGCGGTGAAACTGCAACCTCTGAATCATTCAGGATCTGGTATGTCCTCTCGTCCGCTTCTGCCACTGCCTGCTCTATCTCAGCCTTCTTCGCCTGATAAAGCTGTTCGTCTGTTTCACTCTCGTCAGTATTGCTGCTTTCGGCTTCAAGAGCACTCGCTAATCTGTCCGGTGACATCGGCATATAAGCCTTTTCTCCACCGATTGCCTGAAGGCGCTCCGGTGTAGCAAGAGCTTTGGCGTCGCGGGTTCTCTGTGTCTCGAATTCCTTTTCCTTCTCAAAGGCCGTGCTTATCTGGTCTGTTATAGAATTCGTGATAGAAGAATCCGGTGTGCTGAAGCTGTCATCAACTGAGTAATCCATCCCCTCATTTCTGGTGGAGCGGACCGCCTGCATCAGATTCTCCATCGTGATATCAGCTCCCTCTGATAAAAGCGCTCCTATCGGTGCTCCATCAGTCACATCTATCTGATTCATCAGTCGGTAAAGTCCTATATATGACTGCTTCTCATCTTCTGTAATCTTTCCGCTGTTTTCAGCCTTCCAGAGGAAGTCAGCATAGTCAGCAGCGTCCTTATCTGCTGACGAGCCGCTCGATGCCATGACCTTCTTTATCTCCTCCGTCTTGTCATAGAGCTCGTCCATCGACATCTGAAGTGGATTTTCGCCATTTTTTATAAGCTTCATTACAACTCCAGGCTTAAGGTTATTGAAAACCTTCTGAACCTTTTCGTCGGCAGCCTTTACGTCTGAGACATTTTTTTCTGTTATTTCACGGCTGTTATACGCGAGTATTCTTACCGCACGGCGATTCTCGTCGTTTGCCTCGAGGCCTGTCTCACCTAAGATATCATCGACATTCGCAAATGCCTTCTGTATCGAATCTCCCAAATCCGGCCTTACCTCTGTACTCAAAGTCTCATAGGCACTTCCGGCTTTTTTAAGCAGATCATTTGTAGTTTTTCCTGAGGCTATCTCGCTCAGCCCACTTGAAAAAATACCGTCGTATGTCTTATAACACGATATAAGCGCTGCCGGCGACTGCTTCGCGTTCTCTATCGCATCTGTCGTATCATCGAAAAGAGCTGCCTTTTTGATGTCATCCGGGAAAAGTGCCTCTCCCAGAGTCTTCTCCTGCGCCTTAAGCTGCTCGACTATATCTGAGAGCTCTGTCGTATCGACAGAGATTCCCTGCTTTATCAGACGATAGTTTGCCTCAGTTGTCATCATGAGGCGGGCCTCCTCGAGCTGCCTTTTGGCTGAAACCAGCTTTAACTCATCTGCACTGGCAGAACTCTGCAAACCACTGTTACTGCCAGAATTATCTGAGCCGCTGATGTCTGAATTATCGGCCATAGCCTGCTTCAGATTTTCTATAGTCAGTGGCTTTTCGTCTGCTATGACGCTGGATAGATCCTCGTCTGTAGCTTTCGATATGACATCAGCTGCATCTCTGGACTTATCCATATCTGAAAAGCCCATTACTGCCATCGCTTCGAGCGGACTCTTTCCTTCTCTTACCGCATCCGTTATGGCCTGCGGAAGCTCCTGAGCTGTAATTGTCTTTGCTACGTTTAATGTATTAAAATCCTGGATATTTTCTGCTGTAAGCGGTACATTATTTTTTAACAGAAAAACAGCATTTGAAATCTGAGTTTGGTCTGCGTCAAGCCCGGCCTCTTCGATTTTTCCAGTAATCTGAGGCATCAGGTTCTCTATATCCTTATCAGAAAGGTCTGTCTGCTGCGACATATCTGTATTTCCGGCAAACTCAGCCTTTAAGACATTGTCCACTGTTGGCTGCTGGTCATTCTTCAGCAGATAAGTGCTGGTATCCGCGCTTATTGTATCCGGAAGTTCAGCTGCCTTCGAAACTGTCTCCTTTACCTGCCGCATCGTGACCGTATCCGTCGGCAGGTCAGCATTCTGAAGTGCTGTCTGTACATTTGAAATGGTATCTGCTGTCTGCGGGCCTGCACTTTGGGGTGCACTCTTAACATTCGATACTGTTTCTGCTGTGGATGGAGCTGAAGACTGCGGAACCACAGACTCTCCTGAGGACTGCTTTATCGCGCTCTCTATGCTGTTTGCTTCAGCCGCCGAGCCCGACACTGCCTCTACTGCCGCCTTAGATACGCCGCCTGTAATCGACATATCCTTCCCAGCCTTTGCCATGTTTATACGGATCTTATCTGCTATCGTAACAAAGGTCTTAGAATCCGTATCTGCCGGATCAAAGCCTTTTTCGATCATTTTCTTATAGTCCTGTTTCGACATCGTATGAGCTGCAAGAATCATCTCATTCTGAATATTTTTCTCACCGGCTCCAGACTGAAGCTGCTTCTCATATGCCTCAGCCTCTGTTTTGATAGTCTTTTTATTATAGACAGGTGAGCGCATCAGGCCCTCGCCTTTTTCAATTACTATGCCCTGCGACCTGGCGTCAGTATCGACACCCATAAGGCTTATGCCGGAGTTATTTTTCTTATACTCAGCTATGTATTCAGCCGCTTTATTTGTATTTTTATCTGTCGTATTATTTTTTACAATAAGGTCTTCTATCTGCATAAAACCTCCGCAGCACTCCCTATTATTTATTTCGGCCTGATAATCGGTTTCTTTAACGCAAACTTCCCATATAAAAAGAGGGCATAGTGCCCTCTTTTACAAAAATCGTACAACAATGTTTTATATGATATAGGTCTTATTAAAAAAATTGACATCATCATGAGTCAGTTTTCAGCTTCTCATAGTTCACTTCATCGTCCTGCAGATAATTCCAGCCAGGGTAATCTGCCATGATATCATTATAGAGATCCTCGTAATAATACTCCCTCATAAAGCGGTTTTCGCCTTTTTGATATGACAGATTGTACCTGCCATCTACCGCGACATTATAGAGCTCGACCGCGACAACATTCTTTGTATGCAGAAGGTCCTGATCCGCGGAATAAATCAGGTAGGCGGCCTCATGGTCTTTCTCATCCGAGTCGTATGATGGCGCCAGCCGTGTAATCATTCCCCGGTATTCGTAGGATTTGTATTTTTTCCCGTTCTGCTTCAGAATTTTCTTTGCCACCTTATCCAGTTCGTCCCTCGCCGATATGATATGTCGATTTGGTTCATCGAGATCGCTTGAATCTCTGACATAATCTGGTGTCCTGCCGACCTTATACGTTTTTATCCTTTGCGAATAATAACGGTTGCGCAGCAGGTTATTTTTCTTTTTGAATTTTACATAAAAGATCTGCCCCTCGTAAGAAAAAACAGCCTTATTACTGTCCTTAGTTGAAAAAGTAAAATCTCTTGCCCTGATTCCTGCCGGCGCGTCTTTCGTCACCTCGGCCCTTGGAATCAGGTACGGCTTTGCCCCATCGAAGGATATCGTAAGATACTTGAAAGGATCCACCGAGACAGCAGCTTTCCAGATCAGCACGACGACTATTGCCAGCAGGACGGCCGCAATAGTCGTCAGTACCATTTTTTTAATTGGAAATTTTTTCTCCTTGGAAGCAGACTCCCTTTTCCCCTTCATATTCATTCCTCGTCATCAAAATAATAGTACCAGTCATCCTCAGAAGTGATGTTGTACTTATCGTCGTAGCTGTTATCCTCGTCGCTCTCAGTTCCGTCATCGTAGAAGTAGTTGACAGTCTGGGCGTTTTCAAACTCTTCCCGCTGTGCTTTCATATCCTTTGCGCGTTCTCTTTGGTCTGCGCCAGCATCATAATTGCTGATGGATTCTATCATAAGCATAAAGGAATAAACAGCAAGAAAAAATACCAATATCCCATAAGGTCCCCTTCTAAGGGAAATCCTCGAACCTATTCTTTCACGATATGCATTAACATTGGCCTGCTCGCTCGAATTCAGCTCGCCGTCATGATTGTAGTCAAACATCTCATCAATAGAATCATTAACGTCTCTGTTTGAAAAATCATCGAATGACATATTTTTACCACCCTCTTACAATATGACAAAAGCACCCGGACCAGCCGAATGCTCTTTTTTACGTATTTACAGTTCTTTACGTCCCTCTAATGCGCGAAGAAGCGTAACCTCATCGATGTATTCGAGATCTCCTCCAACCGGTACACCGCTCGCGATACGGGACACCTTTATCCCCGTAGGCTTTATAAGGCGGCTTATATACATGGCCGTCGTCTCTCCTTCAAGCGAGGAGTTTGTCGCGATGATAACTTCCTTCACCTCATCAGAGGAGAGGCGGCTCATCAGCTCTTTAAGTCTTATATCTTCCGGACCGATTCCCTGCATCGGGGAAATGGCTCCGTGAAGTACATGGTAAACTCCATTGTACTCTCCGGTTTTCTCGTATGCCGCTAAATCCCTCGTATCCTCAACGACCATAATCGTACTGTGGTCTCTCTTAGGATTCGAGCAGATCGGGCAGATTTCCTGATCTGTAAGCGTGCAGCAGACTTTGCAGTAGCGGACATTTTTTCTGGCTGATTTTATAGTGTCTGCCAGTTTGTCCACCTGATCGGCTGGCATAGATAAAATATGGAAAGCCAGCCTCTGCGCAGTCTTCTCGCCGATTCCAGGAAGAGAAGAGAGTGAGGCGATAAGGTCTGAGATCTGCTTTGAATAGTAATCCATCAGAATGGCAGTCCTCCACCCATTCCGCCTGTCAGACCACCCATAGCTTTCTGTGTTTCCTCGTCAACCTGCTTCATCGCTTCGTTTGAGGCTGCGACTATCATATCCTCGAGCATCTCTACATCATCCGGATCAACTGCATCCGGCTCGATATGAACTGCCTTGATCTCTTTCGAACCTGAAACTGTGACTTCGACTGCTCCGCCACCGGCTGTTCCCTTGAATTCCTTTTCAGCAAGTTCTTTCTGGCTCTGTTCCATCTGGCGCTGCATTCTCTGCGCCTGCTTCATAAGGTTGTTCATGTTGCCAGGCATTCCACCTGGAAATCCACCACGTCTGGACATATTTAACTCCTATTCTGTGTCTTCTTCTATGTCTATTGGCATATCAGTTCCAATTATCTGCTGCATATCCCGGCTGGGATCATCGATTTTCTGGAACGTCTGGTTTTTTTCATTGAATTTAAACTCGATTGGCACCTGTTTTCCCAGGATCTGATTCAATTTCGCGGAAAATGCATCGAAATCCTTGTTACAGATGTTCAAGTCTCTTTTATTGTCAAAATATACGACAAGCTTGTCATTTTCTACAAATGGCTGATGCCTCTGGTCTCCCCAGCCTGCCCTGAAACTTCCAGCCATAGTTTTTGCCACATCGTTTAGAACTGACTTTGCCTCTTTAAGATCCTCCGGAACAGCTGTCGGCAGCGGCGTTATCTCGACCGGTTCTGCCTGCTGCACTGCGGCATTTTTTACCTGTATGTCACCTGAATCAATCCTGTGTTCAAGCTCATCTATGCGATTTACAAGTGCATAGTTGTCACTATCCATTTCCGGGTGCATAAGCCTTATCAGAGAAACTTCAAGCAGCACTCTCTTGTCCTGCGCAAAACGCATCTGGTTTTCAAGATCACTCAGTATACGGATATAGCGTATCATTGCCTCCGCAGATAATTTATCGCTGTCCTCAAACAGCCTCTTCTTGTTCTCATAGGTCATATCGAAGGTATCGGCCATCCCGGGGGCATTTTTGTAGAGGAGCATATCGCGCAGATACCAGACAAAGTCCGAGACAAAGGAATTCAAATCTCTTCCCTCTGTCATTACTGAGTCTATAACTCTGCAGACTCCTGCAATGTCAATATCTACTATGGCATTGTAAATCCGGGAAAGGACCTCTGTGTCCACCGCACCAAGCACACTCAGTACTTTGTCGTAGGTCAGCTCTTCTCCCAGATAAAAATTGATACACTGATCCAGAAGGCTCAGCGCGTCACGCATTGAGCCGTCACCAGCTCTGGCCACGTAATTCAGAGCTTCATCTGAAGCCTTCACTCCTTCTTTTTCACAGAGCTCCCCGAGGCGGGCTGATATGACATCAACTGAAATCCTGTGGAAATCGTACCTCTGGCACCTCGACAGTATAGTGACTGGAATTTTTTGAAGTTCAGTAGTAGCCAGAATAAAAATAACGTATGATGGCGGTTCCTCGAGTGTCTTTAAAAATGCATTGAACGCGCCGGGGCTTAACATATGGACCTCATCAATGATGTAGACCTTATACTTACCTGCTGCCGGAGGGTATTCTACGTCCTCGATTATGCTCCTGATATTTTCAACACCATTATTCGAAGCCGCATCGATCTCCATCACATTCATCGAAGCGCCCTCTGCTATCGCCCTGCAGGTATCGCACTCTCCGCACGGACTGCCGTCCGGAAGCGGATGCTCGCAGTTTACCGCCCTTGCAAAAATCTTCGCTACAGTTGTCTTTCCGGTTCCGCGGGTTCCGGTAAAAAGATAGGCGTGTCCAATTCTTCCGGCCTTGAGCTCATTTTTCAAGGTCGTCACTATATGGTCCTGGCCCTTTACATCTGAAAATTTCTGTGGCCTGAACTTTCTGTACAGGGCCATGTATGCCATATTAAATCATGCTCCTTTTTACAAGTATTCCCGTCAGGCTCAGTCTCCAAACGAGATTCCAATCCGTTTAGCTTCCTGCACCATCCTGCTCTTAGGATCTACCATCTTAAGCTTTCCAGCTACTTCTGCAAGCGGTACAAGTTTTGTCTCACCATTTATAATGGCAACCATGTTGCCGAATTTGCGATCAACGATAGCTTTGGCCGCTGCCGATCCAAGTCTTGTTGAAAGTATCCTGTCGTATGGGCAGGGACTTCCACCTCTCTGCATATGTCCAGGGATCGTAACTCTGACCTCTGAGCCTGTAGCCTGCGTGATCATGTCTGCGATCTTATACGATACCGAAGGCCATTTCTTGGCTTCTTTGGCAAGCTTTTCTTTTCTCTCCTTCTTCGGAAGAGCTGCGTCGTCTTTTGAAATAGCTCCCTCTGCTACTGCAAGAATAGTAAATCCTTTACCCTGCTTGTGTCTCTTCTGGATTGCATCGAGGATCTTTACATTCTCATACGGAATCTCCGGCAGAAGGATGATATCTGCTCCGGAAGCAACTCCTGCGTATAGCGTCAGCCATCCTACCTTATGGCCCATGACCTCAACTATAAATACTCTGTTGTGAGAGGCTGCGGTCGTGTGAATGCAGTCGATAGTCTTTGTCGCTATATTTACTGCTGAATAAAATCCGAACGTCATATCTGTGCCATAGATATCATTATCAATGGTCTTTGGAAGATGGATGACATTTAATCCCTCTTCACGAAGCAGATTTGCCGTCTTCTGCGTTCCATTTCCACCGAGGATGACTATGCAGTCCAGTCCAAGTCTCTTGTAATTCGACTTCATGGCCTCAACTTTGTCGAGTCCGTTCTCATCCGGAACTCTCATAAGCTTGAACGGCTGTCTCGATGAACCGAGAATCGTTCCTCCCTTTGTGAGTATTCCTGAAAAATCAGCTCCAGTCAGCTTCCTGTAGTCACCATAGATAAGGCCCTTGTATCCGTTCAGGAAACCGTAAATCTCGAGGTCATCCCTGCAAATATTCTCGAGTCCCTTGACCACACCTCTCATTGCGGCGTTCAATGCCTGGCAGTCTCCGCCACTTGTAAGCATTCCGATCTTCATCTTTTCGCCTTTCACTTTTTATAAGTTTTGTTGTCCATATAGGAGACAAATACATTCTCTCCCTTCAGGACGTCTACGGTTTCCCATTCCCATTTGTTCTTAAGAGAGACCTTTTTCCTCTCTAAGATCATCTCAGCTTTGCCGTTGCCATCAACCAGCACTTTTCTCCTGGTTCCTGCCGTGGTGCCGCAATTAAACTCACGCATCTGCGTCTTATCGCAAATGACCTTGAGCCTTACTCTCGATAACGGAGTTTCTTCTTCAATCTCAAACAGGTACTTTTTACCGTTCTGCTTTACCGAAGTCTTGCTTCTCGTGAGCATCCACATATTTGAAAAATTGTACTCATATGTTTCGCCATCGAGGAAGATACCGCCTGCAAGAGCTTTTTCAGTATCTATCGTTCCAACTTTGACCTTTGTGCCTTCGCCGAATGCGAAAGCGCTGTTTTTAAGTCTGCCGTTCTTTTTACTGGTAAGATTCGAGCAGCTGATATAATCCCAGCTCGGTCCAGCTGTCTTTCCCCAGACCTTGTCGGCGTATCCATTCGAGTTCTCCGGCTTTACTTTGTATTTTTCACCGTTCCACTCGATTTCTCCGGAATACTCTGTAATAAGTCCTTCGGTGTGCCAATACGCATCCATTATCTCGGAATCGCGCAAAGGTCCGGATGTGCTGTATCCCAAGTTCAGCGCTACGCGTTTATTGATCTTCAAGTCCCAGATAAGATTTCCAGCCTCGCTGTAATCCAGCGGATTCTTCTCGACCATCTCCGATGTGACTTTGATCCTGCCCATCGTCCTGGTCTCTGAAAGGAAGCAGTCCTCTGCACTCGCAAGCACATCCATCTCAGTTCCAATGCTCACAGAATCCCATGGAAAGTATCTGACCAGAACTGATCCATCTTCTCCGCCTACAGTCGCAAGCACCATAAAAAATGACGGCTTTTCATCTTCCCTCGAAAAAACCGGCTCATCTTCCCGAAGCTGTGGATTTACTCCGCCAAAATCTATCGTAAAACTCCGCTCTTTGCCTGTAGTCTCACTGACTCCGTGGAAGCAGTGCCTCCAGAGGTCAAATCCCTGTTTCGCCAGTGCCCCGCGAAGCATAAAGGAGTCACGGTCCAGATCGTGCTTGTTAAAACTCGGACCTGCGGCATCCAGAGGTTTTTTTAACATCTTAGGAAGGTCTGTGATTGCCATTTTTTCTCCTTTCTGAAAAAGTTCTTGTCAAATTCGTTTTTTTATAGTACAATAAGTCACTGTTGGAGACGTATCGAAGCGGTCATAACGAGGCGCACTCGAAATGCGTTTGCCGCCCAATCGCGGCACAAGGGTTCGAATCCCTTCGTCTCCGGTATTTTGAAGGTTCCCTTTCGGGAACCTTTTTTAGTAGCTTTTTATCTGGTCATCTTCGTCTGTAGTAGACTCGTCTATATCCTTTATGACCACATCATATGAGTAATTGTCATTTACCCTGACAGTGACGGTGTCTCCGACTTTTTTACCGTAGATGGCTTTGCCTAGAGGGGACTCTATAGAGATCTTGTTTTCGAGAGAATTACCGCGGATGCTCGTCGTGATCTTATATTTCTCAGTCTCATCATCCTCCGGAATATACAGAGTCACCGTATTATTCATACCGACAGTTCCCTCCTCAGATTTGTCGGAGATGACTGTGGCATTCTGAAGCATTCTCTCAAGGTAGCGGATTCTGCTGTCATTACGATTTTTCGCCCGCTTTGCCTCGTGATACTCGAAATTCTCAGACAAGTCCCCATGTGCCCTTGTCTCCTGCACCTCAGCTATAAGTTTCGGTCTCTTGTTGAACTTTCTGTCGTCTATTTCAGCCTGAATTTTCTTTACATCTGACTCTGTAAGTTTTTCTCCCATGTCCTGCCTGCTATACTACTTATTTGTTGTATTTTTTCTCTATCTCTGTGATCATGTCGATTCTTGTCTGGTGACGTCCACCCTGAGGAACTGCATTCAGATAGCTGTCAACTATGTCTTTCGCAAGCTCCGGTCCGACGATCCTGGCTCCAATCCCTAAGATATTCGCATGGTTGTGCTCTCTTACGAGGTGAGCCGTTGTGGTATCTGAGCAGCATGCTGCGCGGATTCCAGGGACTTTATTTGCTGCAAGTGTGATTCCCACTCCTGTACCACAGATAAGTATTCCCAGATCACCATCTCCAGCCATAAGTGCCTCTGCGACTTTCTGTCCTATCTCAGGGTAGTTCACTCTCTCTGTCGTATCCGTCCCAAAATTTTCGACTTCATACCCTTCTTCCTGCAGATGCTCCATAATTTCAAATTTCAGCTCAGTACCCGCATGATCGTTCCCTATTAAAATCTTCATTTTCACTCCTTAGATTCTCTTACAACTTAGATTATCTCATAAACTGTTCTTGTATGATAGGTTTTTCCTGCCTCGATAACTGGCTGATCGTATTTTGGTACATTTATCGCATTCGGGAAAAACTGTGTCTCAAAAGCGAGTCCGCCGCGGCGTACATAGAGCCTGCCGCTCTTTCCATACTCTTTTCCGCTAATATTGTTTCCAGCATAGAACTGGACTCCCGGACGGTCCGTAATCACATTAACCTGTAATGACTTGTCTGGAAGTCTGAACTGAGCTGCCTCGTATTCCTTCATTCCGTCGTGGTCAAATGCCGGTCTGTGGTATTTCTCATCCTTTAACAGTTCATAGTTGTGGTCATATCCGCCAGCCCACTTCAGCTGATCATAGTCTGCATCAATCCTCTCGCTTATAGCGTGGAATTCTCTAAAGTCCATCGGAGTTCCCTCCACTTTAGTGTCTGTGCCGTGCGGGATCGACTCCTCATCTGTCTCTGAGAAATAATCTGCATGAATGCAGACTTCATGGTCCTGGATATCTCCGTTTCCCTCTCCGTGCAAATTGAAGTAAGAGTGGTTCGTCGGATTGAAAACAGTCTTTTTATCTGAAATCCCTTTGTAATCCAGGATCAAATGGCTGTCTGAATCAATGGTATATGTGGCCTCTATGTCCATATTTCCCGGGAAACCAAATTCCATATCAGGTCTGTGGTAAACAAAGGTAACGTGGTCCGCTGCCTCTTCTTTAGTCTCCCACATGCTTCTCTGAACAGAATGAAAAGCACTGTGGAGATTGTTGTGGCCGAATTCATTCTTATCGAGCTGATACTCTACGCCGTCTATTTTAAATGAAGCGCCGCCGACTCTGTTTGCATTTGGTCCGATAAGGCATCCATAGTTCGGATCATTGTCAAAGTACTGTTCAATATTCTTGTAGCCAAGTACGATGTCGCGGTCCTCTCCATCTGCCATCTTCACATGAAGTTCCATCAGATTAGCGCCGAAATTCATGACCTTAGCATGAAGCCTTCCTCCGGAAATCTCGTACGCAATGATATCTTTTCCATCCTCTGTTTTTCCTATAACCTGTCCCATTGTTAAAACCTCCTAGTTTATTTATTTATCAAAAATAACAGTGGATTATTCATATAGAGTATATTTAATACCTCATTCTTTGTAATCTGTGCTGTAATTTTCTGGCAGAGCGACGTAGTCGAGAAGCATGTGACAATATCCATAAACAGCCAGAGAATAAGCAGCGCTACGATGACTCCCCAGATACCGCCGAGCACCTTTGAAAAACCTCCGATCACAGGTACCTTTCCCAAAATCTGCGCTACAAGAGAAAGAATTCTCGTTATGATAAAAGCGATCAGAAGCGAAATCAGTATCGCAATTCCCTTAACCATCAGTGTCGCCACCTGTGTACCAATGGCATCCGAGATAGTCTGGTTTGCAGCTGTGATTTTTTTCGCATTTGATGCGTTGATGTTTGCAGTCATGTTTGCTGCATCATTGGTCTTTTTATTTATCTTTTTCGAATAGTAATCCGAAGCCTTTATCGGAACTTTAATCCCCAGATCCTCCAGGAAGTCCTTCATACTCTGTGAGTCTGACAATACAATATCTGCTTTCCTGGGCTTTTCGATATCATCTGAATAGATACTGTCAGTTTTTTTCTCTGCCTCCTTTTTCAGCGCATCTATATATTTGTTTTCTTTTTTGACCAGACCGGCTTTAACGTTCTCTGAAACCGAATTACGAAAGTTTGTATAAGCGCCACCCTTCATCAGATACTTTTCGATCGGTGGTGCCACAAAATATAAAAAACCTATTATGATAGCCCAGTTAATAAGTCCACTTACAATCCCGAAGAGTCCCCTGTGAAAACCAATGGCAAACGCCGCCACAAACAGTATTATTGTCAATATCAGTACAGAATTCAATCTATTTCCTCCATATCAGTTGAGTTTTATTATCTGGCTGTTCTCCGGCTGGATAAGGAAATAATCTCTCTCGTTTCCAGCAGCCTCGAAAGCTATTACTTCATCTGGGAAAGTGTAGCTGAATTTTGTCTTTCCTCTGACATCGAATAACCTTATTTTCTCTCCTGTTTGTTCTATCAGCAGATCGTCTCTTAAAAAACTGCATCTCTTATACGAGGCGTCGAGTTTTTCTGTACAGGTCTTTCGGCCGTTATCATCATAAACCTCGAGCACTTTGTCATTTTTCACCGTACGGTGTATGAGTCCGAAATACCCACCGCTCATTATAACACTTTCAGTCTCGAAATCAGTTTTTATCTTCTTCTTTTCTTTTACATCATTGCCGGATGTGTAAAGCACTGCGCCAGAATCTGTCAGTGCCGCTGCACTTCCATCAGAGAAAAAAGCTGTCTGAGGGCACACTGTGTCGTCATACTTAAATGACGCTATGATATTATCCTTCTTCTGGTCACCAGCATCTGTAAAATCATAAATATTTATCTGTGTGGCCAGAGAATCTGTTTTTATAACTGATAGAGACATAATGAGTCTCGTCCCGTCGTCTGACATGGCTATCGACATTGGATATCCTGTCTGCGACAGATGAACCTGTCCGTCTGCCAAAGACGTTCCATCAGCCTTGTAAATATTTATATATCCAGTGTCCTCTTCCTCGGTAAGTACTGCCGATATGCCGTTTGACGCTATGTCTGCCTGTACTATCGGGTGAGTGGTCGAAATAACGGAGATCTCTTTCTGTGGAGACATGATCACAAATGTGCTGCCTCCTCTGTCGTATATCAGAAGCCTGTCGCCACTGATCCTGACCTCGGGATTCTGCATATTGTACGATTCATTCCATAATGTCCTGCCATCGGAATCATACAGTTGTGCTCCATCTCTTGAATAAGCCATCAGCCCATCTGCAAAGGATACAAAATTCTGCGCCGAAGCACCATTTGTCGAAAAACTCTGCTCGACATCGTAAGAATCGTACGATCTGTCATTCTGCCACAGTGCGATCACTATCACTGCCACTACCAGGACAGCAGCTGTAATCAGTGTGATAACTCTCCGCTTATTAAAAAATGAGTTCATACATCATAATCAAAGCTGAAAAGCGCCACACCAAATGCCGGGAGCGGATATCCGATCGAATAGTCCCGTCCGTCGCACGGCTTTCTCTCCGGTGTAAAGCTCTTCTTTTTTCTCTTCTTCTGCTGAGGCTCCGTGTCTCCGGTATACTCCGGTTCGTCGCTCGAGAGTATCAGCTCATGTTTCTGTGTACTTACTACTCCGACTCTGTAATCAGGATATGCGACTGGTGTGAAGTTTACGACGCAGAGAATATTCTTCTTTCCGTCCTTGCTCTTCCTGATAAAACTGAATATACTCCTGTAGCTGTCGTTTGCATTTATCCACTCAAAACCATTCCAGTTGATATCCTGCTGCCAGAGGGACGGATATTTCCTGTAAATATGCAGAAGCTTCTTTACCCAGTTCTGCATTCCCCTGTGGCGCGGATTCTCGAGCTCATACCATGAGAGCTCCCATTTCTCACTCCACTCGTGAGTCTGGGCAAATTCCTGACCCATGAAAAGCAGCTTTTTGCCTGGATGGCACATCATAAATGCGTACCCTGCGCGGAGATTTGCAAACTTCTCTGCCTCGTCACCCGGCATCTTCTCGATCATCGACTTCTTCAGGTGGACAACCTCGTCATGCGAAATAACGAGAATGTATTTCTCGTATTCGTTATAGCTCATCGCAAAAGTCATGCGATTGTGATTGTCCTTGCGGAAGAACGGATCCAGCTGCATATAATCGAGGAAATCGTGCATCCAGCCCATATTCCACTTATACGAAAAGTTCAGGCCGTCATCTTCTACATTCCCTGTGACTTTCGGCCAGGCTGTCGACTCCTCGGCGATCATCAGAAATCCCTTGTATCTGCCTGTCATCAGTGAATTTATATGTTTGAAGAATTCGATGGCTTCGAGGTTCTCGTTTCCACCGTTTTTGTTCGGTACCCACTGTCCTGCTTCTTTTCCATAATCGAGATAAAGCATCGATGCGACCGCATCTACTCTGAGTCCATCTATATGGTAGTTCTCAACCCAGTTTATAGCTGAACCGATCAGGAAATTCTTCACCTGCGGCTTGCCATAGTCGAAAATCTTCGTGCCCCATTCAGGATGCTCGCCCTTTCTCGGATCTGAATATTCAAAAAGCGGCTCTCCGTCAAAATCTGCGAGACCATGAGCATCTTTTGGAAAATGCGCCGGTACCCAGTCGAGGATAACTCCGATATTTTTGGTGTGGAAAGCGTTTACAAGGTACATGAAATCCTGAGGTGTCCCGTACCTTGATGTCGGAGCATAGTATCCAGTGACCTGATAACCCCACGATCCGTCATAAGGATACTCTGAGATCCCCATCAGCTCCACATGTGTGTAGCCCATGTCTGCTACATAATCTACAAGCCGGTCTGCGAGCTCCCTGTAAGTATAAAAGCCATCGTCATCTGTTCCCGGATGTCTCATCCATGAACCCAGGTGAACTTCGTAAATCGAAAGCGGTTTCTCATAGTAAGGAGTGTCATCTGCTCTCTCTTTGAGCCAGCTGCTGTCCGTCCATTTGAAACCATCAGTCGTCCAAAGCCTGCTGGCAGTTCCCGGCCTGAGCTCTGCATACTCTGCGAAAGGATCAGCCTTGTAGAGGTTCTGATCGTTGCTTCCATGGATCAGATATTTGTACATCTGGCCTTTTTTAGCTCCAGCAATAAAGCACTCCCAGACACCGATTTCTTCTGGAGAGATCTTTGACATCGGAGCAGCCTGCTCGTCCCAGCCGTTAAACTCTCCAATAACATGGACTTCCTTCGCATGAGGTGCCCAAACATCAAACCAAAAGCCCTTCTGTCCGTTAACCGTTCCCGGATGTGCTCCAAGTTTTCTGAAGATGTCGTAATGCGTCCCTTGCCCGAATAAGTATGCATCTAAATCTGTAAAGTGACTCATTTCCCCGCCTCCATCTAAAATTAAATTATGCTATGATGTCCTTTTCCTGGAGAAGTGGTCTGCCGTCTTCATCAGATATTCTCGCAGAAAAATGACTGAAAAATCCCTTGCTCCTTTTTTTGTAGCGAGCGATTCCCTCGTCTAATATCTCCTTTACATCCTTAATACTAACTGGATTATCGCCTCCCTGGAGCATGCCAATCCTGTCATAAAGCGCCAGGATCCCCATGTCATCCATAGAATATCCGCAGTCAAGGACATAAATTTTTCCAAAATTGACCAGTTCATCCTGTGTCATCTCAGGAATCGACAAGTGCTCTGTGAAATATTTCCAGAGCTTAGGTACACCTTCAGCAAGCTTCTTCAGCTCACTCTCACTGTCTTCAAGTATAAATAATGTACCACTCCGGTCATTTTCAATCATAAGTGCCAGCGAGACAGCTGTGTCGTAATTCATGCCACCGGCCTTCTCTATCATCAGGCTTCCACCCTTTACCTTCTCTATCAGGGCATTCAGGTCCTTTGAATTGATCTTCTCACCCGTGATCTTTCCGGCGCCAGCGCCCAGCTTACCGGTTTCCATCTGTACTATCTGTACAAGCTTGCTCGCAAGAGCCGTCTTTCCGCTTCCGTCTGAGCCCGATATAGTGAGGTTTCCTGTTTTTATACTGCCATTTGATTCACACTTGACTTTAACAGCATTGAGGGCCTTCTGAATCTGTACGCTCATGCCATGCACATCTGTAAAATAGCTGAGGACTCCCTTCTCTTCGTCAGTAAATTCGACTTTTACCCGATCCTCATCCAACGCTTCACTTTCTATCTGTCTGGCTAATGTACTTATGTCGATATTAAACGGGCGTGTCTTATCATCTATCGGGCTGAAATGTTCGGGTCTTTTTCCAGTGAATGGTTCGATTTCTTCCTCTGGTTCTTCTGACTCCTGCTCTTCCTCAGCTGCTTCTGACTCTTCCTCTTCCTCAGCTACTTCAGTCTCTTCTTCTTCCTCTGAAGCTTCTGGTCTCTCTTCCTTAGTCTCTGTCTCTTGCTCTGAAGCCTCTATCGGCTCTTCCTCCAGAGTTTCCGTTTCCGGTTCTTCCTCTGTGTCCTCTGATTCCTTTTCCTGAGTTTCTTCGTCTTCCTCTGAAATTTCTTTAACTTCCTCTGGAGTTTCCGATTCTTCATCCGAAACTTCTGGTTCTATTGTTTCTTCTGGCTCTGGCTTTTCTTCAGAAGTCTCTGCTCCGGCTTCTTCTATATCCTCTATCTCTTCTGAATCTTTCTCAGGCTCTGCTGCACCTTGATTCGGTGTATCATCCGACATCGTGTCAATCTCGTGCTGGAGCATATCATTGACACCTGCAAGTATCTGTGCTGCACTCTCTACAGTCTTTTCATCAGCATTTCCAATGATCTTCTTGTCAGGCTCAACTGGTTCTGGTTCTGATTCTTTTAAATATTCCTCTTTCAGAATCTCTTCAGGGGCAACTCCTGCCTCGAGCTGAGGGCTTATATTCACGAGACGATCCATAATCTGGTTTGCCTCGCGGAGTGCTTTCTCCTTCGCCTCTTCAAGTTTCTTCTTCCTGGCGTCGTTCAGTGCAGCTTCCATAGCACGCTGCTGCCTGGCCCAGTCATCCAGAACATCATCTATCGTGAGCTGTCCTTCGATCTGCTCGTCATTCTCGCCGGACGGAAGATTAAGTGCCATCTGCCCATCGTACTCTTCAGCCAGATACTGATGGTAGGAGTCCTCTATCGGAGTCTTCGACTCTTCCTGCACTGGCTCTTCAGATTCAGCCGTCTCAGTACTCTCACTGGTTTCCTGGTCTGTTTCAGAGTCAGGTTTATCTTCTGTAACATATGGAATATCCCCGACGAGATCTTTGATGGCGTCCATATTTTCAGAAACTTCACCGGCTTCTGTCGCCTTCATTATCTCCTGGATATTCTTGCGGATCTCAGCCTGGAGATTCACTGTGTCGAACTTCCCCGGCTTATCCTCTACCTGCGGTATAGTTATAGTATCGGACAGTTCCTTCTCTTTTTTGGACCCGACACTGCTTGTCCCCTTTGTAAGCCTTCTGTACTGTTCTTCCTGCTCGGGAGTCAGAGGCTTGTACATCATCTTCATCTCGAGGGATTTTTCTACATAAGGGCCTTCTCCAAACCACAGTGCCACTTTATCACAGAGTGCCGTGCATTTGTCATCGTCCCCATGCTTTCTGTACAGGCAGGCCAGCTCAAATGCCCACTTATCTGTAAAATCCTCATCACAGAGCTGCTCTAAAATAGCGATAAGTTCTGTAATATCGGCATTCTGCGCTTTTCTTATGGTATATTTTATAACGTATTTCAGGCCGTCGTGCGGTGCAATGTCTGTGAATTCATCATAATAAGTCTCCGCCTCGTCAATCTCTCCAAGTTTTACAGAGATTAGCGCCAGACGGTAGATTATCATCCTCGCTATAGGAGATTTCTCGTGAGCAATCTCGAGTATCTCCCTGCCCTTTTCAGGCTCTCCTGCTTCCTCGGCAATCTCACTGGCGCGGAGTAGAACATTCACATTCCTGATCTTGTGGTAGTTTAGAGTATCTATGACATCTAGCGCTTCCTTAAGATCACCCTGACGGACCAGTGTTTCAGCCTGATCCATCTTTATTTTATATTCTGTCTTCTCCAATTAATGTACACCTCGAAAAAGCCAATTTCTTCCCTTTTGTAAAAATCTCACTCATATTATAGTACCATAGCAATGCTTGTTTTTCAAACATTATCACTTTTTCGGTGCCTGTTTTTTCCGCTTGTCCAGCATCTTTCCAACGATTCCCATATACTTCTTGCTTTTATTCTCTTTCTTCTGTACATACTCTCCGGTCTGTGGGTCTACGTAGTCCAGATTCTGGTAGACGGCTGATGATACGACCATTTTTCTCTTTCTGAGGAAATGATCAGAAATCCGTTTGATGATCCAAAGAATCAGCGAAACCATCGGCACACCGATGATCATTCCAGGAATTCCGAAGAGCCCTCCTCCTACAGTTATCGCAAAAATTACCCAGAACGGGGAAACTCCAGTCGAATCGCCAAGAATCTTTGGTCCGATGAAATTGCCATCAATCTGCTGTAAGACAATAACATAGATCAGGAAATAGATTCCCTGCATCGGGTTGGTCACAAAGATCAGCGCAACCGTTGGGACAGCTCCGATATACGGGCCGAAAATAGGTATTACGTTCGTCACTCCGATAATGACCGAGCATACGACTGCATACGGGAAGTGAAGTATGAGCATTGAAAAATAGCAGATAATTCCGATAATTATCGAGTCTATGATCTTTCCAACGATAAAGCCATAGAACACCTCATCTGCTTTTCTCAATGTCTGCATAACATAATTTGCCGGCTTTACCGGGAAAATTACATAAATCAGCTTCTTTGACCAGTTCTTGAATTTTTCCTTCTCGATAAGGACGTATACGTTTACAAAAATGCCGATGATTATATTGACAATAACTTTTCCGGCATTCATTCCCCACTTTGTAAGAGTAGATAATGTCTGGTTCTGACTCTGCAGATTCAAATATTTTCTTACGATCTCAACACCTTTGTCGATCGTATTGTCGATATTTTTGTTGTCACGCGCAGAGTCCATGACATCCTTAAATCTGTAATTTGTAATCTTGTCTGCCCAGTCTATGACGCCGCGCACTTTTTCATGGATATGGTTGATAAGCTCGTTCATTGTCGAAACGAACTGCGGTACTACTGTGACTATAAAAATCAGCACTGCAGCCAGTATCACAAGCGTAGCTATTATTGTAGAAAGTATGCGGATCCACTCAACTGGTTTTCCGTCCGGATGTTTTTTTCTCGTTTTATGGGTGTGCTTGTAATACAAGTCTACAAGCTTATTTATGATATTTGAAAAGAATTTCATTACCGGGTTAGTCAAATAAGCCATTATCAGGCCGATAACTATCGGCTGAAATACTTTCGTGACTGTTCCCCAGCCCCTGCTGATAACTCCCCACCTTGCGATAATGAAATAAATGAGAATGAGGGCAAGTCCTACGACAAATGCCCTCTTTGCTATTACTTTGTAACGTGCCTTTTCCTGATCTGAGAGATAATCTTCGGCGCGTTTCTTTTTTTCAGGTGTCTGTTCAGACATATCGTCTTCCTTTAGTGCTTGGTTTTAGTTGAACTCGAGTGTGATCGGACAGTGATCACTGCCCTCGACTTTTGTCTCTATCGTAGAATCGGTCACCCTTGGTGCGAATCTGTCTGAGATGATAAAATAGTCGATACGCCAGCCTGCATTGTTTTCGCGGGCATGAAAACGATATGACCACCATGAATAGATGCCTTCCCTGTCCGGGTATAGCATTCGAAATGAATCCCTGAACCCGCTACCTAAAAGTTCCGTCATCTTCTGTCTCTCTTCATCTGAAAAGCCGGCATTTTTATGATTTGAAGCGGGATTTTTAAGGTCGATCTCTTCATGAGCGACATTTAAGTCACCGCAGTAGACTACAGGTTTATTTTTATCGAGCTCCATCAGATATTTTCGCATCGAATCTTCCCACTGCATCCTGTAATCCAGACGCAGCAGGCCCTGCTTAGAATTCGGCGTGTAGCAGCATACGAGGTAGTGGTCATCGAATTCACAGGTGATGACTCTGCCTTCGGAATCTCCCTCCGGTTCTCCAATCCCATATGTCACTTTAAGCGGCTCTTTTTTAGTGAAGACCGCTGTTCCGGAGTAGCCTTTCTTTTCGGCATAATTCCAATACTGATGATAACCCGCGAGGTCCTTGTCGATATCGACCTGTCCATCCTGCAGCTTCGTCTCCTGTATGCAGAAGGCATCCGCACCGGCTTCTTTGAAATAATCAAAGAAGCCTTTTTTTATGCAGGCCCTGAGGCCATTTACATTCCATGATACGTATTTCATTTCGATTATTTTGCGTTATGCACTCTATAGTAATTGATCAGGCAGCCGTCCTCGATGATCTCTCTCTCATCGTCAGTCAGTTCGCCCATATTCAATGTGAATGGAACAAGTCCTCCATCCTTTACGACATAGGCCTCGATCTCGGTCTTTTTATTCCTGATATCACTGAAAACATCCGGAATAAATATGTAATCTCCGTTCTTGAACGGAAGATCGCCAGCCGGGATCGTAAATGGAAGCATGCCCCAGTTGATGAGGTTGCTTCTGTAACGCTTCGTAGCGTACTCATTGGCGATATTTGCCCAGCCTCCGAGCACCTTCTGGCAGCTTGCCGCCTGTTCTCTGGCTGAACCGTCACCTGGCTTTACTGCAAAGATAGTGCTTCCGACACCGATATTACTCCTGTTCACGTCAGCAAACTTTGTGTGAATAGCTTTCATGACATCGTGAATCTCTGGGAGTGCATCTCCAGGACATGAGTCGGCTTCTATAGCTTTCTGAGCCTTCTGAACTTCCTTTGCCCTGCCGACATATGCCGGGTCTTTTCTTGAAAGAGCAAATTCTGCAAGTGCCATTGGGTTCGATCTGTATGATGAAGTCTCGCCTGACGGGATAAGCTCATCAGTAGTCGTAACAGGATCATGGATCTCTGAAACAACCTTAAGGATCATGTTCTTCGGAAGCGGGCTCATCTCAGGCCAGTCCTTGATGTTCGGTCCAAACTTGATCTCAGTATCAGGATCTGCTATGCCGTGGCTGTCAAATACACGGTTCTTGTAAATATCACCGTCGAAGAAGTACTTCGGCTTGCTGAAGTCGACATCTATCTCATCAGCTCCTGTCAAAAATCCCCTGTTCGCTGCTGTCGCTGCGATAGAGCGGGCATCCATCAGTGCTACTGATGCGATCTGTCCGTTCTGGACCTTTGATCCCTCTCTGTTCGGGAAGTTTCTTGTAGAATGGCGGATTGAGAATCCGTTATTGGCAGGTGTATCTCCTGCGCCGAAGCATGGTCCGCAGAAACAGGTCTTTACGATGGCTCCTGTTGCCAGCAGATCTGCAATGCAGCCATTCTTTGCGAGCTGCATCATGATAGGTGTAGATGCAGGGTAAACGCTCAGTGTAAAGTCGTCTGATCCGATGCTCTTTCCGCGGAGGATATCTGCTGCATCGCAGATATTTTCATAACCGCCGCCTGCACAGCCAGCGATGATTCCCTGATCTACATAGAACTTCCCATCGTGTACCTTGTCCTTCAAATGGTAATCGACATCGTCGCCGAATGATACCTTCGCTCTCTTCTCTGTCTCATCGAGGATATCCATCAGGTTTTCCTTGAGTTCAGCGATAGTGTATGTATTCGACGGATGGAACGGCATAGCGATCATCGGGCGGATCTCTGAGAGATCAATCTCTACGCAGCCGTCATAATATGCCACATCAGCCGG
This sequence comes from Lachnospiraceae bacterium, assembly GCA_003862155.1. Lineage (GTDB taxonomy): Bacteria > Bacillota > Clostridia > Lachnospirales > Lachnospiraceae > Weimeria > Weimeria bifida. Next base: position 109,830 of record QOUV01000004.1, read on the forward strand.
GTGCAGAGGTTTATAGGCATCTTTTCTGCCGTGGATCTCGTAAAATTCCTCTGTCTTCTCGTCACACTCCCAGATAGATGAGAGGCAGGTCGTCTCTGTCGTCATGACATCGACTCCGATACGATAGTCTACAGAGAGATTTCTGATTCCAGGGCCTACGAACTCCATGACTTTGTTTTTAACGTAGCCGTTTTTGAATACTTTTCCAATAATCGAGAGTGCTATATCCTGAGGTCCGACTCCCTTTATCGGCTTGCCCTTCAGGTAGATAGCTATGACTCCCGGCATCTTGATATCGTATGTCTTTCCGAGAAGCTGTTTTACGAGCTCCGGTCCGCCCTCACCCATAGCCATGGTTCCGAGACAGCCATATCTCGTGTGAGAATCAGAACCTAAGATCATATCTCCAGTACGTGTCAGCATCTCCCGGGCAAACTGATGGATGACTGCCTGGTGTGGCGGCACGTAGATTCCACCATATCTCTTGGCGCAGGAAAGCCCAAACATGTGATCGTCTTCATTTATAGTTCCGCCGACTGCACAGAGACTGTTGTGACAATTCGTAAGCACATACGGAATCGGGAATTTCTCAAGTCCTGATGCACGGGCAGTCTGGATAATGCCTACATACGTTATATCGTGGCTGGTCAGTTTGTCGAACTTGATCTTTAAGTCCTGCATATTTCCAGAGGTGTTGTGTGCCTTTAAAATACCATAGGCCATCGTACCCTCTGATGCGCTCTTCCTATCAGCCTTTTTGCCAATAGCAGAAAGTTTTGCAGCAGCTTCACTGTCATCTGGTATGATCTGTGTACCATCTGCCAGATACACTCCGGTGTCGTATAACTTCATTGTTTCCTCCATTCTTTTCCAACTTGAATATTGTTATAAAATATATCACTTTTTAAATACGCCAAAGAGTCCTCTTTTCTTTGGCTCGGATTCAGTATCGGAATCGCCGTTATTTTTCCAGTCAAAGTACTCACGGTCCAGATCGTCGAGATTTATCTGTTTCTCAATCTTTTCCGAAAGGTCGCCGGTATCATCGCTTCCAACGCCATCTGCAACCGTACCCGCAGGAATATCTCCTCCCTGAAAAAATGCCGGATTCACATGTATCTCAGGCTTAATATTTGCATAGGATGGTTCGTCAGCCTCTTCCGTAAACTCGCCCGATTTCTGTTCTTTCTCGAGGCGCTTGTTCTCCTCTTCGATAAGTCTCAGGTACTCCTGCGTGTCCTTCAAGTCTGACAGCTGCCCTTTCAGTTCATACTGATTGGTCTTTATCTTCTTTTTTTCTTCCTCGATCTGCTCCATCATATCGGAGTGGATCTTGTCTATCTTCTCAGTAGCCTTTGTAACAATATCGCTGATCAGATCCAGGGCATGGTCCGAGTACATCAGTGATCCCGCATAGATGTCCTCAGCTTTTTTGCGTGCCCTCTCCTCCGTCAGATCAGCCTGCTTCTGCTGGCTTCTCTCTGCCTGCTGCCTGCTCGATTTCGACAATTCGCTTTCGTCAAGCATCGCATAAAGGCAGTCTCCGAGTTCCCTCAAAAGTGTCTGGGCCTCGTCCTTGTCAATTATAATTTTTGAGTTGCTCCCGGGTTCGAACTCTGCGTTAGCTATCAGAATATGCATTGCCCTGAGAGCATCTTCAGTTCTGTCCTGTGCGCTCATATCAGCCTCTCGTCACTTCTTCAGATGGAAATGGGGTCAGCACTCTGCCGAGAATCCCATTCAAATATGCTATCGCGATTCCATAATTCGTGATTGGAATCCCTTGTGCCGCGGCAGTATCAAGCCTGTGCCTTATCTCTCTGACCGGCAGCATGCAGCCACCGCAGTGGATAATAAGAGAATAAGGTGTCAGGTCATCTGGAAAATCTCCGCCGCTGGTAAATTCAAAGTCAAAATCCTTTCCAGTCTTCTCCCTGATCAGGTTTGGAAGCTTCTGCGTTCCAATATCTCCACACTGTCTGTGATGTGTGCAGCCTTCACAGATTAGGATCTTTTCTCCTCCTTTAAGATTCTCCAGCTTCTTCACCCCGTTTGTCTGAAGGGTCAAATCTCCCTTGTATCTGCTCATCAGTATCGAAAAAGATGTCAGTGGCACATCGTCAGGAACTATCTCAGCTACATCTTTAAATGCCTGGGAATCAGTGATCACAAGCTTTGGTTTTCTCTTCAGGCTCAAAAGAAGCCTCTCAAGCTCTCCAGTCTGCGCGATTGCTATCGTGCCTTTCGCGTCGAGAACATCCCGTATCACCTGCTGCTGTGGAAGAATGATTCTTCCCTTCGGTGCGGCAGCATCGATCGGTATCACAAGCACCACCAGATCATTCGGCTCAAGAAGATCTTTTACCAGATGATTCTCATCTTTGTGCTCATTAGCTAGCTTTGCTATCTCTATTCTTAAAAAATTGGCACTGACTTTTGGATTCTCGACAGTGCTTATCAGCATTATCTTCTCCGGTTTCTCGCCGAGAGCATCCGCTAAATCCTGCTTTACCTGATTTTTATTAGCATCGTGCAGAAGATCAGATTTATTTGCCACGATAATATACGGAATTGTCCTTTTTTTTAGTTCAGCCAGGAATTCCTTTTCGTCGGCAAATTCGTAGCCATCCGCCTCTGCGACGAGGATGGCGATATCTGTCCTCCTGAGCACCTTCTTCGTCTGTTCAACTCTCTTCTGTCCCAGTTCCCCATAGTCGTCAATGCCCGGAGTGTCAATAAAAGTGACAGGTCCGATTGGCAGAAGTTCCATGGATTTAGCTACAGGATCGGTAGTCGTTCCCTTTATGTCAGATACGACCGCCATGTTCTGTCCAGTCAAAAGATTCAGTATAGATGACTTGCCGGCATTTCTTCTTCCAAAAATACCGATCTGCAGTCTTTCTCCAGTAGGGGTCTCATTAAGTCCCATTTAACGCCTCCTGAAATTTTTACACTGCGTTTTATTTTATCATAAAAATGCTGTAGAAAAAAGATGCTTGTTGACATAGCTGAAAGAAAAATGTAAAATGGACAAAGCCGAGCAGCCGGGGGATCAGCGGTCCCCTGTACCGGAATATCCGCTATATGCCGGGGTGTTTTCTGTTCGAGGGCTTTTCTGAAATGATAGCTGCCCTGAGTAAGTGACGTTGATACCCGGGTCCCGAGCAATGGGTGCCCGTGAACCGTGTCAGGTCAGGAATGAAGCAGCACTAAGCGGGATTTCTCATGTGCCTCGGGGTCACCTGGGTTGAGTTAACTGCACAGGTTACGTATCATGACAGGAGTTCGACAGCAGAAGCCCGGCCTTTTTTTAATCATCTCTTTCGTAAATATACTCGTCGAGCTTTTTCCCATTCAGTTTCGCATAGCTTTTTAAAAATGCTATTCTCTTAAACCCCAGTCCGGAAAGCAGATTTTGAGATGGAATATTTGTTGTAAGTACCTCAGCCTTGATGTGTCTGACACCGTATTCCCGCTCGATCAGCGGTATCAGAGTAGAAATTGTCTCCCTTGCATACCCTCTCCTCCTGTATTCAATGTCGACCTTGTATCCGATTATTGTAGAAGCATTTCCGTTTTTATCCAGCTCTCTGAAGCTCACGGTACCAACAGTCTTGAACGGATCGTACTTCTCAAACATGTAGTATCTGATTCTCTTCCCTTCAATGCGAAAATTGTCCTCAAGTTCCAGAACTTTTCGCTGGTATCTCGTTGAAAGAGACATTCGCCTGGTAAGCGGTTCATATTTTGCAAAATCGTCAAAATTTCTACTGTAAAAAGCAGAGACTATAACAGCCTCTGCTGGTCTTAAAGTTCTAAGTATCAGGTGTTCTGTCTCTATCATGTTCTGCATCAATCCATCTTTATCGGAGGTTTCCCGACATCCTCTTCTGCCATTCTCTTTTCTTCGCGCAGCTCTCTGAAAAATCCCGTGATCATTGCCGCACAGTCGTCATGAAGTACATCATAAGTAATATCGCACTGGTGGTTGAACCCCGGCTGTTTTAAAAGATTCATGACTGATCCGGCGCAACCAGCCTTTGCATTCTGGGTGCCAATGACAACTCTTGGAATTCTCGCCTGTACTATGGCTCCGGCACACATCGGGCATGGCTCAAGTGTCACATACAGAGTGCAGTCTTCGAGCCTCCAGTCGCCTGTCTTTTTGCAGGCTTCCTTTATCGCAATAAGTTCCGCATGTGAAAGGACACTTCTGTCATTATTGCGGCGGTTATAACCGGTCGCTATTATCCTGCCGTTTCTTACGATAACACAGCCTATAGGCACTTCCCTGATAGCTGCTGCGCGGTGGGCCTGTTCAATGGCGGCACGCATGAATCTCTCGTCAGCCTTTTTCTGTCTGGCGGTGTCTTTCTCGGCCCTCTTTATCGCAGCCTGCCTCTCGCGAAGAGCCTGTTTTTCATTCTTGGTCTGCTTTTTGCCGGCAGCCTTTTCTTCTTTGGCTCTTTCCAGCTCATCCTCGCGGATCTGCGCCTTTTCTCTCATTTTATCAAAAATACTCATAGAGTCTCCTTTTTTTATTCCGTTTTCCCGCACTGAAATATATTGCGTTTATCTTCAATAAGCTGGCATTTTTCCCGGTGGGAAAGCTGTTTTATCAGCGCTTCCCGCGACATAGCATCGTGTCGGGCAGCATATTCTTCGTAGTAAACTAATTCTACCGGTCTCCTCGACCTGGTATACTTTGCTCCTTTTTTTCCGTTGTTGTGTTCTTTGACCCTGCGTTCTAAGTTAGTAGTATAACCTGTGTACAGGCTGTTATCGGAGCATTTTACAATGTAGGTGTAATACATCAGCTGTCATCTTCCATCTCAGTCACCAGAACGCCTTCTGTATCGTCGTAATTCCCCGAACTGTATATCGGGAGATGTCCGACCATAATACTGTTTCGGCTTTTGGTCTTCACTTTATACAAAAGGCCGTCCGCCTGGTGCAAAAACTGCCAGATGCTCCTGCCCTCTTCCGGGATTCCCCAGAAAATACCCTGTGAAATAGTGATAAACTTCGAATTGGTACGCGAATATTCGTGTACAACGTGTCCATCGTTTATGATCTTCTTAAGATCCTTTGCCAGTGAAAACACTTCCTTCTCAGTGTACCCCTCATAGATCAGGACAAACTCGTCGCCTCCATATCTGGCTGCGAAAATATTGAGATTATCCTGCAGCTTTTTAATGCAGTCCGCTATATATTTTATGACTCGGTCCCCAGCCTGGTGACCATAGTGGTCGTTGTATTCCTTGAAAAAATCGACGTCGAGCATCTCGACCGCGATTCCCACATGGTTTTTAAGTCCACGCTGGTAAATGACATCGCCCTCGCTGTTCAGCCTGAAACGGTTGTACATGCTGGTCAGCGGGTCCGTCTCGCTCTTTCTTTCCAGAGATCTGGACTTGGCTGCGATATAGCTGTTCTCCTCGGCCAGCCTGTAAAGGTTCTCCCTGAGCTTTATCATGCTCTTTATCATAAGATCGTTCTCATGGGACATCATCCGTTCATTTTCATAGTAATGAACTGCAGCCTCTTTGTAACTGTCCTTATCACCCACACTTTTGAAAAATTCGATCATCAGATGAAGCAGTTTCTGCTCAATATTTTTGACTGAAGTTTTTTGAGCCATAGCCTTTATCGGAACCAGAAGACTCGCAAATGTCGTATAGTCTCCGGTTTCCAGAAGAAGTGACAGGAAATCGTACAAATCATCGAAAAAATCGAGTATTGCTATGTCTGACGAAAAGGCCTCTACGACCTTTTTTACTGCGCGCTCCTTTTCATCAGGTTCTTTTTTTATGTAGTAATATCTTGCGAGAAAACAGTATACGTTTATCTCCTCGTCTTTAGAAAGAAATGGTGTACATTGAACTTCAATTATGGACTCATATTTGTCAGCATCAGCCATATCTTTATTCATCAGATAGCTTCGCCCGAGCCCGACTGCGGCTGCCGTAAAAGACTCAATAAACTCCGGGATATCGTCTTTGTGATCTATGATATACTTGTAGGCTGCTTCGTAGTGTTCTATCGCTTCTCCGGCACTTCCGACCGACAGAAAAAGAGCACCCATATTCATCTGAAGTACCCATTCTATATCTGGAAGACTGTACTGCTTGCAGATAGACTGTGCCCTGTAATAGTAATCGAGTGCAAACGGTGCATTCCCTCGGTTTAATGACATAATGCCCAGCATATTGTCAGCCATCGCCAGATAGCCCCATTCGCCTATCCTCTCAAATGGTTCCATGCACTTAAGCATCTCGCGGTAGAATCCCAGCACATCATTTTTGCGGTAGTAGTATTCTCCTCTGACAAAGCAGGCATATCCTGTCAGTGCGTCATCGTCCTGCATTTGGCCATATTTCTCAAGCTTATCGCAAAGAGCGATGGTGTTTTTACTATAAGTCTCTTTTTCCCGATTTATCTGTCTTATCAGGTTGGCTATTTCTGTCCTGTATGACGATATATCCAATTATTTTACCTTCAGCACTTTTGTAAGCTTAATATAGTCATCGAGCGTCAGCACTTCGGCACGCCATGTCGTAGTAATGCATGAATTCCACATGGCATCCTCCATCTCCTTTTTCGACATGTCCGAAATACCCGCATTGTAGATTGCATTTACCAGTGTCTTGCGCCGCTGATTAAAAGCGGCTCTGATTGTCCTGAAAAGAGGCCCCTGAATCTGCTTCTGTTCCTCTGTCAGTTCCTTTCGGTGCAGAGTAATGACAGCCGATTCGACCTTCGGCCTCGGGACAAAGCTCTCCGGTTTTACTGTAAAAAGTATCTCCGGATCCGTATAGAACTGAACCGCAAGTGTCAGCGCCCCGTACTCCGAAGTACCCGGTTTAGCCTGCATCCTCTCAGCGACTTCACGCTGAACCATAACCGTTATCGAGTCGAAATCGATATCTCTCTGCAGGATTCCAAGGATTATCGGAGTAGTAATATAATATGGAAGATTTGCCACGAACTTGACCGGCCCTGTTATATTTTCATCCTTGAAAAGTTTTTCGAAATCCACATCGAGCACATCATCGTTAATGATTGTGACATTGTCATATTCTGAAAGCGTGTCGTGAAGTATCGGGACAAGCCTGTCATCGAGCTCAATGCAGATGACTCTGCCTGCTGCCTCCGCCAGATACTGCGTCAGCGAGCCGACTCCCGGACCGATCTCTATGACTGTGTCATACTCAGTCACCTCTGCGCCTTCGACGATATCTCTTAAAATGTCCGAATCGATCAAAAAATTCTGCCCATATTTTTTCTTAAAGTGAAAATCGTACTTGTTCAGGACTTCAATTGTTTTACTGTAACTGTCCAGTTGCGGCATTTATCCCCCTGATAATCATCATGATATTGAGAAAAAATCGTATCCATTTTTTCTTGTCGTCTCCATAACCCTGTACTCGGTCAGCTCTTTTAAGCCTGCAATATATTTAATAATATACGGCAGATATCCCGAGTCATTTCTCATTCCACGGAACGGCTCCGGCGCCATGTAAGGGCAGTCTGTCTCGACTAAAATCCTCTCGAGTGGAATCTGCCTGACGACCTCTTTTATCTTCTTCGCATTTTTGAAGGTGACTACACCACCGACTCCAATGCAGCATCCCATATCAATATAGTCCATCGCCATCTCAGGTGAATACGAATAGCTGTGGATAACTGCCCTGACGCCTTTGGCACAAGCCTCTTTCATTATTGAAAAAGTGTCCGCTGCAGCCTCCCTGGAGTGAATTATCACAGGAAGGTCCAGCTTAAGAGCCAGCTCAAGCTGTGCCTTGAAAAAATACTGCTGCCAGGCCCTGGCTTTTCTGTCTTTTACCCAATAGTAGTCGAGACCGATCTCACCAATAGCTTTGCATCTGCCATCCTGCGCCAATTCAGTCAGTTCTTTTATAGTCGGATTTTCCTGCCATTCAAAGTCTTCCGGCGGCATTTCATCCGGGCAGAAATTCTCGCATGGCCGGCCATTTACCTCATCAGATACCATCCTACCCGGTATGCCGAAATCCCTGATCTCTTCAGGATGAATTCCGACGGCTGCATAGATGTAATCGTGCGACTTCGAAAGCTCAAGGGCCTGCCTGCTGCTTTCCAGAGTCGAGCCGACGTCGACTATCGTCTCGATCAGCCCACTGTGGATTTTGTTCAGGAGTTCCTCTCTGTCACCGTCAAATGCTTTATCTTCGTAATGTGCGTGTGACTCAAATATCATGAGATCTCAGCTCCAGAAGGCATCTCCTTCTCAGGAGTCATAAGCGCGAGATTGCCGTCAGCATCCTCTGCGCAGAGCAGCATGCCCTGAGACTCAATGCCTGCAAGCTTCCTTGGAGCAAGGTTGGTAAGGACCATTACCTTCTTTCCAACCATTTCATCTGCAGAATAGTATTTTTTTATTCCAGAAACAATCTGAAGCACATCGCTTCCGACCTGAACCTTGGAGCAGAGGAGTTTCTTTGACTTCGGTACTTCCTCACATTCCAGGATCTTTCCAATGCGGAACTGAAGCCTGGCGAAATCGTCATAGCTGATCTCAGGTTTCTGCTCGACGTCTATCGGATTTTCATCCTTTTCGTCGTCAGATGAAACAGCTCCGGTCTTCTTATCACCCTGCATATTTGCAACAGTGAGCTTTCCAGCCTTCTTCAGATTCTCAAAAGCTATCTTCTGATGCTCTTTAAATTCAGTTTTCTGTTTCTCTGTGATCTCGTCGGTCTGTTTTAAAACCTCATTTACATCTTTTCTGGCAAAAAGCATCTCCGGCTTCTCAATGACCTTCGTTCCTGAAGGGTATAGTCCCGTCTTGTCGAGATCGTCGAAATCACGGAGAGTGGTATTGAACTGCTTCGCAATATTCTCAGCTGTATCAGGCATAAACGGATAGAGCAGTGATGCCCCTGTAATGATCCCGTCTGCCAGGTTGTAGAGAACAGTAGCGAGTCTGTCTTTCTTTGCCTCATCCTTAGCTAATACCCAAGGCTCAGTCTCATCGATATATTTGTTCAGACGCTTAAAAATCCTGAAGATTTCTGTAAGTGCATCTGCAGCGTGGAGCGTATCCATTTTTTTGATACAGATATCGCGGACTGCGGTAACAACCGACTTCAAATCGTCGTCAACCGGTTCTGCGGCACCCTTGTCACAAACGATGCCGTCAAAATACTTGTTTGACATCGAAAGTGTACGCTGTACAAGATTTCCGAGCGTATTTGCAAGATCTGAATTGTATCTCTCGACCATCAGCTCCCAGGTGATGACACCGTCATTCTCGTACGGCATCTCGTGTATACAGAAATAACGGACTGCATCTACACCAAACAGGTCGATCATATCGTCCGCATAGATAACATTTCCCTTGCTCTTCGACATCTTCTCGCCACCCTGCATAAGCCACGGGTGTCCAAAAACCTGCTTTGGAAGCGGCTCGCCGAGCGCCATCAGGAAAATAGGCCAGTAGATCGTATGGAATCTGACGATATCCTTTCCGATCAGATGAAGGTCTGCCGGCCAGTATTTCTTATATAACGGTCCACTCTCACCATCCGGATCGTAACCTAGTCCGGTGATATAGTTTGAAAGAGCATCCAGCCATACATAGACAACATGCTTTGAGTCAAAATCTACAGGAATTCCCCATTTAAATGAGCTTCTCGATACACAGAGATCCTGAAGTCCCGGAAGCAGGAAGTTGTTCATCATCTCGTTTTTTCTTGAAACAGGCTGAATGAACTCAGGATGTGTATTTATATAGTCGATAAGTTTCGGAGCATATTTGCTCATCTTGAAGAAATATGCCTCTTCTGACATCTGATGAACTTCGCTGCCGCAGACCGGGCATCTGCCATCCTCAGTAAGCTGCGACTTTGTATAAAAGGCCTCACACTCAGTACAGTACATGCCGTCATAAGAGCCCTTGTAAATATCACCCTGATCGTAGAGTTTCTTGAAGATCTTCTGGACACATTTTACATGATCGTCATCAGTAGTCCTGATAAAACGGTCATAGGAAGTATTGCACATATCCCAGAGACGCTTGATCTCTGCCGCTGTCTTGTCGACGAACTCCTTCGGTGTGCAGCCGTCTTCTATAGCACGGGTCTCTATCTTCTGGCCATGCTCATCTGAACCGGTCTGAAAATAAACATCGTAACCTTCTTTCCTTTTGAATCTGGCGATCGCATCGGCGAGGATTATCTCATATGTATTGCCAATGTGTGGTTTCCCAGATGTGTATGCAATCGCCGTTGTAATATAGTATGGTCCCTTGTTCTTCAATTTAAAAAACTCCTTATTTATAAATTTTCCGGATATTCTGATTATTTTTCCGTAGAATCAGCTGAATCTTCCGGTTTATCTGATGTCTTCACATCGTCTTCGGCTTTATCGTCATCTGACGCCTCATCAGCCTTATCGTCCTGAGCTTCGTCATCCTCAAAAACGTCATCATAATCTGCCGTCTCTGCATCAGTAGTATCCGATTCTTCGAAAATATTCATGTCCTCACCACAGTTCGGGCAGAACTTCGCATTCTTCGGTACGTACTCTCCGCAATTCGGGCAGACTACTTCGCCCCGAATATCAGCCAGTTCATCCTTCGTATCAGAAATCTCAGTGTAAATCTCACTGATACGCCTGTTTTCTGCTGTATTTTCATTCTTATGCTTCTCGTAATACTTCTTACCCAGGTTTTCAAATTCCTGCGTCAGTTTATCGTCGAGACTTCTGAGTCTGACATTCAGTTTTGCGGTTCTTGCTGCATCCTTTGCAGCTGCTCCAAATCCTTTTCCGGCTTCGTTTAAAGAATCAAAAAATCCCATATCAGTAGGCCTCCTTTTTAAAAATTTCGTCACTTTGTCTACTATTATACAACATTTTATCGTTCTATTTCCACAAGAAATATTTTCTATTGATTTTCAGTTTGCAATTTCAAAAATCCCCGGTTCTCTTCGAGTATCTCGAATATATTTTTATTATTCTACTATATTCTCAAATATTCCGCTATTTTTTTCTTATTTTAGTATGCTTAGTTCATATTTTTTAATCTCGTCAAATTTTCAGGAGCGAACTGCTATGTTAAAAGACAATCCTCTGCACATCTTTTCTGAAAGACTGTCCTCTCTGTTAGAGGAAAATAATATTAAAAAAGCCGATTTCGCGAACGAAATCGGTATTTCTCCAACCACTTTAAGTGGCTATCTGTCTGGAAAACACTGCCCGGATTTTGAAACACTTATGACCATCTGCAAAAAGCTCGGTACTCACCCTGATTATCTTCTCGGAATGAGTACCAACAAGCTTCAGGATCCATCTACTTTCTCCAGTCAGGAGAACGAACTGCTCAAATACTACAAACAGCTGAGTGAAAATCAGCAGTATTTCGCCCTTGGCGAAGTAAAGATGCTTTTTAAAAAGGGAAAATAATTTTTATATATTTTACAATATTTCTATTTTCTTATGCAGATATAGACCAGATATGAGACATACATCGCGATCATCGCAAAACCAGCCGGCTTTTTGATAGCTTTGCTCTTAAAGCAGAAGAGCCAGACGACAAAAGAGAATACGATGAGTACGACCGCGTCAATGATATTTTCAATGCTGATCGCAACCGGTGTGATAACTGCTGCAACACCCAGAATTGCCAGAAGATTAAAAATATTGGATCCGACTGCATTTCCGACTGCCATATCGAGCTCGTTCTTTTTCGCAGCAACAATAGAAGTCGCGAGCTCCGGAAGCGAAGTTCCACAGGCCACGATCGTAAGTCCGATCAGTGTCTCTGAAACTCCCATGGCACGGGCTATTTTTTCAGAAGAATCGACGACTAAGTCACCACCGAACTTTATCGCTATAATTCCTCCGACAATGTAGATAATCGTCAGCCAAAGTGGCATAATCCGAAAATCCTGGTCGAGCTCCTCGTCCTCTGCCTTTTCCGCAGCTGTCTTTCTTGAAGTCATCGTCCTGTGGATCATTGACCAGATAAAAAATGCGAAAAAAGCGAGGAATACTATTCCCCAGATCCTGTTCACTTTTCCTGTAGTAAGTCCGATCAGCACGATAAGTAACGCCGCAAATATCGAGAACGGAAGGTCTTTTTTTATGACAGATTTCGATACCGAAAGTGTTGAAAAAACAGCCGATGCACCGAGCACTACCATCAGGTTAAAAATATTTGAACCGATTACATTGCTGACTGCAAGCTGATTGTGTCCCGCAATAGAAGAAGTGACCGACACCGAAAGCTCCGGGAGCGAAGTACCCATGGCTACGATCGTCATTCCGATTACAAGTCCCGGAATGTGAAACTCTCTGGCCAGTGACGAACTTCCGTCTACGAAAAAATCCGCCCCCTTTATCAGGAGCACAAACCCGACTACAAGCAAAATAATCGTAATAAACATCTGCATAAATTTTCCCTCCTATTCAAGTCCCATCAGATGAGTTATCAGAATCCTTGTTCCAATTGCTATAAGTACCAGACCGCCAATAAGTTGTGCCTTCTTTTCAAATTTTGAACCGAAAATATTTCCCAGATAAACTCCGCCGTACGATATTGCAAAAGTGATAACTCCGATCAGCGAAGATGCTCCCAAAATATTGAAATCCTTGATAAATGAGAAGGTGATACCAACAGCCAGTGCATCTATACTCGTGGCCACAGCCATCATCAGAAGTTCTTTTACATCGAGAGGCGGGTCAAGTTTCGCGACATTTTCCGTCTCATTCCACTCCTTAATGGCATCGATTACCATTTTTCCACCGATATACAATAGAAGAAAAAACGCTATCCAATGGTCTATACTCTTGATAAATCTCGCAAAGGTACTTCCCAGAAGCCACCCGATGACAGGCATCAGGAACTGAAATCCACCGAAAGCGAAGGATATTGCAAAACACTGTTTCCTGTTGACCTTTCTCATTGCGAGGCCCTTGGCGACCGCGACTGCCAGCGCATCCATAGACAGACTTATACCCAGCAGGATTATTTCCACTATACTCATTAACTGCCTCCAACTACGTTCACAAAATGGCCACAAAATATCAACATGACAGATACTTGATTTCTGTGGCATTCCACAGAGTTATCCACTTTATCCACAATCTGAATGTGAACAGAACAAAAATTTTTTTGTTGATATAATCTCGTCTGAATAGTTATCCACAATCATTTTCCACTGTCAGAAAAAGTATTAAAAAAATAAGACTCCTGCACAAAGCCTGTAAAATCAACACTTACAGCCTTTATGCACGAGTCTCATTCTTTAATATCTGCCAGGTAAAACACCACTTATCAACACAAGCTGTGGATAAACTGTGCTATTCCGAGATTGTTGACAGATCACATTCAGGTGCGGATGCGAATTACTCCCTCACACATTTTTTTCACTTTTCGAATGTAGTATAAAAACTTTTTCACTCCATGTCAATATCTGCATATGTACTTTGCACGGTGCAAGCTATATAAATTCTCTGAAGTTGCAGCCTTATCTCTACCAACAGTCACCGTCAATGTAAGGTCTTTTAAGATTTGTTTTTCTATGATATAATAATCGAATGTTTGCAGAACTTTTTATGATAATTAATGGATATTTATGTGCATCAACACTAAATTAATCTCTTTTTTTATTTTTATTAGTCTTAATTTGGAGGTATTATGACTTTATATGATGAGCTTGTTGCCCGCGGCCTTATAGCGCAGGTGACTGATGAACCACAGATAAAAGATCTTATAAATAACGGTAAAGCCACTTTTTATATAGGTTTCGATCCGACCGCAGATTCACTTCACGTAGGCCATTTCATGGCTATGATTCTTATGAAGAGACTTCAGCAGGGCGGAAACAAGCCTATCGCACTGATGGGCGGTGGCACAGCCATGATCGGTGATCCGTCAGGCCGTACCGATATGAGAAAAATGATGACGGTCGAGACCATCGACCACAACGTCGAGTGCTTTAAGAAGCAGATGAGCCGCTTCATCGAATTCGGCGAGGGAAAGGCCAGAATTGTAAACAACGCTGACTGGCTCAGGAACCTGAATTTCCTCGACTTTATGCGTGATATCGGATCATACTTCTCAGTTAATGATATGCTGCGCGCCAGAGCCTATGTAAACAGAATGGAGAGAGGCCTTTCATTTCTTGAATTCTCATACATGCTGATGCAGAGCTACGATTTCCTTCGTCTGTACGAGGATTACGGCTGCAACATGGAGTTCGGAGGCGACGATCAGTGGTCAAACATGCTTGGTGGCACTGAGCTTATCAGAAAGAAGCTCGGCAAAGACGCTTACGCTATGACGATTGCCCTCCTGTTAAAGCACGACGGAACTAAGATGGGAAAGACTGCCGGTGGTGCTGTCTGGCTTGATCCGGATAAGACAAGTCCATACGATTTTTACCAGTACTGGAGAAATGTCGATGACCAGGATGTCTGCGGTTTCCTTAGAAAAATGACTTTCCTTCCTCTCGAGCAGATCGACGAGATGGACAAGTGGCAGGGCGAGCAGCTCAACGAGGCAAAAAAGATTTTGGCTCACGAGCTTACTTCCATGGTTCACGGCGAGGACGAGGCCAGGAAGGCTGAATCAGCTGCAATCTCTGTATTTACAACAGGTTCCTCTGAGAATATGCCTGAGGCAGAAATCACTGACGCCGATTTCCGTGACGGAAGCATCGATATAGTCGGCGTTCTTGTCGCTGCAAAGCTTGCCGGCTCCAGAAACGAGGCCCGCAGGGCAGTAGAGCAGGGCGGTGTAACTGTAAACGGTGACAAAATAACCGATATCCACACTACCTACAGCAGCGATGATTTTTCAAAGGATTTTGTACTCCGCAAGGGAAAGAAGAAGTTCTGCAAGGTTGTTCTTGATAAATAATTATGACTTCTGACGAATATTTTGATGCTGTAAAAGCTCTATTAAAGCAATACGATGTGAAACGTGCAGTCCTCTTCGGCTCCAGAGCCAAGGGGACTGCAACGCCACACAGCGATTTTGATATCGCTGTCAGTGGAGTAGAGGACATCGACGGATTAAGAGATGCCATTTATGACATCCCTTCTCTTTTTTCTACAGACATTGTGGACCTAGACAGGCCACTCAGCCAAAACCTCAGGGAGGATATCGAGCAGTATGGCATACAGATTTGAAAAACGTTTCAACAGTTTTAAAAAATCCTTAGAATCTCTGAAAACCGCTCGTGACCGCGACTGGACAGATGATTTTGTACTAAGCGGTACTGGCGCGAAATTCTGTATCACCTTTGAACTCGCATGGAAAACCATCAAGGATGTACTGATTGAGTACTATGGGATTGATGATTTCGTTACCGGCTCACCAAAGGATACCTTGAGACGCGCTTTCAAAACTGATCTTATAGATGATGACAGTTGGCTTAAGATGGCAACTCTTCGAAATGAAATCGCACACGACTATGACCTGGACCTTGTCGAAGAATCTATGCAAGCGATTACAGGTGAATACGTTTCACTCTTTGAAAAGCTTGTTGAAAAAATAAACGCCATCTGTGAGAAATAATCTTAAATCAGATTTACGTTGAATGCTTTTCATTTATGAAAAATAACCACTATAATCGAAAGGATTTTCATGCCTGAGATTTCTATTATAACTCCTGTCTACAATGCAGGCCCATATCTTAAAAATACTATAACCTCTGTGTTCTCACAGAGGTTTTCTTCTTATGAGTGGCTGATCTGTGACGATGGCTCGACTGACGATTCCGCTGAGATTCTTTCAGCAGCCGCAGTCTCAAATCCGAATATCCATGTATTCACACAGGAAAATCACGGTGTCTCAGCCGCGAGAAACACCTGCCTTCGCCACATAAACGGCAGATACCTGATGTATCTCGACGCAGATGATACCTTAGAAACCGACTGCTTATCCAAACTCCATGAAAAAATGTCCGTTTCCCGTGCTGATCTGTGTATCTATGGATGGAACATCCTTCAAGGTGAAAAGCTTTTTTCATATGTGTTCGAGGATAAAGAACTCAATGCATCGCCCGAGGAGCGATACGAGATGATTCTTAAGGATCCGTATCTCTGCGGCGGGGGCTATCCGTGGAACAAAATCTGGCGTGTTGACTCATTAGGAAAAATCCCGTTTTTTGACGAAAATCTCCATCACTATGAGGACAAGCTCTGGACATTACAGTGCCTTGATCTGTTGGCTTCTCCGACAGTCACATATCTAACCGAGCCTCTCTATGACTATTATCTGCGTTATGAATCCTTGTCACACCCTATGACCGGTTCCCAATATTTCAAACACGCAGAGTACACCCTATATTCGCATGAGGCACTTCTCTCATACATAAAAAAAGCTCATCCCCAGGCATTAAAAACCTGTGTTGAGCTTGTTCAGAACGAACTTACTGAAATCAAAGACATGCTGGGACAGTAGGGACGGTTCTTTTTGTCCCAAAATCTGAAAATTCTGATTTTAAGTTCAAATATCCCTGTTCTTTTACATCAGTACAAGTAGTATCCCCATGCTGATACCTTCTGTAATCAATGGCACCATCGCCATAAAAAATGCCAGCCATTCTTCCATTCTATAGTAGATTATATACATAATCATACTGATTATGAAAGCCGTTATGAGAATACCGATCATAACCCAGAATCTCTTATCTGAGAGCATACCGGCACTATTCAATTTGTTTATAACACATAATTCAAGCACCATCCAGCCAGTGATCAGCAGGAGTTCAGTGGTTACCGGCCTTTTCAGCCAGACTGAAGTAATCAGGATCAATCCGATGTAAGTAATAATCCCAAAAACCAAAATCCAAATGCCGTGTAATTTTTCCTGATGCAACGCCTTAAGCGACGGATCATTTATACCGATAATCGAGAGCACTATTCCCGCCAGACCACACAACGCAGTTATTCCGAGCAGAATTCCGCGAAATGAACCAACACGGTTAACTTCCTGCCCCGGCTGGTAGGAAATGCTCCACCAGATAAGATAAAATGCGCAGCAAATGACCAGTGAAAGCTGGCCTGAAAAGATTTTACTGCTCATCTGAAAGACGCTTAACCATCGCTTCAATTCCATCCACAGAATCGAAGTTTTCCTTCGTCATCTCCTCAGGTCCGATGGTGATATCGAACTCGTCTTCAAGTTCACCAACCAGATTAATAATTCCAAAAGAATCCAGAATGTGGTCGCCGATCAGACTCTTTTCATTGGCAAAGTCTACACTGTCATCATAATCATTTAAAATTTCAAGTATTTTCTCTTTCATTTCTTCGTCCTTTCCAGATCCGGGCCCTATTGCCGGAATTTTTCTTTTCTATTCTAAGATTAAAATCAGTTTCATACAAGCCCGAACGTAATTTTTATTTTCGTACTGTATTTAACATGAATGTTTCCTGCATTTCACGTGCGAGCCTCAGACCTTCTTTTCTGCTGTAAAGGGCTACAGCTGGAAGCTCATGACTTAAAAAGAGCTGCATTCCCTCATATAATGAATATGCGCCAGCGCGCTTGAATACAATTGTATCGCCTGTATTAAGTTCCTGGCTTTTTAAGTCTGCAACCATAATATCGTTTGCCGTGCAAAGGGATCCGCAGATGGTATAGTGGAACTCTCCCTCGGAATCAATGGAATAAATATTTCCATCCCTGATAAGTTCAAGATATGGTGTGTACATACCTCTTAGCTGACCGTCGTAATTTATCTGGTGAATACCACCGTCGGCAATCGCATAAGTCCTGCCGCGATTTGTCTTGATGTCACGAATCGTCGTCAGATAATATCCGCAGTCGAATGCCAGGGCTCTGCCCATTTCAATTGAAATTTCCCCGGAATAGCGCATGTTTTCGAGAAGAGAGGAGAAGTCTCTCAAATATTCCTCCGACGTTGCATCTTCCTTCTGATCAATAAAATATGGAACACCAAATCCGCTTCCATACTCCAGATGGGAAACTTTCTGGCCTGTTTTTTCTTCCAGGTCAGAGATAAAATCATCCAGCTTTTTAATTTCCCTTTCGTGGATTCGAAGCTTGTGCTTCTGGGTCCCGGAGAAATAGTGAATTCCATAGAATCTCAAATGACCATACGCATTAATGTTATTTAGTGCATCAATAATCACCTCTTCATCCATTCCGAATTGATTTCCGGAAGTCAGACGAAGATAGACATTCAGGCAGATATCGTATTTTCTGGCAGTCCTTTCCAATTCTTCCAACTGCGATATAGATTCTGCCGTATAGATGGCTTTTTCTCTGCAATGGTCAACGATTTCTTCAACGTCTTCTTCCTTCTTCAAAACACCTGAAATAAGCAATTTCTCCGCTGGAATACCAAGTGCCTTTGTGATAAGGAATTCCCCAAATGAGCAGACCTCGATTCTATCGGTAAATTCCAGACTCGCCTCGATCAGAAAAGGATTCGCCTTCATGCAATAGTTGATATTGACTTTCTCTGGAAATATTTCTTTAAAAAATGCCACGCGCCTTAATAACGCATCCGAATCAAAGACATAGCACGGGCTCTTATACCGACAAAAAGCTTCTGTTAAAAAATTACCGCTCATTCCGTCACCTCAATTTGCTGTGTTTATTTTTCCTCGATTACCTCTTCAAGACTTGATAGTGCCTTTCGATCAATCTTTCCATTTTTATTCAAGACAAATTCCCTGATATGGAAAAATTTGTTTGGAACCATATAGAGTGGCAGGTTTTCTTTTTCCTTACGGTGTAAGGTCTTTTTATCGATTTTGCCTTTGTAGTAAAGATAAATTCTATTTTTCTTTGAATCAAAGGCGCAGACACTTCTCTCGACTCCTTCGACGGAATCTGTGTTTCTCTCGATTTCTTCAAGCTCAATGCGGTGTCCCATATGCTTAATCTGAAAATCCTTTCTGCCGGCAAAGTACATCTCCCCGTCATCGCCGTAAAGAGCCAGATCTCCGGTCTTATACATTCTTTTTTTGTCCGGACCAAACTCGACGAAATGTTTCTTAGTCTCCTCCGGGTTATTGTAATAGCCCACTGCCAGAGATTCGCCCATGACACAGATCTCACCCGGACAGCCTTTTTCATGGATAACATTCCCTTCTGGATCCAGAAGAAACACCTTTCTCCCGGGAAACGCCTTCCCAAGAGGCAGCTTCTCCTTGTCCGAGAAGCGGCGTGTAATCTCATAATATGTGCAATTGCAGGTTATCTCAGAAGGACCGTAAAGATTTACATATCTCGCATCTCTTACATTATCCATCCAGATATTCAGCTGCTTTACCGGCATGACTTCACCTGAAAACATCACCCGTCTAAGCTCATTTGGAACCCGATAGGAAAAGCAGTTGAGACCGGAAATAATGCAAAGCGCTGAAACAGCCCATGTCAGGCTTGTGACATGATTGTCACAGAGATAGTCCATAAGCGTCTTAGGTGTAGAAAAATATTCTCTTGGAATCAGAAGCAGAGCAGCGCCAGTCTGAAATGCTGTGAAAATATCTTTGATCGAGACGTCAAAATCGAATGGTGCCTGTGATGCGATCACATCATCTGACTTAAAATCAAATATTTTTACAAAATGTCCTATAAAGTCGATCACAGATCCATGATTTACCTGTATGCACTTAGGACTTCCCGTGGATCCCGAAGTAAAGATTCCGTACAGAGGGCTCTCCCTGTCAAGCTTTGAACGGATTTCTGTCAATGCCTCTTCATCGGCCATCTGAGCTGAATCTTCTTTGCTGTCAGAGACCATAAGATCCAGGTCATACTTCACGCCTTTAAAACCAGCATCATCCAGCTTTTCCTGATATTTGGATTCGCAGATCAGGATTTCAGGTCGTAAAATGTCGAGAATCTTTTCAATTCTTCCTGCCGGCTGTTCAGGATTGATTACAACATAAAATCCGCCCGCATAAATAATTCCGGTGATCACAGCCAGGAGATCAGAACTCTTATCCGCAAGTATGGCAGCTGGAAATCCAACCTTACCATTAGTGGCAGAGGCAATCCGCCTTCCGGCTTTTTTAGATTTTTCGATCAGTTCTCCCCAGGTATATGTCTTCTCTGGATCTTTCACAGCAATCTTATCCTTATAGATAGTCGCTGTCTCTTCGAGAAAATCCAGTACTGTTTTGCTGTTTGCCATCTTTTCTCTCTTTTTCACTAAAAAATACTACGTTTGAGCTAATCTTTTTCAGGTTCTTCTTGACCTACTTGAATGCTTAATATTCGCGATCAATGGAAATTTGTTTACAAGATACTCACCCAAAAAACGCGTGGCTTTTCTGGCGCCATAGACGTTCAAATGGTCACCCTGGTCTCTGGTATCAGATTTCCAATCCATCTTCATATCCCTGTCATATAAGTTCATGTCGATGTATGGGATTTTTTCACGCTTTGCCAATTTTGTCAAATTCTTATGTTTTCTATAGTCGTAGTTTTTCGGTGAAGGAGCAGAGTACATTATGAATCTGGCACCTTTTGACTCGGAAAGAGCCTTCATTTTTCTTAAATACTCAACATTCAGCTGGCCGATTTTCTTATTTTTATAGGGAATATCATCCTTTCCCATATAATTTCCGCCTAAATAGGGCTTTACCCTCTTGTCAATTCTAAAGCCTCTGTAGACCTGTTCATGCTTTTGAATAAAAGGCGATTTCCAGGAACTGTGATATTTGAGCAGTGGAAAAATATCATAAAGTGTATCGGTGATGACAGCACTTGCGCTCTTAGGATCCGGCTGCTTCCTATAAAGGCTGTTCGTCTCATAGAGAACCACTACTGGTCTTTGTCTTTTCAGACTGTTTTCAAGGATCTCATAAGACTGGCTTACGGTCGCTGCTGCCTGTCCAGCGTCATATGCCCGGATTCCATACTTATTTTTTAAAAACCTCGTATCAATTGAAGTATAGCTTTCACTGTCTCCAATAACGAGAAGATCAATGGAATTATCCGGTTCTGAGAGAACCTTAGGAATAGTTCCATTTCTCCAATTCGAAAGTTCGAGATCTGTCATCAGCTTCGGCGTCATAATTCTTCCAGGAATATAGAACAGCAGAAATAGTATCAGCAGAAATACTGCTGCCTGTTTAATTTTATTTTTTGAATTATCCATATTCACACCCGTTTAAAATCCGGCATAGATCAGATCTGCCGGTGTATATCCGACTCCATAGGCACCAAAGATCACTATGGAGAATATCATCACATAGTAAAGTCCCCAGCGTTTGACTCTTGAAAGCTCATGTATTCTGCTTAAATACATTGGATCCTTTTCTAATTTATAATCCACGATGAAAACAATTATACTACCAGCAATAGCGACTATAACGTCTCCTATGTCCAATCCCAGAACTTTTGTATTAAGAGTATAATTTATGCTGTTTCCAGGGAAAATAAAGAGTGATGCCATCATGTGGAGAAACTGTCCAAAGGTATTCGCCCTGAAAAGCATCTCTCCAAAAATGATGATGATCCAGGTTCTCACCATTCTTATGATTCCCAGGGGCTTACCATCCTCCGACAGGTGAAGTCCCCTGTGTATTCTCTCACCTGCAGGTTTTAGTACCACCTCAAGCAGAAGTATAATGAAATAATAAATTCCGTAAATAATATATGGCCATTTTGGCCCGTGCCAGAGACCATTTAAAATCCAGACCGGAAGCAGTGCAATTGCTGATGTCACAACATTTGTCAAATATTTTCCACAGTGTTTTCTCCCGAATCGTCCCCATTTTTTCATGAGTCCTGATGTAGATACTGGATAGAAAATATAGTTCTTAAACCATGTTCCCAGGGTAATATGCCATCTCCTCCAGAATTCGGCCGCGCTCTTCGCAAAAAACGGCTGTCTGAAATTCTCCGGGAGTGTGATGCCAAATATCTTCGCCGATCCTATGACAATATCTATCGTTCCGGCAAACTCCATATAAAGCTGAACTGTAGTGACAACCGCTGTCAAAAGTATCATCACACCGTCTAATTGCAGATTCGGTGCATAGAGGCGGTTCACAACTACATTAAGTCTGTCGGAGATGATCATCCGCTTGAAGAGTCCTATTACAATTCGGATGGAGCCATCAGATATTGTATCCAATGTGATCGGATTTCCTTCGAATAGTGAATCTTTGACATCTCCCCATCTGGCTATCGGTCCCTCCATCAGCGTCGGGAAGAACATCAGAAACAGCAGTACTTTCAGAGGATTTTTCTCCGCTTTCTCCCTTTTCCAATAGATATCCAGAAGATAGCTTATCGCCTGCAAAGTATAGAATGAGATTCCAATTGGAACTACGAGGCTTTTCAGCCTTTGTGAAATAATCAGCGAATTCGTCCCAACAGCTTTCATAATCTCTGTCACTATGAAATTCGTATATTTAAGTCCTATAAGAATCGCAAGCAGGGAAATCACCGGAATAAGCATCGCTGCCTTAGCCCGCTTTTTTACCTTCTTTTTTTCATCGCCCTTCAAACCTTTTTCCTGTGAGACGATTTTATCAATAAATATTCCGCCCAGCCAGGCGATTCCCCCGGCCAGTAACGTCCAACTGATAAATACCCTGCTAAACGAATATGCGAAGATCAGGCTTCCCAAAAGCAATGTCACATATCTGTATCTCTTCGGTGTAATCGAATACACGACTGCCACCAGAATCAAAAATATAAAGTATACATTTGTATTGTAGGCCATTCTCTATTTCCTTATTTCTCAATTCAACATCATAGTTCTACGGCTTCCCCACATCATTCAAAATTTATTAACCCATAACAATTTATTATATAAAATTTTTCAAGAATTTGCAGTATTTTTTTTCAGACATTTTCTTTGTTATAAATAAAAATGAGCCACTGACTCTACATCAGGCAAAATAACATTTAAAAAAATATTGATATTTTACTAAAAGATAGAATCGATGGCTCACATCAGAAAATATCTGTTATTTATTTTTTTTGATATACAGCCGCTGTGGGAACTTCTTTTTCACAAAATAGTTCATCAAAAGCGCCATAACTATTCCGATCATCGTTCCGACCATTACATCTGTTGGGAAATGAACGAACAGGTACAGTCTCGAAAGTGCGATCAGTGACGCAAGGACAATTGCAGCTGTTCCCCATTTTTTGTTGTAGCAGAATATGCTCACGGCCACTGAAAATCCTGCAGCTGAGTGTCCGGAAGGGAAGGAGTAGTCCTTTGGAATCTTTACTATCATCTTTACTGTCGGATCAATCCATATCGGCCTGCTGCGCCGTACCGTGTTTTTTAGGATCAGCACCAGAAGCGCTTCCGCAGCCAGCGCGAGCATACATGTCAGACCGACTCTCTTATCTTTCACAAATATGATTATCGCAATCGTAAGCAAGATCCAGAAGATTCCGCCACTGCCTAACATCGTGATAAATTTTTCGATCGGGTCCAGCACAGGGTGGTGCAGGCTCTGAAACCAATAGAGTATATTAAATTCCCATTGCATAGCATTTACCTCACATAAGATTATAGTATTCTACTATGACAATGGGAATTTTTCAAGAAAAACTTAACATTGATCTTACTTTATATTTACAATAAAAAATCTTTAAAGAATTTACGCTGAATGCACTGCATCTGCCATTTCTTTGACAAATTCTCTGACCTTCGGTACGCAGTCATTGCCATACTTTGTGATGATTTTAATGATAGCGGATCCAACGATAGCTCCGTCCGACTTCTTTGCCATGTCGGCAGCGGTCTGTGGGTTTGAAATTCCGAATCCGACGGCACATGGGATGTCTTTTGCTTCCTTTACGAGTTTTACCATCGCTCCAATATCCGTCGTAATCTTTGATCGGGTACCAGTCACTCCAAGAGAAGATACACAGTAGACAAAGCCATCTGCGTCTTTTGCGATCGTACGGATTCTGTCATGAGAGGTCGGTGCGATAAGGGAAATCAGGTCGATCCCGTATTTTCTCGTATAAGTTGAAAATTCCTCTTTTTCCTCGAATGGAACATCTGGAAGGATAAGTCCCTGCATTCCGATTTCCTTAGAAATTTTTACAAATTTTTCTGTGCCGTAGTGGAAGACCACATTGGCATACGTCATAAAAACCATCGGAATGTCGCAGTTCTTTCGGATTCTTTTTACCATCTCAAAAATCTTATCGGTTGTGACGCCGCCTTCGAGTGCCTTTGTGTTTGCTTCCTGAATTACCGGGCCTTCAGCCGTTGGGTCTGAAAATGGAATTCCCAGCTCGATAAGGTCCGCGCCTGCATCCGCCATTGCGTATACCAGCTGCTCTGTTATGTCTAGTGAAGGATAGCCACTTGTGATAAAAGGTATGAAGGCCTTTCCATTTTTATTTTTAAATGCGTCTGTTACACCTGCCATATAATGCCTCCTGCCTCAATCGTATAACTTCTCGCCACGGTATCTGGCGATTGCTGCCACATCTTTGTCGCCACGACCTGACAGTGTTACGACTATGATCTTGTCTTTACTCATCTTCGGTGCGATCTTCATTGCGTATGCCACTGCGTGTGCGCTCTCTATTGCCGGGATAACTCCTTCTACCTTAGACAGATACTCAAAGGCATCGACTGCTTCGTCATCGGTTATCGCAACATAATCGGCTCTTCCTATATCGTGAAGATATGCGTGTTCCGGACCGATGCCCGGATAGTCAAGTCCCGCGGAAATCGAGTAAACCGGTGCAATCTGGCCATATTTATCCTGGCAGAAGTACGACTTCATTCCATGAAAAATTCCGAGAGACCCTGTATTTATAGTGGCCGCAGTCTTTTCAGTATCAATCCCCCGGCCTGCTGCCTCACATCCGATAAGCTTGACATTTTTATCATCTATAAAATGATAAAATGACCCGATAGCATTCGATCCTCCTCCGACGCACGCTATTACAGCATCTGGAAGCCTGCCTTCTTTTTCCATTATCTGCTGTTTTATTTCCCGGGATATTACTGCCTGAAAATCCCTTACTATAGTTGGAAACGGGTGAGGTCCCATACAGCTTCCGATAACATAGTGTGTATCGGAAATTCTGTTAGTCCATTCTCTCATTGCTTCAGACACCGCATCCTTCAAGGTTCCTGTGCCACTCTCAACCTGATGGACCTTTGCTCCGAGAAGCTTCATACGATAAACATTCAGCGCCTGTCGTTCCGTATCAACCTTTCCCATAAAAATTTCGCACTCGAGCCCAAGATAAGCGGCAACTGTTGCAGTCGCGACACCGTGCTGTCCAGCGCCTGTCTCTGCTATGACACGAGTCTTTCCCATTTTTTTTGCAAGAAGGCACTGGCCCAGGGCATTATTAATCTTGTGCGCGCCCGTGTGGTTCAGATCCTCACGCTTCAGGTAGATCTTTGCACCACCGAGATCTTCAGTCATATTTTTCGCATAATATAGAAGAGAAGGGCGGTTTGCATAATCGTTGTACAGGTCTGTAAGCTCCCTGTTGAATTCAGGATCATCTTTGTAGTGCCTGTACGCCTCGTCAAGTTCTATAACAGCATTCATCAGCGTCTCCGGTATATACTGTCCGCCGTGAATTCCGAATCTTCCTTTTGACATATGTTATTCCTTTCCATCTTGAAAATTTCTTGTGATTTCTATTACCTGCCTGATCTTTTTTTCATCCTTAAAGCCATTTGTCTCGACTCCACTTGAAATATCAACTGCCCAGGGGTGGACAGACTCAAGTGCATCGTCTAAATTTTCGACCGAAAGGCCTCCAGCCAAGAACCAGGGCTTATCAGGCTTTTTTTTGATAAGTGACCAGTCGAATGTCTTTCCACCGCCTTTCCCCTGATCGAGAAGAAGATAATCGGCAGGAGAGCAGCAGGCTTTTTCAATGTCAGCTTCCGATCTTATCTCAAAGGCTTTGATGACAGTCTTTCTGGTCTCTGTCTGTACCTGTCTGATGTAATCGTTCGATTCACTTCCGTGGAGCTGTGCTATATCGATTGTCCCATCTTTTAAAAGCGAAATGACATTTTCTATTGGTTGATTTACAAATACTCCAACTTTTTTGATATCAGAAGACACCTTTGCGCTGAGATTTTTAGCCTCTTCTCTTGTGACACTACGGTGGCTTTTTGGAAAATCTATTATAAATCCTGCAAAATCCGGTTTGTATCGGTTTACAATATCTATATCTTTATCCCGCTTCAGTCCACATATTTTTATATGTGTCATCTTAATTCGCCTTTCATTTCTTCAAGCTTCTTTTTCTTATCAGCTGCGCGCATCAGTGTCTCTCCAATAAGTACCGCGTCTGCCCCGATCTTTGCGACATTTGCTACATCAACAGCCGTCTTCATTCCGCTCTCAGAGACAAAGACTGTTTCAGGTGGGACCATATCTACAAGCCTTTTTGTATTCTCGAGGTCTACAGTAAAGTCCTTCAGATTTCGATTGTTTACACCGATAATTTTTGCCCCACATTCTATAGCAGTACGGATTTCTTCCTCATTATGAGCTTCAACAAGCGCATCCATTCCAAGTTCCTCGGCTCTGGCTTTAAAACGCTTTATTTCATCTTCAGTCAGGATTGCACAGATAAGCAAAACTGCTGATGCTCCAAGAACTCTGGCCTGATCCACCATATACTCATCTACAGTAAAATCTTTTCTAAGAACTGGGATATTTACCTTTTCCGTTATTTCCTTTAGGTATTGGTCCATTCCTAAAAACCAGTAAGGTTCTGTAAGACACGAAATCGCATCAGCGCCGGCTGCTTCATAATCTCTCGCGATCTGAAGATATGGGAATTCAGGAGCTATAAGACCTTTAGATGGGGAAGCCTTTTTGACTTCACAGATAAAAGATATCCCTGGCTTATTAAGAGCCTTAAAAAATGATGGACCTTTCTTTTTTCTTGCTTCCATATCGGCAGCTTTATGCATTTTTTCAGGAGAAATCTGTTTCTTCTGCTCATTTATACGTTCCCTTGTTTTCTGAGCTATCTCATCCAGAATATTCATTGGCTTCACCTGGTTGATTCTTCAATAAACTGCTGTAATTTTTCTGCAGCTTTTCCGCTATCGATTATCTGCTCAGCAATCTTTACTCCCTCCTTCATGTCCTTCGCTTTTCCTGCGATGTAAATCGCAGCTCCGGCATTCAGGCATACAACCTGGCGTTTCGGTCCTCTGTCTTTTCCAGAAAGAATATCTCTTGTTATCTGTGCATTGTCCTGAGGAGTTCCACCTAACAACTCACTCTTGGCACAGGTCTTATAACCGAAATCTTCTGGTTTTATTATATATTTTCCTTTTTTATCTCCATTTATCTCACAGACAGCTGTAGGAGAACTCATTGAAATCTCATCTAAGCTGTCTAGTCCGTAAACAACCATTCCACGCTTAACTCCCAGGTTATGGAGAACTGTTGCAAGAGTCTCAACCTGTGACTCTTCGTAAACTCCCATTACCTGATAAGCTGCTCCAGCAGGTGATGTCAGAGGCCCTAAGATATTAAATATCGTCCTGATTCCGAGTTCTTTTCTGACAGGTCCCACAAATCTCATTGCTGAGTGGTACCTCTGTGCAAATAAGAAACAGATATTTATCTTTTTTAAGATTTCCAGGTTTCTGGCAGGGTCTATATCAATTTTTACTCCCAGGGCTTCAAGACAGTCGGCAGCGCCGGATTTTGATGAGGCTGCTCTGTTACCATGCTTCGCGACAGGAATTCCGTCTGCCGCAATTATAAGAGAAGCAGTAGTAGAAATATTAAACGAATTCGAGCCATCACCACCGGTTCCTACAATTTCAAGTACATCCATATCGTTTAACAGTTTTGTCCCAGCAGCTCTCATTCCCTCGGCCGATGCTGTAATTTCATCTATTGTCTCGCCCTTCATCGACATTGCTGTCAGATATGCTGCCTCCTGAACCTGGCTTGCGTTGCCACTCATTATTTCATCCATTACCTGGCGTGCCTCATCGTAGGTAAGATCCTGTTTCTTTACAACTTTCTTTATAGCTTCTGCAATCATCTTTTTTCCTCCAATTTTCTTTATTTAAATTTTTACATCCTGAAAAAATTTTCCATTATCTGTTTTCCAACTTCCGTCATTACCGATTCTGGATGAAATTGAACTCCAAACACCGGGTATTTTTCATGCTCAACTGCCATTATTTCTTCCCGTTCATCGTCTGAAACAGCTGTGATCCGAAGGCACGTTGGAAGTGCAGCTTTGTCAGCTTCCAGTGAGTGATACCTTGCGGCACTGAATTTTTCAGGCAGACCTTCAAGAATTTTACTTTTTCCGATTCTCTTTATTGGTTTTTTCCTGCCATGCATCAGCTCAGCTGCGTAAGTGATTTTTCCACCAAATGCCTGAACTATTGCCTGATGTCCGAGGCAGACACCCATTATCGGGATTTTTCCGGCAAACTTTTTTATCAGATCTATGCAGATTCCTGCATTTTCCGGTCTTCCAGGACCTGGTGATAAAATTATCTGGTCAGGGTTTAATCCTTCAACATCTTCCACGGTCATCTGATCATTTCTAATGACCTTTATATCAGGATTCACCGAACCAGCCAGATGGTACAGGTTGTAAGTGAAACTGTCATAATTGTCGACTAAAAGTACCATCAAATGCCTCCTTCTGCCTGTTTCAATGCGAGGACTACCGCCTTTGCCTTGTTCTGGCACTCCTGAAACTCCTTTTCAGGCACCGAATCAGCTACGATTCCAGCACCTGAACGGATAGTAATCTGATTGTTTTTCTTTTTCTTGTAAGCAAGCCTTATTGCAATGCAGACATCCAGGTTTCCGCTGAAATCTATGTATCCGATTGCTCCACCATATATTCCACGCTGATTGTGCTCTAGTTCTTCGATTATCTGACAGGCTCTGAATTTCGGGGCTCCGGAGAGAGTCCCCGCTGGAAGGATAGCATCGATTGCATCTATTGCGTCCTTGTCATCCCTGATCTCGCCTTCTACAGTTGAGCCGATGTGCATAACCTGCGAATATTTCAGAACATCCAGATAGTTCGTAACTTTAACGGAACCAATCTTACTGACTTTTCCGACGTCGTTTCTGCCGAGATCAACCAGCATATTGTGCTCTGAAAGCTCCTTTTCATCGGATAGCAGATCATTAATAAGCTTATCGTCCTCCTCATCATTTCTCCCTCTCGGCCTTGTCCCCGCCAGAGGAAAACTTGAAATTTTTCCGTCTCTCAGTCTTGCGAGCGTCTCAGGCGATGCGCCAGTCATCTCAATATCATCACTTGAAAAATAAAACATGTATGGACTCGGATTTGTCGTCCTAAGAACTCTGTAGGTATCAAACAAGTCTCCATCTGCTTTCGCCATCAGTGGATCTGAAAGCACTACCTGAAAAATATCTCCCTCATGAATATAGTGCCTTGCTTTTTCGACCATCTGGGAATATTCTTCTTTTGAAAACATCGGCCGGATCTCGCTCTCAAATTTAAGTGGTTTGAAATCATAACTTTCTTCACCCAACAGCTGTTCTTTTATCTCATCAATTTTTTTCTCAGCTCTTTGGTACGAGTTTTCCGGGTCAGCTGCATTTACACCGCTTATCAGGTATATCTTCTGTTTATAATGATCAAATGCTATTATCTCGTTAAATAGCATCAGATCCATATCTTTGAAGTCACCATCGTCAGAAAGTATTAACTTTGGCTCTGCATATCTGATATAATCATATGAAAAATATCCAACTAAGCCTCCTGTAAATGATGGAAGTTCTTTAAGTGTCGCGCTATTATACTCCTTTAAAATTTTTCTTAGTTCTTCTCCAGGATGCTTAACTTCCATTTCAACTGTTTCAGTCATACCATCATCATGGATTGTTTTTTCTCTCAGATGGCCTCTCTGACAGGTTATTTCCATCGTAGGCCTGTATCCCAGAAATGAGTAGCGTCCCCAGGTTTTATCCTGGCTTGCGCTTTCAAGCAGATATACGTGATTACTAGCAGCTCTCAGCTTTTTCATCGCTACGATCGGGGTAAGTGTATCGGCATAAAGCTCTTCATACACCGGAACCCTCTTGAAACCACTGTCCATTGCGATTTCCTTGACTCTTTCCAAATCTGGTTTCACTGTTTCTCCTTTCTTTTGAACTTCGCCTTATTCCAAACAAAAAAGCCCGTTCCTGAAGACACATAAAAATGTCTTCAGGAACGGGCTTAGAATAATCTACATCCCGCGGTGCCATCCTGATTCACGGACTGAACCGTACACTTAGCGAAGTACCATCATACCTCCGGCAACTAACGTATGCCCGACGTCGCAGAATAATAAGGAGTAACCCTTTTCACTGCGCCCTCAGCGGTCCATTTATGAAATCTGCGTGCGATCCATTCTCATCATCCAGGACTCTCTGTACGTGCTCGATAACCTTTATCTCCGCTTCAACGGTTTATCTTCTTAAATTGTCTATACTATACACTTTGATTTTCTAAAATGCAAGAACTTTTTTAAATTTTCTTTGTTATTTTTTATTTCTAAACTTTAAATTATTACTATTTAATGATTATTTAACTGTTTATACTAAAAATTATTTTTTTATTTCAAAGCCCATTCCTATGATGACAAATCTGCGCCTTTTTGCTAAAATATAGTAAATTATTTAGTAAAGGAGTAATTCGATTGGATAATAACAGCGAATGGCAGACACCTCCACCTGTTCAGAGGCAGCCAGTATTTATTAACGGATCTTTAGACCGTTCTATCTTAAAAGGTGAATCTAAAGCTTTTTTCAGGCAAAATTACGGCACTATTCTTGCTGCATCAATTCTTCCAGCGCTGATATCGACGGGAATCGATGTCATCCCATTTATTGGACCTGTTATTTCATGGTTTTTATCACCGATTCTCTTTGTCGGCGGATACTATGTTATTTTAGGTGTCATCAGAAATCACAGGGTCTCGGTTGGAAATATGTTCGACATTTTCGACAACTTTGGAAATGTATTTGGAGCTTCATTTACGACCAGTCTTCTTCTTTTCCTTTGGAGCGTTCCATTAAGTGTTGCCGCAGGTGCGATTTTGGCTGTAGCAGGATTGGATTTTAGATTCACTAAGATTCCGGGAATTAATATCCCTATACCAACAGGAGTAGGACTGCTGTTTTTACTCGTGGTTACTTTTATCTGCTGTATTCCTGCCATATACAAAGCTTTTTGCTGGGCTATGGTTCCCTATATTCTGGCTGACAATCCCAGAATGACAGGTACTCAGGCCAGAAGACTTTCTACCGATATGATGCAGGGACACAAGTGGGAATATTTTGTATTATCCCTGTCATTTCTCGGTTGGTTCATTCTCTCAATCATTACGATCGGACTCTTCGCTCTGTTCTATGTGAATCCATGGTACTCGACCGCTTTATGCGATTACTATGATAACCTTCGGATGCTTTACGCAGCAATGCATCAGCAGCAGAATGAAAATTTCTAATAAAAAAAATCCAGACTCATTTGAGTCTGGATTTTTTAATAGAGGCGCCACTCGGATTTGAACCGGGGATAGAGGTGTTGCAGACCTTTGCCTTACCACTTGGCTATGGCGCCATATAACGGAGAAGGAGGGATTTGAACCCTCGCGCCGGTTTCCCGACCTATACCCTTAGCAGGGGCACCTCTTCGGCCTCTTGAGTACTTCTCCAAAAAGCATTTAAAAAAAATGCCCTATACCAAGTCACGTCTACAAGTCTCCGCTCTCAACGTGCTTTTCTATTTTACTAAATTTTTTCTACTTTGTCAATATGTTTTTATTTTTTTCTGTACTCTGCCTGTGCTGTAGCATAGAGATTATTTCCATGGTCATCTGCTACAACGATTACCGGGAAATCTTCTACAGTAATAAGTCTTATCGCCTCAGCTCCGAGATCTTCATATGCTATAATTTCAGATTTTTTGATGCATTTCGATAAAAGGGCACCTGCGCCACCGATAGCAGCGAAGTAAACTGCATGATTTCTGACGACAGCGTCTAGTACTTCTCTGGTACGTTTTCCCTTTCCGACCATTGCTTTTTCGCCGAGATCTATAAGAGTAGGAGCGTATTTGTCCATACGGCTCGCGGTTGTAGGACCTGCTGAGCCTATAGGACGGCCTTCTCTGGCTGGCGATGGGCCCATATAGTAAATTGTGCAGTCTTTCAGATCTATCGGGAGCTTCTCGTTTTTTTCGATCAGTTCCATCAGGCGCTTGTGGGCAGCGTCTCTTGCTACATACATCTGTCCACTCAGATAGACAAAATCTCCGGCGTGAAGAGAATCGGCTTTTTCTGCCGTTACAGGCAGTTCCATATGTAATTCCATATCAAATCTCCCTTACTATGTGACGGTTTACATGGCAGCAGATATTTACGGCTACCGGGAGACCTGCGATATGAGTGGCATAGGTGTTTATATTTACCGCGAGTGCTGTAACTGTTCCGCCTAAGCCTGCTGGCCCTATGCCAAGTTTATTTACTTCACTTAGCATCTCTTTTTCAAGGTCTGAAACCCAGGCGATATCAGAATGTACACCTGCTTCACGGGTCAGAGCCTCTTTCGCCATCTCTGCACATTTTTCAAAATTGCCACCGATTCCGACACCAACTACCATTGGAGGACAGGCATTCGGTCCGGCGTCATTTACAGCTTTTAATATAGCTTCCTTTACACCATCAATGCCCTGAGCTGGCTTTAACATGAAAATTTGACTCATATTCTCACTGCCAAATCCCTTAGGCGCCACTTTAATCCGAACCTTATCACCTGGAACGATTCTCTCGTGAATTATCGCAGGAGTATTGTCATTTGTATTTTTTCTGATGATAGGATCTGAAACAACTGACTTTCTCAGAAATCCATCAGTGTAGCCTTCCCTGACTCCCTGATTTACAGCATCTTCAAGACTTCCACCTGTCAAATGGACATCCTGACCGATATCTAAGAAAATGACTGCCATTCCAGTATCCTGGCAGATTGGAATCCTGTCATTTTTTGCAATATCCAGATTTTTCTGGAGCTGCCCAAGAATCTGACTGCCAAGTGGTGATTTTTCACTCTGTTTAGCAGAAGAGAGTACCTTCTTCATGTCATCAGACAGTTCATAGTTAACGGAAATACACATCTCACGGATGTTTTTAGTTATTTCACTTACATCTACTTCTCGAACCATACTACCTTCTTGTCTAAATCTGGATTCTCAGTCTGTAAACTGCAGCTGTTTAATTTTGCTTGTCAATTCTCATTCTTGTCCTGATCAGCTCTGTCCAGCAATCTATTTATATCATTTTTCTCCTGGTCTTTATTGTTTAAATCAGAACCAGAATCAGCAGAAACTGTTTCTTCAGGATCTTCTGAAATATTTTCAGCTTCTTCCTTAGCTTCCTCTTCAAGATAATCACGACGTACCTTGGCTATAGATGCCACTTTTTCACCTGGCTTTAAATTAATAAGCTTAACACCAGTTCCGTAACGGGACTGAAGAGTTGTTTCACCTACCTTTATCCTGATGATGGTTCCGTTCGTATTGATGATCATTATTTCATCATCCTGATTTACTACTTTGACACCTGCAAGGTTTCCGGTACGTTCAGAAATCGTATAGCACTTATTTCCCTTGATTCCTCTGTTCTTTACAGGGAATTCTGAGAGCAGAGTGCACTTTCCTAGTCCCTTCTCTGAAACGATAAATGCTGAATCTCCCTGGGAATCAAGCTGCATAGCGATTATCTCATCATTTTCCGCAAGATTCATGCCACGGACACCTGTTGCATTTCGTCCCATTGGTCTTACATCTGTCGACTTGAATCTGCAGGACTGGCCGAATTTAGTAAATAGCAGAATCTCATCGCTATCCGTAACTTTCTTTACGGTTATAAGCTCATCGCCGTCTTTCAGATTTACTGCAATAAGACCATTTTTATTTATATTTTCAAATTCACTGACTTTTGTCTTCTTTACAATACCGCTGTTTGTGACCATGAAGAGATAGTCATTCTGCTCATCGACTTTGTCTCGAAGGGCAATAGTAGAAGTGATTTTCTCATCACCTGCCAGCTGAATCAGATTTACGATTGCTGTTCCTCTGGCTGTCCTTGAAGCCTCAGGTATCTTATATGCCTTCAGTTTGTAGACACGACCTTTGTTTGTAAAGAACAGCAGTGTATGATGATTCGTCGTCATCATAAATTCAGTTACAAAATCACCGTCGAGCAGTTCAGTGCCCTTGATGCCTTTTCCACCACGTCCCTGAGCCTTGAAATTTTCAATGCTCATACGCTTGATGTAACCCATATTTGTAAATGTGATGACTACATTGTCGTCTGGAATCAGATCCTCGTCATCGAGTTCTTCATCGCCGTCGCCAGCAACGATACGGGTTCTCCTGTCATCACCATATTTATCTTTATAGACAAGAATCTCTTTCTTTATTACACCAAGAAGAATCTTTTCATCTCCAAGAATTGCCTGGTACTCCTTAATCTTTTCTTCAAGGCCCTTGTACTCATCCTCAAGCTTCTGTCTTTCTAGTCCAGTCAGGGCACGAAGTCTCATCTCAACGATATTTGATGCCTGCACATCGTCGAGTGCAAATCTATCCATCAAGCTCTGCTTGGCAGTGGAGACATCCTTTGAACCTCTGATTATACTAATAACTTCGTCAATATAATCAAGTGCCTTCAGAAGTCCCTCTAAGATATGAGCTCTCTCCTGTGCCTTATTCAGATCGTATTTTGTACGGCGGGTAACTACCTCTTCCTGGAATTTGAGATAGTAGTCAAGCAGCTCTTTTAAATTTAAAATCTTTGGCTGATTATCTACAAGCGCGAGCATTATAGCTCCATATGTCTCCTGAAGCTGAGTGTGCTTATAGAGTTTATTCAGCATGATCTGAGGATTTACATCTTTTCTCAGCTCGATTGCAACTCTCATTCCCTCACGG
This sequence comes from Lachnospiraceae bacterium, assembly GCA_003862155.1. Classification (GTDB taxonomy): domain Bacteria; phylum Bacillota; class Clostridia; order Lachnospirales; family Lachnospiraceae; genus Weimeria; species Weimeria bifida. Next base: position 144,775 of record QOUV01000004.1, read on the forward strand.
CTGGTCTCATCACGAAGAGCTGTTATTCCATCGAGTTTTTTGTTCTTGACAAGCTCTGCAATATTTTCAATAAGGCGGGCTTTATTCACATAGTATGGCAGTTCAGAAATTACGATACGGTTTTTGCCATTTGCCATCGGCTCTATGTCTGTGATGCCTCTAACTCTTATTTTTCCACGACCTGTCCTGTATGTATCATTTATTCCCTTATGTCCGATTATCTCGGCACCTGTCGGGAAGTCAGGACCTTTGATTATCGTCATAATCTCATCGATAGAAGTATCACGGTCTTCGTTTACTTTATTATCGATTATACGAACGACTGCATCTATGACTTCACGGAGATTGTGTGGTGGAATATTTGTAGCCATTCCGACTGCAATACCCTGGGCACCGTTTACAAGTAAATTAGGAAAACGGGATGGCAGTACTACAGGCTCTTTTTCAGTCTCATCGTAGTTTGGTATGAAATCCACAGTATCTTTTCCGATATCCTGGATCATAGCAAGCGAAATTTTAGATAGACGGGCCTCTGTATAACGCATAGCAGCCGGACTATCTCCATCGACTGAACCAAAATTTCCATGTCCGTCAACGAGAGGATATCTAGTATTCCAATCCTGTGCGAGATTTACCAGGGCTCCGTAAATAGATGAGTCACCATGCGGGTGATATTTACCCATTGTATCACCGACTATACGGGCGCACTTTCTGTGAGGTTTGTCCGGATAGTTGTTCATCTCGCTCATAGAATAGAGGATACGACGCTGAACTGGCTTCAATCCATCTCTGACATCCGGAAGTGCACGCGATACGATAACACTCATCGAATAGTCGAGATATGAAGACTCCATCGTATTCTTCAGTTCTACATCTCTAATGTTGTCAAAAATTTTGTCATCCATGCTTTATCCTTATACGTCCAGATTTTCTACCTTTTTCGCGTTCTCAATGATAAATTCGCGTCGTGGCTCTACTTCGTCACCCATCAGTGTAGAAAATACCTTATCGATCTCTGAAAGATCGTCTTCATCCATATTTACACGTTTAAGTACACGGCGCTCCGGATCCATAGTTGTCTCCCAGAGCTGGTCTGCATCCATCTCACCAAGTCCTTTATAACGCTGGACTTTATTCTTGTCGTCACGTCCGATTTCATCCATGATCTTATTAAGCTGATCGTCATTGTAGGCATACCAGACTTTTTTGTTCCTCTCTATCTTATAAAGTGGAGGCATAGCCAGATATACATAACCCTGCTTAATAAGCTCAGGCATAAACCTGTAAATAAATGTCAGCATCAGCGTCGCAATATGAGCTCCATCGACATCGGCATCTGTCATTATTATAATCTTATGATATCTGAGCTTCGTTATATCAAAATCATCCAGGATTCCGGTACCAAAGGCTGTGATCATAGCCTTTATCTCTTTATTGCTGTAAATTCGGTCCTCACTGGCTTTCTCTACGTTTAAGATTTTTCCTCTGAGAGGTAAAATAGCCTGAGTTGCACGACTTCTTGCAGTCTTTGCAGATCCACCTGCTGAATCTCCCTCAACTATGAAAATCTCACAGTGAGATGGATCTTTGTCAGTACAATCAGCGAGTTTTCCAGGAAGAGAAGTAGAGTCGAGAGCTGTCTTTCTTCTGGTCAGGTCTCTTGCTTTTCTGGCTGCTTCTCTGGCTCTCTGTGCCAAAAGTGATTTTTCACAGATAATCTTTGCAACCTGCGGATGCTGCTCGAGATAATATGTAAGCTGTTCACTTACAACTGAATCCACGGCTGTCTTCGCATCGCTGTTTCCAAGTTTTTGCTTTGTCTGGCCTTCAAACTGAGGATCCTCGATCTTAATACTGATGATTGCTGTCATTCCCTCACGGATATCATCACCTGTGAGAAGCTGCTCATTTTCTTTTATAATCTTGTTTTCCACCGCGTATTTATTAAACGTACGTGTCATCGCAGCTTTGAATCCGGCTACATGAGTTCCACCCTCTGGTGTTATAATATTATTTACAAAACTGTAAGTCGAGTCGTTAAATGAGTCATTGTGCTGCATTGCAACTTCGACCATTACGCCGTTCTTCACACCTTCACAGTAGATAATATCTGGATAGAGGGGCTGTTTACCCTTATTTAAATATTCAACAAACTCCTTGATTCCACCTTCATAGTGAAAGACATCTTTTCTGTCTTCCTCACCTCTGTGGTCGGTAAGAGAAATCTTTAAACCCTTCGTCAAAAAAGCAGTCTCTCTCAGACGAACTTTAAGCGTATCATAGTCGTATTCTGTGACTTCAAAAATTGTCTCATCCGGTTTGAATGTTACCTTGGTTCCTGTAGATTCAGGATCACACGAACCTACAACTTCAAGATCCGAAGTCGTCTTTCCCTTTTCGTAAGTCTGTTTGTAAACCTTTCCATCCCTTCGAACTTCAACTACAAGCCAGTCCGAGAGTGCATTTACAACAGAAGCACCAACACCATGCAGACCTCCGGATACCTTGTATCCTCCGCCTCCAAATTTTCCACCGGCATGAAGTACCGTAAATACGACCTCAACCGCTGGTTTTCCAGACTTATGGTTGATGTCTACCGGGATACCACGGCCATCATCTGTGACAGTTATGGTATTTCCCTTATTTATTTCGACCTGTATATGGTGGCAGAATCCCGCAAGTGCTTCATCTACTGAATTATCTACAATCTCATAGACCAGGTGATGAAGTCCCTTAGCAGATGTCGATCCGATATACATACCAGGCCTTTTTCTTACAGCCTCAAGTCCTTCCAGAATCTGAATCTGATCTCCGCCATATTCATGTTCAACCATTTACAACAACTCCGTTTCTTATTTCAAAAATCTTGTTCACTTTGTACTGATTCTTTACAAAATCATCGAGTCCGGTACAAGTGATCAAAGTCTGGGTATCCGAAAGGCTTTTTAGAAGGTCTTTCTGCCTTCTGCTGTCAAGTTCAGACAGCACATCGTCAAGAAGGAGAACAGGTTTCTCACCAGTCTCTTTTTCCATCATAGAAACTTCAGACAGCTTAAGTGAGAGAGCAGCAGTACGCTGCTGACCTTGTGATCCGTATTTTCTTAAATCTACATCCCCCAGATCAAATCTCAGATCATCTCTGTGAGGACCCTTCGTAGTAGACCCAAGTCTCATATCGTTATCAAATGAAAAATCAAGAGCTTCCCGCATACCATCTGCCGAAATATTCTTTTCGTAAAAAAGCTTCACATCCTCCCTTTCATTTGATATTTCTCTGTGAAGTACATTTACGACAGGAGCGATTTCTTCGACAAACTGCTCACGCCTTTTTATAATTTTTGATCCGAATTCTGCTAATTTGTCATCCCAAACCGGCAGAGTATCGAGAAGTTTTTTATTTCTTACAATGTCTTTAAGCAGCCTGTTACGCTGATTTAAAGCTTTATTATATTCTGTCAGATTGTAAAGATAAATTTTGTCAATCTGACAAAGCTCCATATCTATGAATCTCCGCCTTTTTTCTGGCCCGCTCTTTATGATTGACAGGTCCTCAGGCGAGAAAAATATGATGTTTAATATTCCGAAAAGTTCAGAAGATTTTTTTATAGGGATCTTGTTAACAGCTATGCCCTTCGAGTGATTTTTTTTCAGGTGGATATCGATGCGATACTCATTCGAATCCTTCTCAACGATAGTCCTTATATGAGCTTCGTCCTGACCAAACCTGATCATTTCCCTGTCCCGGCTGCCTCTTAAGGATCTGCTGGTTCCGCTTACGCAAATTGCTTCCAGTATATTTGTCTTTCCCTGAGCATTGTCGCCGTATATAATATTTGTCGAAGGATCGAACTCTATAGAAAGCCGCTCATAATTTCTGAAATTCATCAGCTCAAGTGACTTTACTATCATTTGACGACCTTTATCTCTTCCCCATTGTAACTAAAAACATCTCCATCATAGAGCTTTCTGCCGCGGCGAAGTTCCTGTTCTCCATTAACACTAACTTCGCCGTTTAAAATGCATTCCTTGGCTTCAACACCAGAACCAACTAATCCCGCTTTTTTCAGCGCCTGACCAAGCTTTATGAATTCATCTGTTTCTCTGATCTGTATTTCCATCTTATCTCTGATTCAAAAAATTAACTGGCAAAATAATATAGTTATATGTTTCCGTATCATTTTTGAAAAATGCAGGTGACTTCGCATCCATCAGATACATTGTTACCTGTTCATCATCTATAACACGAAGGGCATCCAGCAAAAATCTCGGATTGAATCCGATCATTAAATCATTGCCTTCCTTTACAACAGGAATGTCTTCCTTCAAGGTTCCTACTGCAGAATTGCCCATCAGTTCCAACTTGTCCTCTGTGACATTTATTATGACAGGCTTCTTATCTCCCTCTTTGACCAGAAGAGTAGCGCGGTTAATACCTTCCATAAGCTCGCGGCGGTTAATAATTACCTTCGTCTTGAACTGTGCGCGGATCATCTGCTCATAGTTAAAATATTCCCCATCTATCAGACGCACGACCATAGTAGTGTTTTCTATGTCTACTATCATCTGGTTTTCTGTGAAATATATCATTGCTTCATTCTGCTGCTCACTTGAAAGGTTCTTTACAATCTCGTTTAAAGACTTTCCAGGAATTACTGCACTGTGATCTGGATAAGGCTGCTTAAGTTCGATAACTCTGATAGAAATCCTGTGCCCATCTAAAGCTACCATCTTCATCTGGTTCTCATGGATTTCCATAAAGACACCGGTCATCATCTTGTTGGCTTCGTTTACAGCGGCTGCAAATGAGGTCTGAGTAATAATATTCTTGAGTGTAAGCTGTGATAAAACAACCGGCTCATCGATTTTTACGATCGGAAGCTTAGGAAAATCCTGTCCTGACTTTCCGATAATCTTGTATTCAGCTTTTCCACATCTGATAGTTGTGTGAAACTGGTCGTCACTTTCGATATATACTGTATCAGCTGGCAGATTCCTTACCATATCCGAAAAGAGTTTTGCATCAAGAGCCACGTAACCTTCTTCTTCAACTATAGTATCAGTTACTATACTCTCAATCCCCAGATCCATGTTACTTGCTGTGAGCTTAAGTACGTTGTTTTCTGTCTTTAAGAGGATGCACTCCAATATAGGCATCGGTGTTTTTCCCGGTACTGCTTTAGATACTACATTCACACTATTTTGAAGTGCTGATTGGGAACATGATATTTTCATCAGGTTAATAACTCCTTTCGCCAGTCTATTAAATTCCGCGGAGCGGTTTTGCAATAATAATAATTAAATATATAGTATTCTTAATATTATAGACTGTGGATTTGTTGATAAGTCTGTTAATACGCTTTTTTACTGTATTTTTGATCTTTTGGTTAAAAATTTTTAGTGTTAGTCTGGTGTGAAAGTATCTTTACAGACTGTGTACAGATCAAGTTTAATCTGGCTTAATTTTATTTTTTATACTGTCTATTTGTTTCCTGTACTCTTCGTTACGTTTATACTCATCTGCAACTTTGTTCGCACCGTGGATAATTGTCGAATGGTCGCGTCCACCAAGGAGTTTTCCAATCGATTCAAGTGGATTGTTTGTTAATTCACGGCACAGATACATTGCAATCTGTCTAGGCTCTGTGATATTTTTACTTTTATTTTTAGAAATCATCTGATCGACGGTGATTCCGTAGGATTCAGCTACAACCTCTACAATAAGCTGTGGTGTAATCTCTCTTGGTTTTTCAGGAGCTATAATATTTGCAAGTTCCTGTTGTGCGACTTCCAGCGTTATCTCCTTATGTTCGATATTTGAATAAGCTATCAGCCTGTTTAAGGCGCCTTCAATCTCCCTGATATTTGTCTTTATATTTGTAGCTATGTAATTTAAAATCTCATCGTCTAATGTAATATGTTCTTCTTCTACTTTCTTTCGAAGAATTGCCATTCGAGTCTCATAGTCTGGAGATCCTATATCGGCCATAAGTCCCCATTCGAATCTCGAACGAATTCTGGCTTCGAGCGTCTCCATTTCTTTAGGAGGTCGGTCCGATGTGAGGACTATCTGTTTTCCTGCTGAGTGTAGTGCATTGAAAGTATGGAAAAATTCTTCCTGAGTAGATTCTTTTCCTATAATAAACTGTATATCGTCAATCATAAGAACATCCACTTTCCTGTACTTGTCGCGGAACTTTCCCATAGAAGTAGTATTGTTCGTACTTCTAATGGATTCTATGACCTCATTTAAGAATTCCTCAGATGTAACATAGAGAACTTTTTTATCTGGGTTATTTTTGAGGATGAAATTTCCGATAGCCTGTATCAGGTGTGTTTTACCTAGTCCCGGCCCTCCATATATATATAGAGGATTGTATGTCTCTCCTGGTGTCTCAGCTACAGCCAGAGCTGCTGACTGTGCAAATCTGTTATTGTTACCTACTACGAATGTATCAAATGTATATTTCTCATTTAAATTGGATGCGGCGTAGTTTTGAGTTGTTGTCACATTTACTTTGGTTTTTTCTGTCTCTTGTTTCTTGTCTTTAGCCAGGATAAATTTTATCTTGTACTCTTTACCTGTAAATTCTGCAATCTTTGTAGCAATTGGTTTTTCGTATTTTTTAGAGATGTAGTTTATGGCCATCTCGTCTGTCTCATCAGATGCTACAATGGTTACAGTCTGACCCTCTACTGAATCTACTTTGAGAGGGAGAAGCCAGGTGTTGAAAGAGACGTCGTTTATTTCGAAGTCTTCTTTAACGCTTTGAAGTATTTGATTCCATTTATCTTGAAGCTCATCCATCAGCCGTTCCTCGTTGTGTTACTTTTTATTTTATATTTTATATATGAAGAAAATTTTTTATCTTCTTAATAAAAAAATGTTCTTTTAATCTCAAGCGATAAAACGCCAATATTTATTTTATCTAAAAACGTGCATAGTTTCAACCTTTAATGAAATATTTGTGATTATTTTTGACTTGAAATTAAGTTATCAACAGGTTTACTTTTCCTTATTTTACAACGTTTGTTGATGTTTTTCACATGAAATCTTCAGATTATCCACAAATTTATCCACTTACTGTTGATAACTATATCTTGTTGCCTGTTTTTGTTATCTTGTGCTTGACAAGTTCCCTGTTTTTGATACAATTATAGTCGTTGTTTTGTCCGTTTTTGTATTTTCAAATGGATTTATATTTTAATTTATTATAAGGAGGTGTTTCTTTTATGAAGATGACTTTTCAGCCAAAGAAACGTCAGAGATCGAAGGTTCATGGTTTTCGTTCAAGAATGAGTTCTAAGGGCGGTCGTAAGGTTCTTGCAGCCAGACGTGCGAAGGGTAGAAAGACTCTTACCGCTTAAATTTCAGGCCACTTTTTGTGGCCTTTTATTTTTATGAAGTTTACTGACTCACTTAAGAAAAATTCTGATTTCAAAAAGGTGTACAGAAGGGGCAGGTCTAAATCAGATCATACACTTGTCCTCTATGTTTTACCTAATGATATGGATAGTAACAGACTGGGTATTTCTGTTAGTAAGAAGGTTGGTAACAGTGTAGTCAGGCATCATCTCACAAGGCTTGTCAGAGAATCATATCGTATTCATGAGGATTTGTTTCCTAAAGGATATGATTTCGTAGTTATTCTCCGTAAGGCGGCAAAGGATGCTGATTTTCACCTGATCGAATGTTCACTTCTTACCTTATTTAAATATCACGGTCTTATTTGACAATATGGCAAAGAAATTTTTAATTTTTCTTATTAAATTTTATCGTAAAAACATTTCTCCTTTTAAAACGACGAAATGCCCTTATTATCCGACTTGTTCGACTTACGGCCTTGAGGCTGTAGAGAAATACGGTGCACTAAAGGGTGGCCTGCTCGCTTTATGGAGGATCATAAGGTGTAATCCGTTCTCACATGGCGGATATGACCCTGTGCCATGATTGGAGGATTATTTTGCCAGCTATTTTTTTAACTGCTTCCAATACTGCTATTATTGGACCGATTGCCCGTGGCCTTGGCTGGGTCATGGATAAACTTTATTATTTAATCTATTCCCTGCTTGGAATTCACGGTGGAGCAATAGCTATTGCTATTATGCTTTTTACCATTGTTATCTATATGGCTCTTCTGCCTCTCACTTTTAAGCAGCAGAAGTTCGCTATGCTCCAGCGTAAGATGCAGCCAGAGATGAAAGCCATCCAGGACAAGTACAAGAATAAGAGAGATACTGCTTCTATGCAGGCTATGCAGGAAGAGACTCAGGCTCTGTATGATAAGTATGGTGTTTCTCCTATGGGCAGTTGTATTCAGCTTTTGATTCAGCTTCCTATTTTGTACGCTCTCTATGGTGTATTTAACAATATTCCAGCTTATTTGAGCAGTGTTAAGTCTATTTTTACTAACGTTGCTACAGGTATTTTTAAGACATCTGGTTTTGAATCAGTTATGAGCAAACTCGTTATTACAGCTCATCTTAGTAATATAGATTTTAAGGCCGGTGATTCAGCTGCTATTAAGAATCACATTATCGATGTTTTATACAAGCTTCCTAACAGTGGATGGAATACTTTACAGAATGATTTTCCTAAGCTGTCATCTCAGATTGAGACTGCACACAGGCAGCTTTCACAGGTTAATTACTTTGGAGTATTAAATATTTCTGATACTCCATGGAGCCAGATGATGTCTGGTATTCATGGTGCCGGAGCAGGACTTTTTATTGCAGCGCTTCTTATTCCTATTGTGGCTTATCTTTCACAGTATTTTAATATGAAGCTTACGCCACAGTCTGATAATGGAAATGACGCTGCAGCCAGACAGATGAAGACCATGAACTTCATGATGCCTCTGATCACATTCTTTATTTCATTTACGACTCCTGTCGGTCTTTCACTTTACTGGATCGCTGGTGCTGTGATCAGATCTATTCAGCAGATTGTTCTGAATAAGCATTTTGAAAAGATTGATCTTAACGACATTATTGAAAAGAATAAAGAGAAAGCTGCAAAGAAAGCTGAGAAACGCGGTATCAAGCGTGCTAACATGTATCAGTACGGTAATATGAGTACCAGAAATTTATCTAAGAGTGCTAATATTTCTCAGGATAAAGCTGATCAGCTTAACAAAGCCAGAGAAGCATCTTCTAAAGCCAGAAAAGGTTCTATGACTTCTAAGGCTAATCTTGTCAAAGATTTTAACGAGCGTAATACTAAGAAATAAATTTATCTTTTTGGAGGGTTTTGATGGAGGAATTTAAGGAATATACCGGTAAAACGGTAGAGGATGCTATCACAGCAGCTTCTGTAGATTTGGGTGTTCCATCTGATGAGATCGAATATAGTGTATTAGAAAAGGGTTCTGCCGGCGGTCTTTTTGGTATCGGTTCAAAGGACGCTGTGATCAATGCCAGAAAGAAACAGACTTCATATACTGATAAGGCGAAGAATTTCTTAGATGATGTCTTTGATAAGATGGGCCTTACAGTTGATCTTGAGATGTTCTTTAATGATGAAGAAAATTCTCTTTCTATAAATATGTCTGGTGATCATATGGGTATGCTTATAGGAAAACGCGGAGCTACTCTTGACAGTCTCCAGTATTTGACAAATCTTGTTGTAAATAAGGGCAGCGATGATTATGTCAGAGTTAAGCTTGATACTGAGGATTACAGACACAGGAGAGAAGAGACTCTTGCAAATCTTGCCAGGAATGTCGCATATAAAGTAAGAAAGACACGTCGTTCTGTTTCTCTTGAAGCTATGAATCCTTATGAAAGAAGAATTATTCATTCTGCACTTCAGGGTGAAGAACATATCACTACTCATTCTGAGGGTGAAGATCCTTACAGACATGTAGTTATTGAGTACGTTCGCAACTGATTTATTGATTTTCATCTGATGTTTAGCCTGTTCCTTTATGGTAACAGGCTTTTGTTTTATTAAGATTTTATCAACTCTATCAACTTTTTTTGTGGATAAAGTTTTATACTATTTTTATTATGAATAATATTTCAGAAACTATAGCAGCCTTAGCTACACCTCTTTCCGCGTCTGGCATTGGAATCATCCGTGTCAGTGGTGATAAGTCAATTGAGCTTGTAGATAAGATTTATCGTGGAAAAAAGCATTTAACTGATTATGACGCCAATACTATTAATTATGGTCACATTGTTGATTTTAATGGTAACGTGATAGATGAGGTTCTTGTTTCAGTTTTTAAAGCTCCACACAGTTATACTGGTGAAGATTCAGTTGAAGTAAACTGCCATGGCGGCATTTATGTTCTTCGTAAAGTTTTATCTTTAATTTTTGATACAGGTATTCGTTCTGCCGAACCTGGTGAATTTTCTAAGAGGGCTTTTCTTAATGGTCGTATGGACCTCTCTGAGGCTGAATCTGTTATGGATTTGATTGAATCAGGAAGTGAAGCTTCTTATAGAAATTCTATTCGTCAGCTTTCAGGATTTCTCTCAAAAAAAGTTAAAAAAATCCGCTCTGAAATTTTACACGAGGCTGCTTTTGTCGAAGCTGCTTTAGACGATCCGGAGCACTATGATCTGGAAGGTTTTGATTCAAAACTTACTGTTTCTCTTACAAGATGGACTACTGAGATTAAAAAGCTTATCTCATCTTATCGGCAGGGAAGCCTTATAAAGGATGGTATTAATACTGTTATTTCAGGAAGACCAAATGTCGGAAAATCTTCACTCCTGAATTTTCTATCCGGACATGAGAAAGCTATAGTTACTGATATTCCAGGCACTACCCGTGATATGATTGAAGACAGGGTAGTACTTGGTGACTTTGTATTAAATCTTGTTGACACTGCCGGTATCAGAAAGACTTCTGATATGGTAGAATCAATCGGAGTTAAGAAAGCTATAAAGGCACAGTCTGATGCAGAGCTTAATCTATATTTAGTTGATTCGTCTGACAATCTTTCTGATGAGGATATCAAATTTCTGTCAGATTTTGACCGCAGTTCTACTATAGTTCTTTTAAATAAGTCAGACTTAGTTTCTAACGTTGATTCTGATGATATCTGCCGCTACTTTAAAGGACATGTGGTTGAATTCTCTACTATTACAGGTAAAGGTCTGGATGATTTAAAAAATGCTGTTTCCGATTTGTTCTTTGATGGAAATCTTGATAACGATAAATTTTACATTACTTCCGAGCAGAATTATAATTATCTCAATGATGCTTTGAAATCTCTTGAATTAGTACGTTCTTCTATCGCTAATGGCCTTTCAGAAGATTTCTTTACTTCAGATCTCTATGATGCTTATAAGTCACTTGGATTTATTTTAGGGGAAGAAGTAGAGGATGACCTTGTAAATAAGGTTTTCTCTGATTTTTGTATGGGTAAATGATTTAACTATTTTTATATAGGTATATTATATGAGTCAGATTTGTGAAAATTACGATGTTGTTGTGGTTGGTGCTGGTCATGCTGGTTGTGAGGCTGCGTTGGCTTCTGCCAGAATGGGACTTTCCACTATAATTTTTACTGTCAGTATGGATTCTGTTGCTTTTATGCCATGTAATCCTCATATTGGTGGTTCTTCCAAAGGTCACCTGGTTCGTGAAATCGATGCCCTTGGAGGAGAGATGGCAAAAAATATTGACAAGACTTTTATTCAGTCTAAAATGCTTAATTCGAGCAAAGGTCCCGCAGTTCATTCTCTCAGATGCCAGGCCGATAAACTTGCTTATTCTATTGAGATGAGAAAGGTCCTTCAATCAACTCCAAATCTTGTTCTTCGTCAGGCTGAGGTCTGTGATCTTATTATTGATAATGGTAAGATTAATGGTGTTAAGACTATATCTGGTGCGACATATTTCGCAAAGGCTGTTGTTCTTTGTACCGGTACTTATTTGAATGCGAGATGTCTTTACGGTAGTGTTATAGAGTATACTGGACCTAGTGGACTTAAGGCTGCAACCCACCTCAGTGATTCACTTCTCGCTAATAATGTTAAACTTCTCCGCTTTAAGACTGGCACACCGTGCAGAATTGACAGACGCTCAATTGATTTTTCTAAAATGACTGAACAGTTTGGAGATCCCGTTATTACTCCATTTTCTTTTACTTCTGATAAGAGAGCTATTCAAAAACCTCAGGTTTCCTGCTATCTGACTTATACTAATGAGCATACTCATGATATAATCAGAGCTCATCTGGATGAGAGTCCAATCTATGCTGGTGTTATAGAGGGGACTGGTCCAAGATATTGCCCTTCTCTTGAAGATAAAGTTGTAAAATTCAGCAATAAAAAAAGACATCAGCTCTTTATTGAACCTGAAGGCCTGATGACAAATGAAATGTATGTCAGTGGAGCTTCATCTTCAATGCCTGAGTCTGTACAGTATGAATTTTATCATACTATTGCCGGCCTTGAACACTGCAATATTGTTCGTAATGCCTATGCTATTGAATATGATTGCCTTGCTTCTCATCAGTTGAAAAATTCTCTCGAGTTTAAAGCTATTTCTGGTCTTTTTTCAGGCGGGCAGTTCAATGGCAGCAGCGGTTATGAAGAGGCTGCTGCTCAGGGACTTGTTGCTGGAATCAATGCTGCACGTTTTGTCCAGAAGAAAAAGCCTATATTACTTTCTCGTTCGGATGGCTATATTGGCGTTTTAATTGATGATCTTGTTACCAAGGAACTTACTGAACCTTACCGAATGATGACAAGCAGAGCGGAATATCGTCTCCTTTTACGCCAAGATAACGCCGATATCCGTCTTTCAAAATATGGTTATGAAGCAGGATTAATTTCGGAAGATCGTTTCGAAAAAGTTGAGGATAAGATAGAAGAAACAAGGGAAGAAATATCCCGTGTAGATAAGGTTTTTATCGGTGATACTAAGACGACACAGGATTTTTTGAAGGCTTATCATTCTGTACAAGTTAATTCTGGAATTGGGCTTTCAGAACTTATTCGTCGTCCTGAGTTATCTTATGATAAGACAGCTCCACTTGATTCTGATCGTCCTTCTCTTGATGCTTCTGTACGAGAGCAGGTTAATATACAGATAAAATATTCTGGTTATATTGAAAGAGAAAATAAGCAGGTCTTGCATTTTAAAAAACTCGAGGACAAGCTTATTCCTGATAATCTTGACTATGATAAGGTTCCATCACTTCGCATTGAGGCAAGACAGAAGTTAAAGGAGGCCAGGCCTGTTAGTATCGGACAGGCTTCAAGAATACTTGGTGTTTCTCCATCGGATATCTCTGTATTGCTTATATATATTGAATCTGGTAAATATTTGAAAGATTGAGGTTTTATTTTTGGCTGACTTTGATATATACTTTTTGAAAAAGAATTTTAAAGCGCTTAATATTGATCTTACTGATGATCAGGCTGGTAAATTCATATTATATTATCAGATGCTTATCGAAACTAATAAAGTCATGAATCTGACTTCGATTACTGATTATAAAGATGTTGTTTTAAAGCATTTTGTTGATTCTCTTTCGTGTGTTGAACTTTTGCCTGATTTTGATATTATATCAAAGTTTAATTCTGGCGCTTCTGTAATTGATGTTGGAACCGGTGCTGGATTTCCCGGTATTCCTTTAAAGATTGTTTTTCCAGAGATTAAACTTACTCTGCTTGATTCTTTAAACAAGAGAGTAGTGTTTTTAAAGGATGTCTGTAAAGAACTTAAACTTTCTGATGTCATATTTGTTCATGGTAGAGCAGAAGATGCTGCTCATGATAAGTATATGAGAGATTCTTTTAATTTTTGTGTTTCACGTGCAGTTGCTAATCTTTCTACTTTATCTGAGTATTGTCTTCCTTTTGTTAAAACTCATGGTTATTTTTTGAGTTACAAATCTGAAAAAGCAGAACAGGAGATTAATTCTTCTAAGAAGGCTTTCTCTTTACTTGGAGGTAGTGTTTCTTTAGTGAAAAGCTTTTCTTTACCTGATTCTGATATTTCAAGGACTATTATTCTTATTAAGAAGAATATGGGTACTCCGAAGATTTATCCTCGTAAAGCTGGAACCCCTTCTAAGAAACCACTTTAATATTTACGTTTGGTATTTTTTATGATCGAAGAATATTTAAATCAACGTCTTGAAAATCTTAACTCTGAAAAGAATAAATTAAAGTCTCAGTTACTTTCTATTCGTTCTTCAATATCATCTGCTAAGTTGCAGTTGGATGACTATGTTTCATCTAACACCAGACCTTTTGAACCATTTTATCCTAGAAAAGATTTTGCCTATGATGATGAGTTGGCTTCTTTAAATAAATCTGTCACTGATCTTTCTAATAATTTTGAGAATGTTAATTCTGCCTTGAAATCTGTTGAGTCTGAGATTTCTACTGTTCAATCTTGTATTCTGGAATATAAAAAATTGAAATAATGTTTCACGTGAAACGTTATTTCAATTCTGATTTGTATTTACGAGAGATTTTTCTTCTCGTAATTTTTTTTACTTTTCTTAGTAATAATCTATAATACTAGAAATTGTATCTATATGTTTCACGTGAAACATAATATGGTAGTGCGCGAAAATATAAAAGAAACCAGATAAAAACTACGAATAATATAGAAAAGTTTCACGTGAAATGCTATAATACAAAGGCTATTGAAAACAAAATGAAAAAATTTTTTGGGAGAAAAAATGAGTAAAGTTATAGCTATTGCAAATCAGAAAGGTGGCGTCGGAAAGACGACCACAGCTATAAATCTTTCAGCATGTATGGCTGAGACTGGAAAAAGAGTATTGATCATAGATCTCGACCCACAGGGAAATACAACAAGTGGACTCGGAATTGACAAGACTACAGTAGAAAATACTGTTTATGAGTTAATGCTCGACGAGTGCTCGATAAGAGAAGCTATTAAAAAAATAGATATCGATGGAGTGAAGAATCTGAGTATAATTCCCGCAAATGTAAATTTGGCAGGAGCAGAGATAGAATTACTCGGAATTAATGACAAGGAATTTATTTTGAAAAATGCAGTCGACTATATAGCAGATGATTTTGACTATATATTTATAGACTGTCCACCATCATTAAATGTTTTGACTGTAAATGCCATGACGACTGCAGATAGTGTTCTGGTTCCAATTCAGTGCGAGTACTACGCACTTGAAGGAATAAGCCAGCTGTTACATACGATTGACCTGGTTCATAACAGACTTAACAGCAAATTGAAGATCAACGGTGTAGTCTTTACGATGTACGATGGAAGGACAAATCTGTCAAATGACGTTGTTGCATCCGTTAAGGAAAATTTAAATACAAAGATATACAAGACGATCATTCCAAGAAATGTAAGACTGGCCGAAGCTCCATCGCATGGTCTCCCAATAAATATTTACGATCCGAAATCAGCCGGAGCTGAGAGCTATAGAAACCTGGCAAAAGAGATTATCGAAAATAATTAAAAATCGAAGGATAAAAATGGCTAGAAATAATAAACATGGTCTGGGCAAGGGTCTTGACAGTCTGATACCTGATATAGTAGGAAATGAAGAAAAGAAAGATGAGTCAGAAAAAGGTCCGGAGACTCTGGTTGACATTAATAAAGTAGAACCGAACAAAGAGCAGCCGAGAAAAATTTTTAATGAGGATGCCCTGCAGGAACTTTCTGATTCAATTAAACAGTACGGAATTATTCAACCCCTTCTGGTTCGCAAGAAAGACGATTACTATGAGATAATAGCCGGTGAGAGAAGATGGAGAGCTGCGAAAAAAGCTGGATTGAAAAAGGTTCCTGTTGTAATTCGTGACATGTCTGAACAGGAAGTCACTGAAGTCTCTCTGATTGAAAATATACAAAGAGAAGATTTAAATCCAATCGAAGAAGCTCAGGCCTATAAAAGACTCCTGGAGGAATTTAACCTTAAACAGGATGAGGTTGCAGAGAAGGTTAGTAAAAGCAGAGTTGCTGTTACAAATTCGCTTAGACTTTTGAAACTTGATAAGAGAGTTCAGGACATGCTTGTCGAAGAAATGATCACACCGGGGCATGCCAGAGCACTACTAAATATAGATGATCCAGACAAGCAGTATGAGTTCGCTCAGAAAATCTTCGATGAAAAAATGAGTGTCCGCGACGTCGAAAGAGAAGTAAAGAATCTGAACCAAAAGAAGCCAGTGGAGCCGAAAAAGGAAAAACAAAAGCTGGATAAAGAGTATCTAAATCAGCTGAAGTCGATTGAAGAAAATCTAAAGCAAAAGACGGGAACAAAGGTTCTGATTACACCGAAAGATAAAAATAAAGGCAAGATTGAGATAAATTATTTTTCTAATGAAGAATTTGAAAAATTAGTGAGCTGCCTGAATCAGATTAACAAACAATAATCAATGAGCAATATTTTAAAGGAAAATCGAGGATAAGAAAATGATCGAAAAATATTTGGGAATAGATCAGGAATATATATTAATTGGAGTTGCTGCTTTTGCATTAATTTTGCTTATTATAATAATAGTACAGGCTGCTAAGCTTAACTCTCTGAAAAAAAAGTACCAGACATTTATGAAAGGGAAGAGCGGAGAATCGCTCGAGAAACTTCTTATAGAAAAGCTGGATAAAATTGACGAGTTGGATGAAAGAAACAGAAAAAATGAGCAACGTATCGATCAGCTCGCAAAAGATCTTGAACCATGCTACCAGAAGGCAGGACTTGAGAAATATGACGCTCTTGACGAACAGGGTGGAAAATTGAGCTTTGCTCTGGCGATGCTTGACGAGAAGAATAACGGATTTATTATAAATACAGTTCACAGCAGAGACGGATCATACAGCTATATAAAGGAAATTATTGATGGAAATTCGATAATAGGTCTGTCACCGGAGGAAGATAACGCTTTACAGAAGGCTTTGAACGGAACTAATTAAGGAAAATCAGATGAATGATTTTTATTGCGCGGTTGGACTTTCAGGATACAGTGAAAATGATCTTGAAGACATCTTCAGACAAGTCGAAAGCCAGCCAGATACAGAAATAGACGCAATCGATGATGAAGGAAAAAGTCCCGAGAAAAAAATAGAAATAACCAGATATATAAAAGATAATCTGGCAATAAGAGAGCGCGGATTTATATATAAAGATGGGACATTTGTACGGCAGAATGTTTTTCCTATAGTAGACACTGATAGAAAAGCCGCGATTGATAATGTAGATCTTATTGAATTGAAAAACAGGAGAGGCAGCCTCGTTCAAGTTGAAAGCTGGAAACTTGGCTGTATTCTTTTCTCATATGTTCAGAACCTGTATGAGGTCACAGATGGGGTAAATCTGACTGAAGAAGCCAGGATGCTTTTCAATGGAATAACGCTGACGGGCCTCTCCAACAGTGGAGTAGTAATTCTTCCAAAAGGAGATGACAAAGACAAAGAACTGGAAAAGATTGAAGGCAAGCGTCAGAGAATAAGAAACGAACTCAGCGCCGGAAAAGAAGAAGCTTATGAAGAATTAACATTGACAGAAATGGAGATTTATTCTAAAATAGAGAACAGGGTCAAAAATAAAGGCGTTTACGGAGTAGTTCAAGATACTTTCATGCCGAAGAGTGTAGAAGAAGATGTCTACTTCGTGATCGGAACTATTGAAGACTTAAGAAAGACAAGCATCGATTTTAACGGTCAGCTGGTCTATCAGCTCGACTTAAACTGTTGTGGATTCGATTTTGTTGTTGCGATAAACAGCAGAGACCTGTTTGGCGAACCAAAGGTTGGCCGCCGGTTTAAAGGCAAGGTCTGGATGCAGTCCAAAATCCTGATGTGATAACAGCGGTCGAAAGACCGACTGCATATTTGTTTCTGTAGCTCAGCTGGATAGAGCGCTCGCCTCCTAAGCGAGAGGTCGGGGGTCCGAATCCCCCCAGGAACATTACAAGAGAAGCCTTACGGCTTCTTTTTTTATTCAAAAATATATAAAAAAGCCACGGCTAATTTAGGGGGAGAGCCGTGGCTAAAGGGGAGAGTATGAAAAATATTGGTTGAGCGGTTATCCACTCAACAAGAAAGATACTAAAGTAAAGATGTGTTAATAATGTGAAAGAAAAATAAATAATTTATAAATGAAAATAACAAAGTTAGTTGAATCAAAAGAAAATTAAAAAAATAATTTGAAAATTTCTTGCATTTGAAAAAAAATAGTGTAAAGTAGAATCAAAGGAACAAATATCAACTAATAGAAAAACGAAAATTATTTTTTAGAAAGGGGCTAAGATGAGCAAAACGGCCGAGAAAAAAAATAAACCAATAAAAATCACACCATTTAGAATCATCTTTTTAATTTCAGCGATATGTACAGTACTTAGTTTCGCAGGATTGATTTATAGTCTGATGATAGACGAGACACTTCTCCAGAAAATATTTATCGCGTTCATTGTTTTTGGTATATGTACTGTAATTACCTTTATATTGCTGAATACTATGCAGGAGAAGAAGAGAGAAAAAGAAACCAATAACATGGCGATGGCTCTCCAGGCTATATTCGATCTGACAAGAAAGCAGCAGGCTGGCCTTAATAATAAGATAGATCAGATGAATGAAGAGTACGCTGTACCTGCCGAAGAGATTGTAAATGCCTTAAAGGCACTGGCAAAGATCACAGTAGGACAGAGCAAGGAAAATGCGGACGCTCAGATGAATTCAAACGCGGTTATGGAATCGCAGCTTTCTGAAATAAAGAATTCGATTGAAAACTTATCTGAATCTGTGACAGAGATTAAGGAACAGAATAAACAGCGGCCAGCTAATACAGATAATCTTACAGCCGATCAGATAAGACAGATTATTAATGAAGAGAATGCTTCTCCTGAACAGCTGAAGAAAGTTTCGACATCAGTAGATGATGTCATCCATGAATTAAAGCGACTAGAATCTGACATTGAAAGACTTGAACAATCACAGAAAGCATTGGTAGAGAAGCCACCTGTAATAGTTGCGGGAAATCTCGTATCTGGTCAGGTACCTGTACAACAGATGCCTGCTGAAAATTCGTATCAGCAGACGCCGGATGAAGTGAAACCTACTGAAGAGGATATATCAACAGACGAAGAGCTTGACAATGAATTAAGTCTGGATAAAGATGATCTAAGCACCGAAGAATCAAGCCAGGCAGACGAATCATCAGTTGAAGATGACACTGATGAAGAAGAGCTGAATCTCGACAACGAATTAGAGCCAGATCAAACAGATGAAGAAGAGCAGGATAGTAAAGATGAATTAGAAATAAAATCAGGGGAAAATGGAACAGAAGACGAATTAGAACTCGAGACAGAAGACAGCAACACAAACGAAGAATTAGATTTTGAATCAGAAGAAAAAAATGACGATGAATTAGAGCTAGAATCAGAGGAAGACAGCATTGACAAAGATTTAAGTCTCGATGATGATCTAGAAGTCGGGAATCAAGCTGATGAGGAGCAGGAATCGGCACCAGAACCAGAGCCTACACCTTCTCCAGAGCCAGAACCAGCATCAAAGTCAGAACCAGCAACAGCATCGGAGCCAGAACCAGCAGCTGCATCGGAACCAACACCAGTATCTGCACCGGTGACAAGTGATCCGAATGCTAAGCTTTCACCTGAAGAGATAGCAAAGCTCTTTGCTGCGGCAAATGGGGATAATGAATATGCTACGGAAGAAACGTCTGAACCAGAGACGGAGCCTGAAAAAGAACCTGAAAACACACCAGAGCCAGAACCAAAATCTACGCCAGAGCCAGTAATTGCACCAGAATCTGCACCAGCAGCACCAACAGGTGATCCAAATGCAAAACTTTCACCAGAAGAGATAGCAAAGCTCTTTGCTGCAGCAAACGGTGATAATAATTCAACTTCGGAAAAAAAAGAGGAAAAGAAAACAGCAGATGATACTAAGCCAGCAGAGCAAGCGAAGACAGAGACTACTGACAATACAGGGGCAAATTCAGATCCGAACAGAATGATGACACCAGAAGAGATTGAGGCACTTTTCTCGAAGGTGTAATAGTTAAATGAAAAAAAGTAGAGGCATTCTTAGACTTGAAAAGGAATGCCTCTACTTAACAAATAACTATTTTATAAAATAAAAAAGACTAATTAAAATACTATAAATAAAGAAATAAGCGGTTGTTCTACTAAAATCATAAACAATATATAAAATTCGAAAAAATTATAAAAAAATGCTTGCATTTCATGTGGGGAGGTAGTATAATAACACATGTCGTCAAGGAAAGGCGATAAAAATTAATAAATGAGCGCGATTAGCTCAGCTGGCAGAGCACCTGACTCTTAATCAGGGTGTCCAGGGTTCGAACCCCTGATCGCGCAGCAGAAGGCCCTTGTTTTGCGAACTTCGCAGAACATGGACTTTTTTTTATATCAAATAATACGAGCAGAATAAATACCAGAAATTCTACAATTGTAAACAAGGAGAATACTATGAGACTCAGAAATATCCCTGGTTCAAAAGAGGCTGTTGCAGAGAGCAGCTTTACTATAGACGAACCGGAACAGTACAAGGGAAAGTTCAGCCAGACATTCTTTAATGGGAAACCTGTAAGGATAGAAATTGGAATGGGCAAGGGGCGCTTTATCACCCAGATGGCAGAAGCAAATCCTGAAGTGGGATATATAGGTATAGAGATGTATTCTTCGGTTATCATCAGAGGTATTCAGAAACTCGAGGAGTTGGAGGAGCCGCCAGAGAATCTGAAACTATTGTGTATGGATGCCAGAGAGCTTACAAATGTCTTTGGCGAAGGTGAGATTGACAGGATATATCTCAACTTCTCTGATCCGTGGCCAAGAAACAGACATGCGAAGCGTAGACTTACACATCAAAGGTTTCTGAATCTCTACCATGTAGTTTTGAAAAAGGGTGGACAGGTGGAATTCAAAACAGACAATACTGACCTGTTTGATTTTTCCTTACAGTCGATAGAAGAGACACCGGGCTGGAAGATTGTGGCTGTAACAAGAGATCTGCACAATGACACGGTCATGAACCAGGGCAATATTATGACAGAGTACGAAGAAAAATTCTCTGCTAAGGGAAATCCAATTTGTAAGGTAATATTTGAAAGAGAATGAAATATAGATAAAATTCGAAATATAGTAAATGGTAGATAACCCGTCACCTTCAAAAAAAATTCTTGACGCGTTACTATTAAATTTTGACCTTCTTCAGGTTCTCTAAGTTTCAAAAATTCCAGCCCTTTCGGGCTGGTTTATTCTTGCTTAT
>QOUV01000031.1 GCA_003862155.1 Lachnospiraceae bacterium
AATTATGTTTGACCAATCTTTGAGGCGAACCTGTTTTACAACTTCGTTTGGATTAACATCCATGCCTGTACCTCCCGTGAAAATGTTTGATAACTTGAAAAACTGAGAAAAGGTTTTCTGAGTTTTTAAAGTTATTCTAACAAAGAGATCCGGAACAAGGAAGGTGACGGGTTATTTACCATTTACGAAACATATCGAAAACCCGTGTATCAAATGAGAAAACATATCTAAAAGAATCAAGGCTCAAAACTGGAAGTTGTTTATTAAACCTTTTTAACCTTAACCAACAACATCATAGGTCTACGCATTTCATCACACATTCCCGGCATATCCATCATATCTGCCGGAGGCATTGCTTCCTCAATAGCCTCAATTTGAAAACCACATTTTATAAGTGGATTCAATATCTGCGTTAATGTGTGGTGCTGTTTAATTACTCGTTGACCAAGAAAATTGGTTTCTCTTTCGCCTGTGTAATAGTAATTGTCGATTGGCCAATATTTAGGTTTCCCATTTTCATCATAAATCCAATCCTCATTAACACCTGCGGTGAAAGTCGGATGTTCAATATTGAATAGGAAATACCCACCTACTTTCAATGTGCAATACACCTTTTGATAAACATTATCTAAATTTTCGATATAGTGCAGTACCAGGTTAGAAACAACTAGGTCATAAGTGTTTTCAGGATAAATGTATTCTTCAACACCGCAAACTTTATACTTGATTTTGTCATCAGAGTTAACAGCTACTGCTTTTGCAATCATTTTTTGACTACTATCAATACCAAGAATTTCAGCAGCTCCCATTTGTGCGGCATATTTGCAATGCCAACCGTAACCACATCCTAAATCCAAAACTTTTTTCCCTTGTAATTTAGGGAATAACGGTTGCAACTGATGCCACTCTCCAGCAGCTTTCAGACCATATTTGCTTCTTCCCATTTCCGCATATGCGGCAAAAAATTCACTATTATCGTAAATATTTCTCATTGATAATTACCTCCACAACTTCCGATTTATCGTTTTCTTCTAATACTATCAGTTTCATCCATACCGTTCAACAAAATCAGTTTCATACCTGCAGGTGCCTTCTTCGGATGCCTGCAGGCTTTTTTCGTTTTTCACCCCATCAAACCGCCTCCCAAATGTCCGTATATTGAGGAGATGAAACCAAGGCGGCATCCGGAGATTTATAGCAATAATTTCCGCTCAAATGCCCTTCTCATCTCCAGAGGAAATCAGGAGGTGAGACTACTATGTCAGACAATCTTCAGTCCGAATATTTCACACAAGAGAGAATCATCGGTGACATTGACTATCACAGAGCGCAGCGACTGGACATTCGCAGGTCTCTACTATGACGAAGGCATCACCGGGACAAAGAAAGACAAGCGGCCCGAGCTCTTGAGAATGATCTCGGATTGCGAAGCCGGAAAGATAGACCTCATCGTGACGAAATCCATCAGCCGTTTCAGCCGGAATACAACCGACTGTCTGGAACTGGTAAGAAAGCTCCTCGGCCTTCATATCCCAATTTTTTTTGAAAAAGAATCCATCAACACGATGGACGCCAAGGGCGAGGTCCTGATCACGATCATGGCGAGCCTCGCTCAGCAGGAATCACAATCCCTCTCCCAGAACGTGAAACTCGGACTCCAGTACCGCTACCAGCAGGGGAAGGTACAGGTCAACCACAACCACTTCCTTGGCTACACGAAAGACGAAAACGGAAAACTGGTAATTGATCCCGAGCAGGCCGAAGTCGTCAAACGCATCTACCGCGAATACCTCGAAGGCTACAGCATGAAGAAAATCTGCCAGCACCTGGAGGCCGACGGCGTCCTTACCGGGGCGGGCAAAACAAAATGGTACGACAGCACGATCAACAAGATCCTCCGGAATGAAAAGTACATGGGCGACGCCCTGCTTCAGAAGACCTATACCACAGACTTTCTTACCAAGAAGCGGGTCAAGAACACAGGCATCGTCCCGCAGTACTACGTTGAAGACGACCACGAGGCGATCATTCCGAAGGAACTGTTCATGCAGGTGCAGGCCGAACTGGTCCGCCGCCGCAACGTCCACGCCACGAAATCCGGAAAAAAGCGCTGCTTCTCCGGCAACAACTGCTTCTCTCAGATCGTCTGCTGCGGCGAGTGCGGAGAGCTCTATCGGCGCATCCACTGGAACAACCGCGGCAAGAAGTCCATCGTCTGGCGCTGCATCAGCAGACTGGAGCCATCCGCCGCCGAGAAAAACTGCACGAACCGCACGGTAAGCGAGGACCTGCTCAAGGAGATCTCGCTAAAAGCCATCAACCGTATCCGCGCCGACAGCGATTCCTTCATCAAACAGATTCAGGAGAATGTCGCGAAAGCAGTCATGAACAACGACTCCCTTTCACCGGAAGGCCTCGACAAACGTCTCGAGGAGCTGCAGAAGGAACTCATCGACAAAGCAAACAGCAAGCAGGACTACGATGCCATCGCCGACGAGATCTTCCGGCTTCGCAGCCAGAAACAGCAATCTCAGATTGACGCAGAGACACAGAAGGAAAACCTGAAACGCGTCAAGGAACTGCAGGACTTCATTGCCTCCCAGCCCACAGAAATCACCGAGTTTGACGAGGATCTCGTCCGAAGGCTGATTGAAAAAATAACCGTTTTCGCTGACCATTTCACCGTGGAATTCAAATCCGGTGTCAGTGTTGACATAAAAGAATAAGAGCAGGTGCTCCGCTTTTTGGAGTGCCTGCTCTTATGTTATCTGCAAGATGAAAGTTATTAGTCCGGCATGTCGCATAAGTTACCGTCTATGTGAACTGATCATAAGACTCGCTTCTTCTCACTAAGTGTCCGAAAAGGGCTTATATTAAATCTGCAGATAGCAATATAATCAATGTGCTATAGCACATCAAATGCACTTGTATTTTAATAAAATTTCAACTATAATGAGAGCATAAGTAAGGAGGTTTTCATTATGCCAAAAACAGAGGAAATGACAAATTTTACATTCAAAATGGACCGGAAGACTCGGAACAGCTATTCCAAACTTTGTGATGATTTCGGCCTTTCTATGTCATCCGCAACATTAGCTCTGGTACGGCAGGCAGTACGTACGCAAAGCATGAGTTTTTCCATGCGTGATGAGAATGGTTTCACTCCGGCTCAGGCGGCTGAATTACAGAAGCGAATCGATGAAATCGAACAAGGCAATGTTGTCAGGCACGATCTGATTGAGGAGTGATTATGAGAGAACTTTTATGGTCAGTGGGTGCATGGGATGACTACTTGGAACTTCAGACAGATAAAGCCGCTCTGAAAAAAATAAACAAACTGCTCAAAGATGTAATGCGAAATGGTTATCAGGCTTCTTATGGGAAGGTTGAGATGCTGAAAGGAAATTTCAGAGGATACGCCAGTGTCCGGATTGACCACAAGAATCGTTTGATCTTCAAAGCGGATGATGTAACCATCTACATCGCTCAATGCGGCGGACATTATGATGATGAGTAGGAAATGTTAATCGAAGACTACATGCCATCACCGTCCGAAGGCTGATTGAAAAAATAACCGTTTTCTCTGACCATTTCACCGTGGAATTCAAATCCGGTGTCAGTGTTGACATAAAAGCATAAGAGCAGGTGCCCTCCAATGGAGTACCTGCTCTTTTCTTGTAGACAAACTGGAATCTTGCGAAATCTCTCTACATCCTTATATCAGGCCGGTAGAACCCAAAGCTGAATCTCTGAAGAAGATTTTGATAATCCTCAAGATCATACTGCTCCATAAGACTCAAAATCAGATACTGCGCTCCTCCGTCAATGATCCATGCATTAGTCTTGTGGTATCCATTTCTTTCATAGAACTCGAGCCGTTTCTTCCGCTGCAAAGCGTTTGCCGCCTTCTCGTCTGGCATTTCGACATTCAGAAAGATATTTCTGCCATTTCTGCGTTCTTCAAGGGCAGACAAAATCTTCGAGCCAAATCCCTTTGAACGGATGGCATCGTTCACGGCCAGATACAATACGAATATGCCGTTCTGATCAGCAGCCGTGTAACTAATCCCGCAGAATTGGCCATCTTTATACCATGCCAGGAAATCAACAGTCTTTCTTAACGCAAGCATTCTCAGCATCCAGAATGGAGATTGCTCATTTTCCGGAAAGGCTCTTTTCATAAGGGCCTTGATATCTCTGTATTCAGCAAGAGATGATTTTACCTGTTTTGCCTGCATTTATACTGTCTCCCTTGCAATTTAACCGATGCGCATCCATTATTGAATCCCGATCTGCCCTGACATCCATCTCCAACACTCAGCACCCCGACATCCAACTTCAAGTCGCAAGCTATGACATCTAGATGCGAGTCTCGACCCTATCACATATTGTTCATAATTCGATTTTCAGCCTTCTTGGATAAGTTCCCTCAGTGCGTTGCCGCTACCGATAGAAAAAGAAAGCCTGATATCCCGAAAACGGCTTAGAATCAGGCTTTCTTGGCACATCACCCTTCTACCCGTGACATCAATACTACTGTCTCGACGTGCCCCGAGACAGTGGAAATAATAATCATACTGTTTCATGCTGTCTGGGAATTGGTCAAGGTAGGGACACGCTGTTCGGGAATTTGTCAGAAATATGATGCTCCATTACCTTCAATGATATCAGCGACATTGCAAAAAACATTGAACTGGAAATTATCTGTGTCTTCCAAGATCATCAAAATTTCTTTTTAATGCTGCTTCAGTAAATGGGATAGCGCAGATCATGACAATCATAGATCACCGTCTTCGCCGACCACTTCACCGTGGAATTCAAGCCCAGCATCACAATCGATATCGAGGCATAAAAAGACTCCTCGCCACTGAACTTAATCAGTAGTGAGGAGCCTTGTCCTTTTTTGCTTACAATAGTTTCTCTACATCCTTTGCCTTCAGCACTTTTCCTGCAGAAACAATTTTGTCATCAATCATAAGGGCAGGCATACTCATCACCCCATATCCCATGATTTTTTCCATGTCGGTGATGTACTCAATCTCAGCATGAATTCCTTTGTTTGCTACCGCCTCTTTTACGGACTTCAAGAGTGCCTCACAACTTTTGCAGCCACCACCTAAAACCTTAATATTCATTTTACTTATCCTCCTGTTCGAAAAATTTATAAAAACTCTTTTAATTATAACCGTAAATCACTGTGCTATATACTCTTTCAGCTCTACAATTTTCGTATGGATCTTCCGAATCGTTTCGATAAAAACTTCATCACCAGCTCCTGTTGGATCCTCAAGCCTCCAATCAAATCTCTCTGTGCAGGGAAGAAACGGGCACTTCACATTGCAGCCCATCGTGACAACCACATCTACGGGCGGGATATCTGACAGAAGTTTGCTGTACTGCGTTTTCTCCATGTCAATGTCGTAGATTTGCTTCATCAGGCGCACTGCATCTTGATTGATCTGAGGCTTGGTCTCGGTTCCGGCAGAATAGCTCTCAAATACATCGGACGCAAGATGCCTGCCTAATGCTTCGGCTATCTGGCTACGACACGAGTTATGAACACAAATAAATGCCACTTTCGGTTTGTTCATTGAATTTTTCTCCTTACACCAGTAAGTACGCCATGGCATTGAAGCCGTATCCGACGATGATGATACCGGCCGTACAAATGGCAATAAACGTTCCAAGCAATTTTGGTTTAACCACTTTCTTCAGCATGATGAGAGAGGGAAGGCTGAGTGTAGTGACCGCCATCATAAAGCTGAGAATCGTGCCAAGCAATGCCCCTTTTGACAACAGGGCCTCGGCGATAGGAATCGTGCCGAATATGTCGGCATACATTGGAATACCCACAAGTGTGGCGAGTATCACTCCGAATGGATTATTGTCGCCGAGAACGGTCTCCACCCAGCCCTCCGGAATCCAGTTGTGAATCACTGCTCCAATAGCCACACCAAGAAGGATATACGGAAATACCTTCTTGAAAGTGGATACTACTTGATCTCTGGAATAAAGCAGCCGGTCCTTTACGGTAAGATTTGGAGACTCTATATCCACCTTGCTGTTGTTATTGCGGATAAAATCAGCAATCTGATCTTCCATGTGCAGATGTTCTATCAATGTCCCGCCAAGAACCGCAATGACAAGCCCCAGCACTACATAGGCCACGGCAATCTTCACGCCAAAGATACTGGTGAGAAGCACAAGACTCCCCAAATCCACCATTGGCGATGAAATGAGAAATGAAAATGTCACCCCAAGCGGAAGCCCTGCGCTCGTAAAGCCCATGAAGATTGGAATGGATGAACAGGAACAGAACGGTGTAACCGTTCCAAGCAGCGCGCCTATTATATTTGCTCCTATTCCATGAAATCTTCCCATGATCTTCCTGCTCCGCTCCGGAGGAAAGAAACTCTGAATGTAAGAAATCAGAAAGATCAACACACAGAGCAATACCGTGATTTTAATTGTGTCATAAATGAAGAACTGTATACTGCCGCCAATCCGACTATCTAAATTAAGTCCGACCATCAGCAACAACTGCTCAATCAGGGCATTCAACCACTTCATCCCAAGGATCTGATCCTGAATAAAAGTCCACATTACGCAAACCTCGCTTTCGTTTTATTTGCTATTCGCACTAACAGGAGCATGACGGGTACCTCCGTCAGAACGCCTACAGTGGTAGCGAGCGCTGCAGGGCTTGTCGTACCAAATAGTGCAATCGCCACAGCTACCGCAAGTTCAAAGAAATTTGATGCGCCGATCATCCCGGCAGGAGCCGCAATATCATGCGGTAATTTCAGCAGCTTACATACTCCGTAAGCAATAAAGAAGATCAGAAAGGTCTGAATGGTCAGCGGCACCGCGATCAGCACAATATGAAGCGGATTAGACAGAATCACCTCTGCCTGTGAACTGAAAATAATAACCAGCGTCAGCAGCAGACCTATTGTTGTGGCATTGTCGAACTTGTGGACAAACGTGCTCTCAAAGTAATCCGCACCTCTTTGCTTCGTGACTGTTATTCTCGTGAGGATGCCGCCCACAAGCGGAATCACAACGAACAGAAAAATGCTGACGAACAGAGTACTGTAGGGAACAACCACATTGGAAACACCCAAAAGGAATTTTACAATCGGAACAAATGCCACCAGAATAATAAGGTCATTGGTGGCCACCTGCACAACCGTATAAGCAGGGTTCCCTTTTGTAAGTGTACTCCACACAAACACCATCGCTGTACATGGAGCAGCTCCTAAAAGCACAGCTCCGGCAAGGTACTCCGTTGCCAATCCGGGAGATATGATGGATTTGAATACGACAAATAAAAACAGATAAGCAATTCCATACATAGTGAAAGGCTTGATCAGCCAGTTCGTCACCCATGTGACCAGAAGTCCCTTTGGATTCTTCCCAATCTGTTTTACGCTCTGAAAATCTACTTTCATCATCATAGGGTATATCATGACCCAGATGAGAACAGCGATAGGAATCGAAATGCCGGAAATCTGAAATTTGCCGAGTGTGGCAGGAATGGCCGGGACAAAATGCCCAATCAATACTCCTATAGCCATGCAGAGCAGTACCCACACAGAAAGATACCGCTGAAATGTATTAATGCCTTTGTTTTTATTGTTCATAACGTTGCCTCCGTTAGTTTGATACATTGAAATGTATCTATGTTTATGGATTTTATATAGGCAATCCCAAAGGACTGCCTATGAATGATAGATATCGATTACTTCTTTTCCCTGCATCCGCAGGATACGCTCTCGTCCGTTTCGCAGTCACATCTTGCGTAGGAACCGATCATGTCCCGGAACTCCCTGACCCCGTCTGCGGAGATGGAGTAATGCATCCATTTTCCCTCTTTGTAGTAATCTACAAGTCCGCTGTCCGCAAGGATCTTCATGTGATGCGAAAGAGTCGGCTGTGTGATATTCAGTTCCTCCAGCAGATCACATCCGCACTTCTCCCCATGCTGGAGAGCAAGCATGATCGCAAGGCGGTTCTCATCTGTGAGTGCCTTTATTTTTTTGACGTCTTCTCTGAATCCCATGATTTTCACCTCCGAGAGATGTACATATTATATCGCACACATTTACAGTTGTCAATGTATGAATATAATTTTGCTTCAAAAAGCTCCCCGCCTCTGATGGCAGTGTGGGAGCCTTTTTCCGACATCTATCTCACAGCCACAACTCCCCGACATCTAACTCGGCAACTCAACTCTCACACTTTTTGACCCGGATTGCCCTTGGATAAGTTACCGAGAAGCGTTTTGTCTGTCCGATGCAAAATTGCCCGATTGCCTGGAAACCGCAGTATTACTGGGCTTTCGCGGCTATTTCCCCTCGACCCTTGACATCTTTTGACTCGGTGCGCCCGCAGATCACCATCAACGAATAAAAAGCAGGCGCCCCATCTGGAGTGCCTGCTCGGTTGACCTTCAGAAATGAATCTCACTTTGTAAGTTCGAAACTTCTTTGGACATATTCCATAATCATCCTATCCTCAAGATAATCACTCAACATAATCGAAATCCATGTTTTATGATTCATATGGTATCCCGGAAATACCACTCCGGGATAGTTGCTGATATCATTCTCCAATGTATCCGTTTTGAGATTTATTATATCAACAGTGGTCCTATCTTTATCCTTAAGTAGTTTTTCTCTTTTTACATTCATGATAAGGGCAAACCATTTTCTGGTATCTGCATGCCTGAAAGTTCCGTATGACTGGTACTGCGCTGTCTCCCATGGAAAATCCGGCTTTACGTCATACTGATTCAAAATCATTTCCGTGATTCTGTTTGCCTGCTCTGAAGCAAACAGAACTTCCCTGCAGACTGCATCTCCAATGTGCTCAAGCAATTGCCTGTATGCATCACGAACAGTGTTCACATAGGCTCCATTGAAATGTTCTGACCTGAGTTGAACATATTCTTCGTTATTCATCTTATCAATCACTTCACTTGTCACATTGCCTTCTTTTGAAACAGATAAGATTACATGAAATTCCCCGTTCATAAAATCTGTTTCATAACAATACTGATCACCGGATTTCTGAAACCCAAAACTATCCATCTTGGATGGCACAAATCTTCTTTTCCTAAAAACTTCATCCTCAATCATATCCTCACCAGTCTCTTCGTCCTTGTAGAATTTGTTCCCCCAACATCCATCCCCTACCCTACATCTAATCACGAGTCGCAACCTGCCCGATTATTTAATCGCGACACACAACCCTGTAAAAAACGCCCTGGATAATTTCCCTATGTGCTGTTTTTCAGCCAGATTTCAAGGACGCTGAAATTTTCCACGATTCCCGAAACCCGCTGATTTCAGCAGGTTCCGGCCTCGTCTTATTTCTTCTTCGACATCAACGCTACCGTCTCGACGTGCCCCGAGACAGTTGAAAATATAATCACGCTGCCTGACTGTTTGCGGGAACATGTCAATAATTCGCCTCTGTTTGCGGAAACATATCTAAAACTCAGGCATCAAATGAGGAAACATATCTAAAGGAATCAAGGCGACAAACTGGAATTTGTTGCTCCGTCAAACTGAAAGTTTCAAGCGTTATAGACTTCCCACAAATATCTCTGCATCAATCGTCAAAGTTTTTAGCTTTTTGAAATCAATCTCAGTTTTATCTACATGGAAGAGCAGTGGGGTCATGTCTGCAAAAATTTTAATATCCTCTAACGGCATTTCATATGATTCTGAAACTCTTTTTTGGTAAATAACAGAATACTGCTTCTTGAATAAGTTAATCACATTCTCATTGGAATACTCTTGATTTTTCAAATGTTCTTTTGCAATGTTTCTGAACTCCATCAGATGTTTATTCCCAGGAATAACCTTTACAATATAGCCGCTATCCGTCAGAACTCTATTGAACTCCAAATAATTAGCTGGTGTAAATATGTCCAGTATACAGTCTACTGAGTGGTCTCTAATTGGCATATTTTCCAAATCACCCACAAACCACTTTATAGACTTACTACCGTCTCTTTTTGAAGCAAGGGAAATGGCATCTTTTGAAATATCAAAAGCAACTATATCTGCTTGAAATAGTTCTTTGATTTTTCTAGAATAATATCCTTCACCACATCCGACATCAAGAATAGTTGTTATGTTTTCAAGCTTGCTCAATATATGTGTTATCTCCGTAAGAATATGTGAATAGTATCCCTTTTCTAAAATATCCATTCTGCTTTCAAAAGAAGTTCTGCTATAATGCTTAGATTGCTTTTGATTTAATGCAAAATTCACATATCCTAATTTAGAAATATCGAAACAATGCTTATTACTACACAGCAAACTATTGCCTACCATCTTTAACTTTCGTTTACATATTGGACAACGAAAAAGCTTTTCGCTGTCATTAAATCTAATAATTTTATTCATGACATCCTCCATTATTACATTCTTGCCCGAAAGCGAGTTATGTAATACGGATGTACCGCAACACAACTCGCGGTATTATCTTAATCTCATATATGCTGTCATCTTATCACCTCCTCAAATTCAAGTTTGTATAACTATTTTATTGCATTATAGCATACTTTGGTCTGCTTTTCCCACTCCAGAGAAAATTTCTTTGTCGATAATTATCCTACCTATAGGAATATTTTTATTCACCAATACTTATCTCGGACAGAGATTTAAACAAAAAATCGGATAAACATTTATATTCCATAATAGATTCCTTGTAACTCTAATTGTTGATAGACAAAAAAACAGATCGCCTATGCATCACAAACAAAATACGGTTAATTTAGTGTTTTGTTTTGTAATTAATTTTAGAAAATGTATTTTTGTGCTTGCTTTTAGGATTCTCTTTCTTGCTTTTTGAACGATTGTGAAAACCTAAATCCTTCCCCATTGAATTGTGTTGCTTATTCTTCTCGTTTGTGTTACTAACCAACTGACCGCAGGCAGCTTTGATGTTATTACCTCGTGATTCTCTCATTTTTACTTCTAAACCAGCCGCTTCAAGTCGCAATTTAAATGCGTAAGCGAATTATCTGAGGGCGGGTATACCTTCCAGGCAAAACCTTCTAAGATGTGAGATGTAAGCATTTTACTCTATTCACATGTTAGGAGGCCAACAACAATGAATTCCAGAGCTGAGCGCGTCC
>QOUV01000032.1 GCA_003862155.1 Lachnospiraceae bacterium
ATCCTGACTCAGATTCCGATGTACTTGCCGACTCTGATTCACTCGTTGATTCTGATTCAGATGCTGATGTACTTTCTGATTCTGATGCACTCGTTGACTCAGATTCACTTGTACTCGTTGACTCTGACTCACTTGTACTCGTTGATTCTGATTCACTTGTGCTTGTCGACTCTGATTCTGACGTACTTGCAGATTCCGACTCACTTATACTCGTTGATCCTGACTCAGATTCCGATGTACTTGCCGACTCTGATTCACTCGTTGATTCTGATTCAGATGCTGATGTACTTTCTGATTCTGATGCACTCGTTGACTCAGATTCACTTGTACTCGTTGACTCTGATTCACTTATACTTGTCGACTCTGATTCTGACGTACTTGCAGATTCAGACTCACTTATACTCGTTGATCCTGACTCAGATTCCGATGTACTTGCCGACTCTGATTCTGAAGCACTCGTTGACTCTGATTCACTTGTACTCGTTGACTCTGACTCACTTGTACTCGTTGATTCTGATTCACTTGTGCTTGTCGACTCTGATTCTGACGTACTTGCAGATTCCGACTCACTTATACTCGTTGATCCTGACTCAGATTCCGATGTACTTGCCGACTCTGATTCACTCGTTGATTCTGATTCAGATGCTGATGTACTTTCTGATTCTGATGCACTCGTTGACTCTGATTCACTTGTACTTGTCGACTCTGATTCTGAAGCACTCGTTGATTCTGATTCAGAGACTGATGTACTTTCTGATTCTGATGCACTCGTTGACTCTGATTCACTTGTACTCGTTGACTCTGACTCACTTGTACTCGTTGATTCTGATTCACTTGTCGATGTCGACGTACTTACCGATTCTGATTCACTTGCACTCGTTGATTCTGATTCAGAGGCTGACGTACTTTCCGATTCCGATTCACTTGCACTCGTTGATTCTGATACAGATACCGATGTACTTGCCGACTCGGATTCACTTGTACTTGCCGATTCTGATTCACTTGCCGATGTCGACGTACTTTCCGACTCTGATTCACTTATACTCGTTGATTCTGATTCAGAGGCTGAAGTACTTTCCGACTCGGATTCACTTGTACTTGCCGATTCTGATTCACTTGTACTCGTTGATTCTGATCCAGATACCGATGTACTTGCTGACTCGGATTCACTTATACTCGTTGATTCTGATTCAGAGGCTGACATACTTTCCGACTCGGATTCACTTGTACTTGCCGACTCAGATTCACTTATACTCGTTGATTCTGATTCAGAGGCTGATATACTTTCCGACTCGGATTCACTCATACTCGCCGATTCTGATTCACTTGCACTCGTTGATTCTGATTCAGAGACTGATGTACTTCCCGACTCAGATTCACTCGTACTTGCCGATTCTGATTCACTTGCACTCGTTGAGCTTGATCCAGATAGCGATGTACTTGCTGACTCGGATTCACTTATACTCGTTGATTCTGATTCAGATGCTGACGTACTTTCCGACTCGGATTCACTCGTACTTACGGATTCTGATTCACTTGCACTCGTTGATTCTGATCCAGATACCGATGTACTTGCCGACTCGGATTCACTCGCACTCGTTGAGCCTGATTCACTTGCCGATCTACTTGCACTTGTAGACTCTGACTCACTTACACTCGTTGAGCCTGATTCAGATGCTGACGTACTTGCCGACTCAGATTCACTTGTTGAGCTCGACTCACTTGTCGATGTACTTGCACTGGAAGACTCTGACTCACTTGCACTCGTTGATTCTGATCCTGATACCGATGTACTTGCAGACTCGGATTCACTTGCACTCGTTGAGCTTGATTCACTTGCCGATGTACTGACACTGGTAGACTCGGATTCACTTGCACTCGTTGATTCTGATTCAGATACCGATGTACTTTCCGACTCGGATTCACTCGTTGATTCTGAGGCTGATGTACTTGCCGACTCGGATTCACTTGTACTTGCCGATTCTGATTCACTTGCACTCGTTGAGCTTGATTCACTTGCCGATGTACTTGCAGACTCGGATTCACTCGTACTCGTTGATTCTGATTCACTTGCCGATGTACTTGCACTGGTGGATTTTGAGGCTGATGTACTTGCCGACTCCGACTTACTTATGCTTTCAGAAATAGACGCACTGATAGATTCAGATATACTTGTCGAAGCGCTGAGTGATTCAGACTTGCTGGCTGACTGAGACTGGCTTATCGACGATGATTCAAATGTAAAACGTTTCGTAGAACCCTTATTTTCTTTGACATCAGAAGTTGTCGTTTTCTCATTTGATACATTAGATGTAGTTGTGCCCTTTACAGCCAGATGAATGTCTCCATACTGAGAAACATCAGTAGCTACTACACGTCCTGATCTAACTTCATGAAGTTCAAGGTTGGCTTTTGGTGCAATAACATTACCACTGAAGTTACTTCCAACAATAGTGCCACTATAATTACCAAAATTCCAGGTTACATAGGCAGCTTTGGAGCTGTATGCTTTTGTGGCATTTACAAGAGCATTGGAAATATTCGTCAGATCTAATACACTTCCATCTTCTACATTTACGTTAATAAGAATATTTACCCGGTTATTATTAGCATTGCTGTTAAAGAACGACGCAAATATCTGATCGTTCTGCCAGCTGTTAGGATCGATAGCCCAGCTTGTAAATACTCTTGAAGAAACAGTAACGGAGAGAACATCTCCATTGTTGTATTTTCCACTTTTTACTATTTTGGCAATAGATTTGATTTTATTGTAATCATCTCTGATATTCGTCCTTGGTGACTTCGTCGCATCAATGATAGCCTGGCCTTTATTTCCAATATCATCCAGATTTTCAGAGATATTGATCATCTGGTTAATATTTCTGAAACGGATACTATCAGAGTTCTGAGCTTCTTCTAATGTCGAAGCACGATAAGCAGCCGGAGTATTTTTGGCGAAATGATAAGCACTACTGTTTTTAGCCTGGTCGCCAAAAACAATCATGGCCTTTAGATCACCATCGCTTCCTTCTATCAGGCCATTTCTACCAACATTTCCAATATAGCTGTAGCCATTTTTATTATAATTTTCTGAAATCTCGCGGATTGACAAACCAGTATTGGAATCTTCACCGTACTGACTCTTGTTTAAAATATTTATAGGTGTATTTAAATTTTCAACTGCAATGTTTCCATCAATATGTCCATTGCCCCAATTGAAATTTTTGGCATAGATATCTTCATCGGAGGTAATATTCTGTGAGTTGAGGTATTCTTTAGTGGCATTGGAAACCGTTTCGGACGCAGTTGAAACAGTGCCATCCGCATTGATTACTCTTACAGTCTTTTTATTGTAGTCATCGGCATTGGACATCACATTTGCCGTCGTAATAACACGAGTTTCCGTCCAGGTCGTGACAGTCTTATCCTGTACATATTTGTGATCAGGATAAAAGCCGTCTTTATTTTTTGTGTTTTTTTCTTCTTCTGTCAGTTCTACTTCATATTCGTCACTAATGACAGTTTTTACATGTTTTATGACTATCGTTCTTGTTGTAGAACCATCATGATTGTCAACCTTTTTATCAGAGATGGTCTCTGTCGTCTCGGTCGTGCTTCCCTTAGCCAGCTCTTTCTTTGCTGTAGCAGTCAGCGAACTCGAGGTAGAGTTTGACAATGATACATTCTCAGATGTGGATGTTAATACACTCTGAGACGCGGATGTACTTTCGGAAGCAGATGCACTCTCTAAAATAGATGTACTTTTTGAAGTTGAAGCCTCTGCGCTCTGTGATTCTGATACTGATGAAAAACTGTCGATATCATCAAAAAATCCAAATCTTCCAGCTTTCGCGGCAGCTGTCTCACTCTGCTCTTCGCTGGTACTTGCCGCAGTAGTTCCGCTCTGATCTTCGCTTTCGCTTGCACTTGCTGCAGTAGTCTCACTCTGCTCTTCACTGGCACTTGCTGCAGTAGTCTCACTCTGCTCTTCGCTGGTACTTGCTACAGTAATCCCGCTCTGCTCTTCACTGGTACTTGCCGCGGCATTTTCACTCTGCTTTAAGCTCTCGCTTGCAGAAGCAGACTTCTTCTGTGACAGGCTCTCACTCTCAGAAGCGGACGTACTCTGTGACGCCTTTACACTGGCTGCCTCTGATTTGCTCTGTGACGCCTTTACACTGGCTGCCTCTGATTTGCTCTGTGATGCCTTTACACTGGCTGCCTCTGATTTGCTCTGTGATGCCCTGGCGCTCGCTTCGGCTGATGCAGCTGAGCGGCTGTGAGCCGCGCTGGCGCTTGCTTCAACTGACTGGCTGTGCTCAAGGCTGGCCTTTTCAGAAGCGGCTGCAGATTCCTTTTCGCTGGCAGCTTCAGAATTCGAGGATGTAGAAGACAATGACTCCTGTCTGGATTCAGACGCTGCTGTCTGTCCCAGGAGGCTGTCAAGCTGCGAGCCATCATCATTTGACTGGCTCTGTGCTTCTGCAGCGTAAACCGCATTCCCCTGGCCGAACATCAAAGCTCCGCCAACGAAAGCCCCCGTTGCGGCCGCGCTCTTCAGCAGAGCACCTTTTCTTTTTGATTGTTTTTTATCATTCTTTCTTCTACCCATTTCGCACCTCCGCGGGATAGTGTTCATATATCATGAATAAAAGAGGAAACTATTCAATCCTTCTTTTATATATTATCGACAAAAATGTCCATTTTTTTAATATAAATAAGAAAATTCTGTAAACTCTTACTCTCTCGGCTTTCCGGACCTGGCGAGCATATCCATCTTCATCTCATAGTACTTAGGACTCATATCGACGTAATGGCGGTGAGGATTCTCGAAACGCTGCTCCTCAGGCCAGATCTCCGTATCGAGCTGGGCTCTGACGAATTTCTGAATATCGCGCACTGCAGGGAGATCACTCACGCACTTTCCGTTCTTTATAATAGCTTTCTGGAGCAGCCTGGCAGTGCAGTCTGTAAACGATCTGACTTTCCATGGCTCGATCGGGTCTACAAATCTGTAAGGCGTGCTGAGGTCAACCGTCTCATCGCGGCCAGTGATAAGGTCTGCTATAGCATGTCCTCCCTTGTCGTAAATACGGTAAACACTCTTTAGTCCAGGATTCGTGATCTTCTCAACAGAGTCCGAAATCTTGATCCTCGGTGAGAACTTTCCGTCCTCCTCTACTGCACAGAGCTTGAAGACAGCTCCAAAAACCGGCTCCGAACGGCTCGTAATAAGCCTCTCGCCGACACCGAATGAATCGACTTTACCTCCCTGATCGAGGATTGACTTTATCGTATATTCATCAAGGCTGTTGCTGATGACGATCTTCGCATCTGTAAATCCAGCGGCATCAAGCATTTCCCTCGAGTTCTGTGTCAGGTATCCGAGGTCTCCGGAATCGATCCTGATGCCGTAGTTGGTGCTCTTCACACCCTTGTCACGCATCTCCTGAAATACTTTAATCGCATTTGGGACACCCTGTTTTAAAACGTCGTATGTATCGACCAAAAGGATACAGTTATTTGGATAAATACTGGCAAATTTTCTAAAGGCGGTAAGCTCGTCCTGATAGAACATAATAAAGCTGTGTGCCATCGTTCCACCAACCGGGATATCGAAATACTGCCCCGCAGAAACAGTGGCTGTCCCCTTGACTCCGCCTATAAAAGCAGCCCTCGCGCCGTAGATAGCGGCGTCGTTGTTATGTGCTCTTCTGGCTCCAAAGTCTGAAACCGCTCTTCCATCCGCTGAACGGACAATTCGCTGTGCCTTCGTCGCAATAAGGCTCTGGTGATTTACCTGGGCGAGGATCTCAGTCTCGACCAGCTGCGCCTGAACGAGCGGGGCTACGACTGTAACGATCGGCTCGCCCGGATACATGATCGTCCCTTCAGGGTACGCATACACATCTCCTGTAAATCTGAAGTCTCTAAGGTACTCCAGAAACTTGTCATCGAACTGATGAAGACCTCTCAGATACTCTATATCTTCATCGCCAAAATGCATCCCCTCGAGATATTCTACTATCTGCTGAAGCCCTGCAAATATCGAGAAGCCTCCTCCATCGGGATTCTTCCGGTAGAAGACATCGAATGCCACTCTGGTGTCAGCATTCTCACAGAGAAAATAGCCGTTCGCCATCGTAAGCTCGTAGAGATCCATCATCATCGAAATATTTCTGTTATCGTAAATATTCATCGGTCTTCCTCGCTTCTTAGAAAAAGTCAATTTTATTATATCACATTTTATTGGCAAGTGATATAATACATTTCTAAATATACAAAAAGGGAGGCCAGCCATGAGTGACCAAACGATGAAAATGACAGTATCTCCGATCTGCACCGACAAGACCGGCAGGAAAAAATTTGCCTATGTGACATTTACTGACGGCAGCAAATACGCCGAAGGCCGGATCCCGGAATGTAAGATCACAAAGAATGATGGCTTTACAGATGAAGAAGTCGCCGGGCTTCACTTTTACATGAAGGCGAATCTCAAAGAATTAAAAAAAATAGCTGCGAAGAACAATGTCTTCGAAGCTCTGAAGAAATAATAAGGACCGTCCAAAAGGACGGCCCTGTTTTTTTATGTCTGATTTTTTGAATTAGTAAGCTGCTGGTGCCTGTGGTGCTGGAGCCGGGGTTGGCTCTTTAAAAAGCCTGATCAGCTTCTGCTTTGCCTCAACATCGACCTTGCTGCTGATGTCATAGAATCCTATGAGCTGAAAATTTTCTGCGATTTCTGCAGCTTCTTTTTCAAATGCCTCTCTGCCGTTGTGCATCGCATTGATAAGTTTTACTGCAAGGACCGGTGAAAAGCAGTCGTCTTTTAGTATCTTATGCTCTTTGGCAGCAATCAGAATACACTTCATAGTGACAAGACCATCTGAAAGAGAGCTGATAAAATTTAAATTTTGACCTTTTATTTGAAGACCTCTGTAATTGATCTTTTCAAGGAATTCACAGTCAGAAAAAGCATCCTCACCTATCCAAATTACACTGTCTGGAATTGTCACTTCTTTTAGGGATGTACAGCCAGAAAAAACACCATATCCTATCTCAGTCACGCTATCTGGGATGGTTATCTCTTTCAGGGATGTACAGTCGGAAAAAGCATAATCACCTATTTTGGTCACGCTGTCCGGAATGGTTATCTCTTTTAGGGATTTACAGTATTCAAAAGCAAATTCGCCTATCTCAGTCACGCTATCTGGGATGGTTATCTCTTTCAGGGATGTACAGTTGTTAAAAGCAAGTTCACCTATCTCAGTCACGCCTTCGGGTATTACTACAACTGTTATCTCGTCTTCTATAGAAACATCGCCCGCATTTATAACGCCGGCTTCTTTTAATGAACTTCTCTGCCGTTTATAAAAACACTTTCTGCTAAATCTGCCACTGCTGTTTCCTCCATATTTTTACTTTTAAATATTTATTTTATTTCTGATACTTATACTTATAGTTATATAGCTATGGTATTCCACTAAGAAAAAATATGAAGTAGTTGTTTTTGTATAGGTAAAATGCTATAATGCTTTTTAGAAGATAAGCAGCAGATACATTAGTGCCGCAGAGACTGCCGGACAAGAAAGGAGTACATATGTCAGAGAATCTAAAAAAATATAAAAGTGTAAATTACAAGACGTGTCGTATTTTCAGTTCTAAACTTGATGGAGATAATTGTGGAATACAGTATAGTACTAAAAAAAGGAAGAAGCATATCAAACAGACTGTATTACCTCTTAATGGAAAAACTGCTTCTGACAAATCCGCGGAGAAAAAAGCTGAGACAAAAAAGGAGCACTCTCTATGGCAATGAGTAAGGCACTGTACGAAGCACAGAAAAGATATAAAAAGAAATATGTCAAACACGTTATGCTTTCCCTTAATAAAAGGACTGATACTGACATAATCAAGAAATTGGATTCTTTGGAAAATAAACAGGGTTACATTAAAAAATTGATACGCAAAGACATCGAAGAAACGGAAGACCATTCAATGAATGATCAGGATACAGACTGCTCCGAGAGTATGAATTTTTTTCTGTAAAAACAGATCTTTCAAAAGTTGCAGTGATATAGATTAAAATATTTTAAATATATTCTTCTGTATCGCTTGAGTATAATATTGCATAGATCAGCTGTCCTGTCAAGAAGTTCAGAAATAATTCTGTCAATCTGTATTATTGACATTACAGCAGATTATAGCTTTACTGGTAGCTACTTGTACTTTCAAAACAGTACAGAATAAGGCTTAGAGCTCTTAAGTATGATAAAGTCCGAGAGGTTCATTCTGTCAAGGATTATATGGAGGAGAACCCAGGTCTCGAAGTCCGTCTTGATGCAAAAGATAGCATGGACGAGTGTGACCAGATGATAAATCCATTCTGGAAAGGACAAGCAAAAGACATTCCCGAAGAGTGGCATGATAAATTTGTCCTTTCGGCAGGATGGATGATGGAAGCACAGGTAAACGCATTAAGCGTCTATGCTCCTGATATGATGAACGTACGGCTACAGCTCGAAGATACACAGGCAGTAGCTCCACAAATCCGCAGGCATAGAGGAAGGTGAGAACATGGCAGGAAAAAGGTATCTTAGAATGAGGCAGATGATATGTGTAAAGTAGAAGCTGTGCGATGGGTATTATTAACTGAAAAAGATAATAATGACAGAAGTGGATTATATGGTTATACTCAGCGTACTTTGGCATATAACTCAAATAGAATTGAGGGAAGCACGCTGACTGAAGATCAGACAGCTTCGCTTTTTGAAGAAGGATTTTTACCACCAACCGATTCGGTTTATATGTCTAAAGACATAGAGGAAATGAATGGTCATTTTCTTATGTTCAATAAAATGCTGGCTACGCTTGATGATGAATTATCTCAAAATCTTATCAAGGAGTTTCATTATGAATTAAAGGCCGGAGTGTTTGAGGACAGAGCTAATGGCTATGCTATCGGTGAATACAAGACTCGACCAAATACTGTAGGTGGAATGACCGTGACTGCGCCTGATGCTGTTCCAGAGGAAATGAAAAAGATGATTGACTGGTATAATTCATGCAGTTGTGTGAACTTAGAAGTATTAGCTGAACTTCATACCAGATTTGAATCTATTCATCCATTCCAGGATGGCAATGGACGTACCGGAAGAATGATATTGTTCAGAGAATGCTTAAGAAATGATATCGTCCCTTTTATTATCAAAAATGAAAATCGAGCTGAATATATTGTCACTCTTCATGATGCTCAGATAAAACATGATTATGCAGCTCTCTCAAAATATTTTGAAAAGGAACAGATAGAGTATAAATCCAAATGCAGGTATTTTGATGTAGATAACAGATACATTGCTGCATTGAAGTTTAATAATGTTTCAAAAATTAAAAGGTGAGGATAATGAACACAGAAAGTAGCTATAAAAAGGACTTGTCGTACACTGCGGTTCCAGGAAGTAATGGAACGATGTACCATATAATGTGTGAGGATATTCTTGCTGATGATGTTTTTGTTTCAGACGATCACAAGACAATCATCTATATCGTTTATGAGCCACCGGGCATGACGCAGCCTTTTTCAGGTGGTACATTGGATCTCTATCGTTTTTATCGATTTCTAAAAAGCAGATGCTTTGAAGATTGCAGAGCTGATCTTCCGGAGATTCTTGAAGCTATGGGGCTTTCAGATAACAATCCATGGGAATTTGTAAAGAAGACTCATGGAGTTACTTATGAGGATCATTTTTGGATAAAGTTCAATGACGAAAAGATTACATGGAAAGAGGTGAATCCACGTGGAAGAATTTAATTTTGATAAAAGCATTCTTGTTGCTACTATTGGTAGTGAAAACGGTGCTCAGCCAAAGTATAATTCAAATGGTAGATGGTTTAAACAAGATAATTGCGGATATGAAGGTTACTCTGAATATCTAGTATCAAAAATCCTTGAGTTTTCAAATGTAGACAATTTTGTAAAATATTCCAGGTGCATTATAAACGGTAAGAATGGTTGTGTCTCTGATGATTTTAATCATGATAATGAAGTTTTCTTGAGTTTTCAAAAGATGTTTGATATGTATTATGGTGGAGAATTTGAAGGAAAACTTTCTACTATGGATTCTCCAGAAGAACGTATAGATTTTACAAAGAACTTTGTTTTTGAGCAGACGGGGCTTGATATTTCAGATTATCTTTCATCAATTTTAAGTCTTGATATGCTTACTCTTAATCCGGACAGGCATATGAATAATCTTGGTGTTATAGCCAATATTAAGAGTCATACTTTCAGAATTGCTCCGATCTTTGATAATGGTGCTTCCCTTTGCAGTGATCTTAATAGGTTTCCACCTTATATGTCTATTGATGAATTAAGAGAAAATGTTATTGGCAGGCCTTTTTCGTCTAATCTAGAATTACAGGCACTTGCTGCGGGCATTTCTCTTAAGATAGATTATGATAAAGCATTTGAATTTTTAGACTCTGAAAATACTGACATCAGAGCAAAGAAGATTTTGATTAAGCAGCTTGACAAATATGCCAGTTTACTTAAAATGAATTATGAAGAACTTCTTAATTCTTGTAATGAGGAGTATGTTACACATAGAAGAAAAGGAAGATAAAAAGAGAGTTTGAAAAAAAGTCTGTAAAAGTTTTCATATAGGGTCTTTCATGATACAATTATTTTAATTCATGGAGGGCCTATTATTATGGCAAGAAGAGAAAAGCAACCAGTACACCACGTTC
>QOUV01000033.1 GCA_003862155.1 Lachnospiraceae bacterium
GATAAATAATAACACGATCAAAAATGCCCCAAGCAACGGAATCTACGTAAACACCAAGTCGTCAGCTTCTTCGATCAATTCAAACACGATAAAGTCCGCTGGCAAGTACGGTATAGATGTA
The DNA here is from genome assembly GCA_003862155.1 of Lachnospiraceae bacterium. Taxonomy (GTDB): domain Bacteria; phylum Bacillota; class Clostridia; order Lachnospirales; family Lachnospiraceae; genus Weimeria; species Weimeria bifida. The sequence goes on from QOUV01000033.1 coordinate 122, forward strand.
GAGGGAGCTGGTGCTACGACTATCAGCAGCAACAAGATTTCTAATTCAAAATCAAACGGTATCTTTATTTTCAATGGTTCAAACGTTAAAAAAACCATTAAGTCTAATACCATAAAGTCCGTTGGCAAGTACGGCATTGGCGTTGATACTAAGGCCAAGGTTACTACCATTGAGAAGAATAATATCTCCTCTCCTAAAGCAAGTGGTATCTATGTTCGTAATAAGAGCGTGGTAAAGAACATTAAATCCAATACCATTTCATCCCCAAAAAAATACGGTATTGGTCTCGATCACGCAACAGTTAATCTGATCCAGTCAAACAAGATAACAAAGCCTTCACAGAACGGTATAAATGTCTACGTATCTACCGCCAAAAAGATTTATTCAAACAAGATTTCCAAAGGCAAGAAATTTGGCATCGGCATTTATAGCTGTAAACATAAGCCAAAGCTGAAAAAGAATTCGATCAAGTCCTGTAAGAAAGGCAAAATAGAAAAGTAAAAAAGCGACGAGTATCTTGACAGAAGATGGACAGAAATGGCTGTTGAGGGCGCTGATTAAGAATTTTCGTTACTATTTTCTCACCTCACCTTCCACTCATCGATATTTCTCTTGCTGCTTGAGAAGTTCGCTCCTATCTCAATGATCTTTCGTTTACCTGAGCTATACTTCTCTGCGTAGCCCTTCGCCTCTATCTGCTCTATAGCTTCCTGTGCACTCCCGTCTACCTTCAGCTCCATGATATATACATAGTCCGGCGTCTCCATAACGATATCGCTCCTGCCGGCCGAAGTATGCTGCTCACATGCTACGAATTCGCCTATCAGCTCGAAGATGAGGAATATCTGATTTCTCCATACCTCCTCATATGAAGCAGCTTTTGTAGTCATATATGGAGCCGAGGCAAAAAGTGACTTAAGCTGTACAAAAAGAGCATCTGTGTCGCCTTTTCTGATAGTAAGCACCAGATCCCGCACAGAAAATCCCGTCTGCGCATCCCGTTCTCCAAGCACAGATGGCACCAGAGCTCTGTAAAAGCCATACTTTATCTCGCTGTTTGGAAAGCCAAGAGTATAGGTAAAAAATTCCTCATCATACGACTTTATCGTCAGGTATCCCGACTGATAGAACAGCGGAACCGGATCAGGGTCATCAATCCGATAGTCCATGATGTCAGACTCAGCTACTGTAATACCACTTTCCATTTGTGCAGGCGTTATAAGCGAGTTTTCCATTCTATTTATGATCAGCTGTGGTGAAGCAGAACTGAACCAGTAGTAGCCAAGTTTTTGATCGGACAAAGCATTGATCACACTGTAAGGATTGTACACTCCCTTAGAATTCCCTGAAAAATGATATCCGTCATACTTTTCCTTCATCTCCTGCAGGCATTTTTCCACAGATATACCCTTGTTTTCCGCCATCTCCTCTATCTCAGGCGCAAAGGAATCCGTTATCTCTTCACCCGTGAACCCGCAGATCCCTGAAAACTCATCGAGCAGTGAGATGTCCTTCAGCTGATTTAAATCTGAGAATACAGATACCTTCGAATACTTCGTGACTCCAGTGAAAAATACGAACTCCAGGTATCTGTCCTGATCCTTGAGCACCGAAAAAAATGCATTGTAAAGCTCCCTGTTCCGCATCTCCTGTTCAGGGTCTTCTGCCTTAAGCAGCGGATTGTCATACTCGTCTATGAGAACGACTACAGGGCTTTGAGTTTTCTGATATAGTTTTTCTATCAGATTAAAAAATCTGACCGAGACCGTATCCCCTGTGACAGAGTACTCTCCTGTCAATCCATATCTATCTGCACAGCTATCAAGGATTGCACCGAGCTTATCCTCGAGACCGATCCGACTGTTGAACTCTCCGCTCGCCAGGTAGAACGGGATCACCGGGTATGTCTTCCAGGCGCCATCACCTTTTTTCTCCTCTATCTCAGAGATCTCAAGTCCTCTGAACAGTTCTTTTTTCCCGAGAAAATATGCCTCCAGAGTAGAAGTAAAGAGACTCTTTCCGAATCTCCTCGGGCGGCTCAGGAATATCTCCCGGCTTTTTTTGCGCAGTTTCTCTATATATGCGGTCTTGTCTACATAGACCATTCCCTTGTCTCTTAAAGTCTCAAATGTCTGTACGCTGGTCGGAAGCAGTCTCTCCATAGTATCAGCCGTCCTTTCAGAAGCTTGCTCTTTGTCTCGATTATAGCATAAAGAAAGCGGCCTGAAAACAGGCCACACAAACGATTGATTGTATTTGTCTTTGGCAAATACTAGTCTTTATCTTCAAATCCTGAAATAGTATACACATTCTCCTGGTCAATGCTCGATTCTCCCTCTGTTAGAAGATCTATCGCGTATATCCCTACAGTATCTGGATCATTCACATTTGCAGAATATACACATATATCAAGAATGTATTCTTGACCATTTTCTGTTTTTATATGGCGCAGCTCCCAGGCATCGTACTCTTTTTCTAATTTTCCTTCACTGACAGATTTTGACAACACCTCTTTTGATGTCATCTGCCATTTGACAATATCTGATCCTAACGCATCAATCAGCTCTTTTATCTGCTTTTTGATACCTTTTTGTTTTTTAAGCCTAGGACTGAGTTTCTCGTATATAGGCTCTACATCCTTATCCACTATAGCATTCATAACTATTAGCAATCATGCTCACTGCTACAGCTGCACCGATTCTTTTCTTATTCAATGCCATCATCTCCTGTTGTATACTATTGTGTAACAAAGCAGCTTCATAAAGGCAAAAGCGTATTGCGGTTTATGCGACCGGCAATACGCTTTTGCTGGTAAACATATAACCCTATGCTATGATTGGATTCCATGGATTTCCTCGTACTTATTCTTAAAGTTTAAAAATGCTGCTGTTAATAATAATCTCTCCGTCATTTTGTATCCTCTTTCATTCCTGTTCAATGCCTTATTCCCAAAATCAGATAACGTACAACAGGAATTTTCTCTATCAGCAGAGCTGCTAAAGGCGTGAGGAGATATGCCGCAAATGCAACAATAACATACTGCGCGCCTACAGACAGATCACTCTTTTGCAATAATGATAAGGCGATCAGAATTACCGGAATATGCAGGATATAGACTGGAAAACTGATTTTTCCAAGCCATTCTGTAACCGCATTTTTCTTATCACCATAGGCTGCGAACATTCCAAATATTGCAAGAATCATACAATACGTGAAGAGATTGGCATACCAGGTACTAAGCAGGCTGCTGTGACCGTAGTAGATACCATAAGCCCTGTAAATGAAATATACCCCTGATACGACTGCTGCAAGTGTGCTTACAAAGCGCCATTTCTTCAACACTTCAATCACAATATCCTGTGAGAAAACATAATATCCAAGCAGGAAAGCAACTGTATAAATTCCAAAGCGGTAAGATTCGACTACAGGCGTATTCAGGAGCTTACTGGCACCCCACAGCAGGAAAAACATCACAACCAGCAATACATATACTGAACTCTCTTTCTGAATAGATTTTCTCTCTTCCTTCTGTACTGCCAATACTACCTTACGAACCAACAGAAGCAACAATGAAATCACAAATAACATCTGGCTGAACCACTGTGCACCGATTCCTGATAATGTATAAACAATGTACTTCACAAAGCCCGGGGCTGCCTGTAGCTTTGCTCCGGCAGAAGCCCCTGCTACAATAGAACCGGGGATAAATCCGAACACCAGCACTCCCAGTGTAGATGGTACCAGCAATTTGTTTCTCCTGCCTGCTATGAATTGCTTTGCTGCTTTATGTAAATCCTCCATAGTTTCAAAGTTAGAAAAAAATAGAACTATACCATACAACAGAGATAATCCCTGGTATCAGCATAAATGATCCCAATAATTTACACAATTTACTTTCTATGCTTCTTTACCTGTTTTCTTTTTCCGGCAGACAAGTCATAAGAAGAAAGATTGCTCCCAATACCGCGATGCTGCCTGCCATAATGACTATCATCTGTGTTGTATTTACTACATTTCCATGAAACGTAGGATTGCAGTCTAACGTTTCCCTGATTGCCGTTATAAGCTCCTCCGGCAGCTTCTCACTCTCCATCTCCTCAAATATGCCACGGAACATATGATTCTTAATAAGTGAAGTTCCATAAGTCCCCGGAAGATATGACAATGCTTTCTGCAATCCAGAGCCAAAACTAGAGATTGGCATATATGCTCCACAGATAAAGCCATAGCATGAGCTGACAATCGTTCCTACTGCAGACATCTGCCCCTGCGTGGCAAGCGGATAGCTTATAATGCTTGAAAGTGTGCTTCCAAATAGCACAAGAAGAAGCTCATCAAAAATAATCCAAAGCACATCCGCAGAGCTTAAATACCAGCCCATTTTTCCTATGTAAAGAAGTCCGATCACAAGTGCCAGCCCATTTACCATAAGTGAATTCAGCACTGTTGCAAGGAAATATCCAAGATATATCTTTGAGCGGCTTATCGGGGAAACATTGAAATCCTTCCTTGCACCATTCACCTTGTCCTGAACCATTGTAAGATTCACGCAGAAGGTTACTGTCACACAGCTTACTGCCAAAAGCGCTGCAACAAGCTGGGATGCAACTGTCCCATCAATCAACTTTTCTGTAATCGTAAATCCTTTCGGAAATGCTGATGTAAAAGAGTCCTTATAAACCTTTGCCAAAAATGTTGCATACAATACAATCAAAACAAATGGTGTGATAAGTGCAGAGAAAAACATTCCTTTATCTCTGAAAAATAATTTTCTGTTCCTGTTCACAAGAGAAATAACTGCCTTCATTAGTTTTCACCTCCCACTACCTTGCCTGTTACCGCAAGAAATACATCATCCATTCCGCCCTTTACTACCTCGTAATCTCTGAATATATCCTGATGTGCAACTATAAGCTTTGTTGCTTCAATGGTATTTCCTATTTTTATCTGATATCCGTCCCTGATTGCTTTATACTTCATACCCAGAGACTTCATTTCATCTTCTGTCACACCATAGATTGATACTGTATCCTGCACATAGGTGCTCTTTAATTCAAATGGTGTGCCCTCTGCTACTATGCTTCCTTTATCAATGATTACGACATATCCCGCATTAGCAGCTTCCTCCATATAGTGTGTCGTAAGAAAAACCGTAAGATTCTCATCTGTTCTTAGTTTTTCAATAACTTCCCAGATTCTCCTTCTGGTCTGCGGATCAAGACCTGTGGTCGGTTCATCCAGGATCAGTATTTCAGGCTTATGCAACAAGGCTCTGGCTATATCAATTCTTCTGCGCTGTCCTCCTGACAATTTACCAACAGGTCTGTTTATATAATCTTCAAATCCAAGAAGTCCTGTAAGCTCCCCAAGCCTCACATCAAATTCCTTTCCAGTGATTCCATAGAGCGCAGCCCTGCTTTTTAAGTTTTCTCTTACAGTAAGCGGTTTATCCAGCACACTATCCTGAAATACTATCCCCAGTTTCTTGCCCAGTTCATTTCCCAGCTTTTCAGCAGCTACTCCGTCAATCTCCACACTTCCACTATCCTTGCCAAGTTGGCCACATATAATAGAAATTGTTGTGCTCTTTCCAGCACCATTAACGCCTAGGAAAGCAAACAGTTCTCCTCTTTTAACCTTGAAATTCAGGTCATTAACAGCTTTTATATCACCGAAGTTCCTGGTTAAATGACTTATTTTTATGATATCTGACCCCATTTTGTTCTCCTTTTTCTCAATCTGATCTACTATGTTTAGCAGCAGAAGCAACAACATATATAAAGATTTTATATATCTGTTTTTTATATCATATATTTATCTATATGTCTATATGAGCAGTACCAAGATGCATAATATATCAACCAGGATGCATTAAAACACAAAAAGGACGCAGGATTTTACTCCCACGCCCAATTACTATCTGGCTTTATCGAAAATCAGAAGGGAATGCTGGCATTTGTTCCTCCTTCTGCGGCACCGTCTTTTTCTAAATCTGCTGCATCTTCTTTCTCCAAAAAATGTTGATCTATATCTTTTTAAAAAATGCAGATACGCTTTGAAAAATCGGTTGCGCAAACCCGTAAAAATAAACCCGCTGCCAATTGCGCAACCGGTATTCCAATATCTTATAAACCTATACAATCTTTTTGGAGTTTCTTCAAGATGTCAATTTACACAAATTTTATCTCTTGATTTTGTGCAATCTGCCAGTCAAGCCAGTTGATTGATTCCCACTTCCCTCCAGGCTGCGTATAATTTGTCCAGATTCCAGGCAGCATTCGCGGGACTAGTAGATGGCAGGCAGACAGCTTTTATTCCAGTTTTTGGTTCGATATATCTCTTATAGTATTTCTCAGCTGTTTTGCCATTGACAAAAATCCTCTTTACCTCCGAATGGTCCAGTATTTCTGACAGGTCATTCGCAACCACATTGCTGATACTCGAATCCGATGAGCCCTCGATATCGCAGGAGCCGATCACATCCCACATAGCTATGTGGTGCTTTGTTAAAAATGCCTTCTTTTCAGGGATAGTAACTGGCACCTCGTCATCAAAAACCCGGGCAATCACTTTCCAGAATCTGTTTTGCGGATGTCCATAGAAAAACATCTGCTCTCTGGATTTTACCGAGGGAAAACTGCCAAGTATCAGGATTTTAGAATCCTTATCAAAAAATGGCGGAATTGGATGTAATATATGTTTCTTCATCATGCTAAAAATTATTATTTCGAATAAAATTCTTCTCCTACTTCAGCCATCACAGGATTTCTGGCTTTCTCGATAGATACAAGCAATTCTTCATACTCTCACCTTTTTGAAAAATAAACGTTCAGCTATATTTTATCCTTTTTGAATAAAGTATATCCGAACGGCGATATTTCATCAATAGAATTTTTTAATCGAATCAGGCCAGGCTATAGCGGATTGACAGAGCCTCTGGTTTGCATTATAGTTTGAAGGCAGTCTGCCTGCTTTTTCAGCAGCATGGTCTGCAAAAAGTATAATAACCTCAGTTGATAGATAACAAGTTCCCACAAAAAGGAGATATGATATGAAAGCTGTAGTTGCAGTTGATTCTTTTAAAGGAAGCCTCAGCTCTCTCGAAGCCGGCGATGCCGTAAGATGCGGTATCATGCAGGCAGACCCCGAGGCACAGGTCATCGTAAGACCGCTTGCAGACGGAGGTGAAGGAACCGTCGAGGCGCTGACGATTGGAATGGGCGGAACCATCATGACAGTTCCTGTGACCGGTCCCCTTGGTGAAAAAGTAAACGCAAATTACGGTATTCTCGCCGACGGCCAAACAGCAGTAATGGAGATGTCTCAGGCAGCCGGAATCACCCTGGTAAGAGATGAAGACAGAAATCCACTTAAAGCAACGACCAGAGGTGTTGGCGAGATGATCCTTGATGCGATAGGCAGGGGATGCAGACATTTTATCATGGGAATTGGAGGCTCTGCTACTAACGACGGCGGAATCGGAATGCTACAGGCACTGGGTTTTGATTTCCTTGACAAGGATGGAAATCAGGCAGCTCCTGGTGCACAGGGCCTTGAAAATCTTACGGAAATAGGCAGCGAGAATGTGATTCCAGAACTTTCTTCATGCAGCTTCCGCATAGCCTGCGATGTAACAAATCCTCTTTGTGGAGAAAAAGGCTGCAGTGCAGTTTTCGGTCCACAGAAGGGAGCCGACTCATCTATGATCCATAGGATGGACGACTGGCTGTCAAACTACGCAGAAATTGCTGAAAAGAATTTCCCAAAGGCTGACCCAAACTATCCTGGAACTGGGGCAGCCGGTGGCCTGGGATTTGCTTTTCTTACTTTTACAAATGCAGTCCTCGAATCCGGAGTCAAAATCGTTCTCGATGAGACAAGACTTGAGGATTATATAAAAGAGGCTGATATCGTAGTGACCGGTGAGGGCAGGCTTGACGGCCAGACCGTTATGGGAAAAGCACCGGTCGGAGTCGCAGAAATCGCGAAACACCATAGCAAAAAAGTAATCGCCTTCGCAGGAAGCGTGGCAAAGGATGCCAAAGCCTGCAACTCTTATGGGATAGACGCATATTTCCCAATCCTGCGCGGAATCTGCACACTGCAGGAGGCTATGGATAAGGATACAGCGGCACAAAACCTGAGCGATACAGCAGAGCAGGTCTTTCGCCTGGCAAAGGCAATGATAAGAGAATAATTTTTTAACGGTGTTTCCGATATGAGTATTGATGATATCAACAGGGAAATTGATCTTATGCGTAAGGAGTCTGATGTATGATTTGTTATGCGGTAATAGATACCAATGTACTCGTATCCTCACTGCTGTCAAGCAAGGACGACTCTGCTACGGTTCAAGTATTGGGCAAAGTCCTGATGGGTGATATATCATTTTAGCTATTTTTTCAAGAGCTATAACCTGCATAATAGGGCTGTTTCATGAATGCTCTTCGTCCGAATTCTTCCAAAGCGCCATAAATAAAAGCTTCCTGATTATCTGTAATAAACTGTTCCCTGTCATCGGAAGAAAGCGGATTAAGTTCTATCATTTTCGTATCTTCCTTTCGCCATAAGTCATTTTCGCTAGATAGGTATCATCTCCACCTATTGCGCACAGAATCATATCGATCTCCGGATCGCGAAATGCCTGCAATAAATCCTCTGCTCGTTTTTCCGGGTGTTCTTTGATATAGTCCAACTCCATACGAGCGTGCGGCATAAACTTTACATTCAGGCCATATTCCTTCAGTCTGCGAATACCTATATCAGTTTCAAAGCTGATAAACGGTTCTCCGATAATTCCACTTGACAGGCTTACGATACCAAGTGTATTCAATGATATATAGTTATCTAATCGCAAAAGACGAGTGTTATTTTACCGGCTTTGCTGCACTTTCCGGAATAAATTCAAGCTTTAATCTCATGCCAAGGCCATTTGCAAGTCGTTTTACCATTTCAAGAGAAGGATTCCTCGTACCATTTTCGATACGGCTTATATCTGCCTGTGTGATTCCTGTTCTTTCAGACAGTTCTTTCTGCGTCAGGCCTTCTTTGTTTCGAGCGTCAATCATTGCCTGAATAATATCATATTCCGGCTGCAGAGCATCATACTCTGCTTTGACTGCCGGATCCTGAAGTGCCTTCTTTTTATAATTATTATAGCTGCTCATTGTCCAAACCTCCTCTCATAATCCAGTTTATATTTTCTTGCCTGTTCAATAACTGCGGGAGGTGTCTTCTGCGTTTTCTTTACGAAACCATTTGTCAGAATGGCTTTTTCCCAATGGCTATGTCACAACAAACAGTTGATAAATAGCCATTTTTATAGGGGAGTATCAGAACTCCCCTACAAACTGTTATTTGCAGTTATCTATACTCATTTGGAATTTCGATATGAAGTGTCTCACACAATAACTTCACATCATGTGCATCATTTTCATCAAACTCGTATCCCAGATGGAACATTACTTGACTATATGGTTCAATACAGGAAACCTCTATTTCCTCAATTCTTCCTTTACCCGAAAAAGTTTCTACCGGAAAACAATCCCCATCATAAAGAATTTCACCTTCGTCCGTATATTCAAAACAATGCAAATCAATAATTCTGTTTTTCAAATCTTCCCATACAGTATGGTTCAATGTTGTATATTCCATCTTAATCTCATAAAAGCCATTAGCTTTCATTATTTCTATAAAGTTCTGATAATCGTTCTTTTCTACAAAAATGTCAATATCATTATGGGCTCTTGACTGATATCCAAGAAGAGCATCTACACCCCATCCACCATCAAGAAAGACTTTAATCTCCGCATCTATTGCAAATTGAAGAATCTGTTTTACATCTGTTATATTGACCATCTTATCATCTCCACAAATTCTAATTAGG
>QOUV01000034.1 GCA_003862155.1 Lachnospiraceae bacterium
ATGCCATAAAAAATCACCTTCAAAACGTGGCAGATATTCAAACATTATAAAAATGCCTATTCAAAAATCCTGGAGACATGCAATTAAGTTAAGTTGACGCTAAGTGTACCACATTGGTGCCTGGCACTAAAATCCCATTGTAAAGCCTCCTAGGTTGACTTCTCAATGATAGCATTTGTACATTTTTATTCCATAACTTCTGTACATATTTAATTATAACTTACTATATATTAAAGGAGAGTGAGCAGCCATGCCGGAATTAAGCCGCTTCGGAGGAATGGTAATCTATATGCTTTTTTGAGATGTAGGTCAGCACAATAAGCCTCATGTTCATGTGTATTATGGCGAATATGAAGCTGTAATTGCGATAGATGGAGAATTGTTGGCAGGTTCTCTCCCTCGCAAGCAGTTAAAGATAGTAACAGGTTGGCTTGCGTTTCATGAAGAAGAAGCTTACAAAGCGTGGAATCTTGCCGTCAAGGGAGAACATTTTGAAAAAATACCACCTATGAATTGAGGTGACTTAAATGTATATTGTGAATGATATCTGTTATGCTGGTGAAATGGTGGAAGGTATAAAGGTTACTGAAGTAAAACCACTGCGAGGAGGTATAATGCTCGTTACGTTCTCGACAGGTGAGAAGCGGTTATTTGATACTACTTTGTTAAAGGGTCCCGCATTTGCTCCACTTGCAGACGAAAAGATCTTAAATAATCCTGTGTTGTTTCATGGTGTTATAACGTGGGATAATGGAAAGATAGATATAGCTCCGGAAACAGTTTATCGTGACAGCTATTCATACGAAAATGTAGCGATTTAAAAGAAACAATTATCTTGGCATATATGCTGAAAAAATCCAGTCTGTATGCTGCTATAACAGCAGCAACGGACTGGATTTTTCCTGTTTATACAGTCAAATCGATATGACCATCCGCGGAGAGGTCACTCTGAGAAAAATCCTCTGGCAGATCTCCGAGGTCTTCGATAGAATCAGCCTGAGCACCTGCGAAAACTCTTGTATTGTTTGATGCTACAGATAATGCCTGGTCAGAAATTTCATTCAGGCCATTTTGCAGATTACGCCATTCCTTTTCTTCTTTTTCATCCCAGAGCGAACCGTATTTCTTGGTCTTCTTTTTTAAATTCTTTTCCATGGTCTGGGCATTTTTTGCCATCTGGTAAATACGAGGGTCAAACTTTATCAGTCTCTGTTCATCGGAAAAAGGAACAGAATCACCCCGGCACATGCGGGCAATTACCTGATAGATTTTTGACATATCTGAGGCTGTTTTTTCAGCAGCTTCCTTTGTGGATTGAGCGTTAAGCTGCTCAACCGGAGCGAACTGTTCCATAGAATATTTGTTGAGGTCGCTTTCCATCTGCTGAGCAGTTTTTTCAGATACGACATATTTTTCACCTTTTGAATTCATAACGATATGGGCATTGGAAAGCTTTGACATGTCAGTGCCGTCAGGTATCCGGTAACCCTCGTAATGGTGCATTTTCTGTGTCAGGTCTACTTTTTGTGTCTTAATATCCGGAATCTTGTAAGTGCGAGAGCCTGCACGCAGTCCGCTTGAAGAAACATTCACATTGATATTCATTGCCATCGTCTCATCCTCCATGAAAAATAATCTCATTTTTTATATCGGATGAAAAAGAGAAAGATTAAACAGATCAAATCGATAATGTAGAAGAATATAAAACAGCTCGGCTTGAAGGGGATAAGTATAAAAGCTGTTTTTAATAAGCAAGTTACCAGCAAGTTAAAATGGCAACACAACTATTGTCCAGCATAAGAAAAATTTTTTTGAAAAATGTAATAAAAGTATTGACAACATAAATGCAATATGATATATTACAACCATAATATGAAACAAAGTAAATTACATCAACCAGATGGAGGTAAATCACATGAAAAAGATCGCAGTTGTAGCAGCAAACGGAAGAGTAGCAAACAAGGTCATCACAGAGGCTCTAAACCGTGGCTTTGAAGTCACGGGCTTTGGCCGCAATGATAACAACACCAAGGCGCAGAAGTATATCAAAAAGGATATCTTTGATCTGACTGCTGACGACCTTAAAGGATTTGACGCAGTAGTAGATGCGTTCGGAGTCTGGGCACCAGAGGATATGCCGCAGCACAGCACCACTTTAAAGCATCTCTGCGATATCCTCAGCGGAACAGATACCAGACTTGTTGTGGTTGGCGGTGCTGGAAGTCTCTATGTAAACAAAGAGCATACCATTCAGGTTCAGGATACTCCGGATTTCCCGGATGCGTTCAAGCCGGTTGCAAACGGAATGGGCAAGGCCTTAAATGAGCTTCGTGATAGAGATGATGTGAAGTGGACATACATCTCACCAGCCGGAGATTTCCAGGCAGACGGTGAGCGTACGGGAAAGTACATTCTTGCAGGCGAGGAGCTTACACTCAATGACCGAGGCGAATCAATAATCTCATACGCTGATTACGCAATCGCACTTATCGATGAGATTGAGAAGGGAAACCACATTCAGCAGAGAATCTCAGTTGTAAGAGCATAAGATATTTTTTAAAGCATATATATGCTGATGAAAGCCAGTCCGTATTCTGCTATAATAGCATCAACGGGCTGGCTTTTTGTTTGCCCAGGATATTTTTTAAGAGGGATTTGCGATGGCAAGAAAAATACGGCTCTTCGGTAGTCTCTGTGGGTAAGAAACTCCATTCCTTTTGAGTATCACTGCGTTCATCTATTCCTCGACTTTCTGTTAGGAAGTGGTATCCGGATATTTGAGCATACCAGGTATACCATATCCAGCATATTTTGTATGTTCCTGAACCCGTAGGCCTTGCGGATTATCAGCTTGATCTTGTTGTTAGTAGCCTCGATCCTGGCGTTGCTCAGTCCGAACTTTATGGTGTTCAGTATGTGCTCCTTATGCCGCTTGATCTTCTTGTAAAGATCATGAAACAATGGGATCCTGCTGTGGCTCGCCCACCAGAGCCAATGATCCAGCTCGGCTTCTGCCTTATCCGCATCGGTGTTTCTGAAGATCATGCGGAGAGCCTCTTTGAGGCAGTAGCCACGATATAGCTGGCTGTCATTTGCCTGGATCATCGCCAGTTTTACCTGCTGGTTCTCGGTAAGATTTTCCGGAGCCTTGTCAAGGGCAAATCGAGAATTCTTGATCTCAGACGCCTCAGCTTTTGCTGCTTTTACAGCTGCGGCAGCCTTGTCATCAGACTTCGGACGCCCTTTTGTCTTTGGCTTGTTCTTCGACAGTTCCCTGACTTTTGCATTTGCCTTATGCCATCGCTCTGAACGAAGCTCATCAAGGGTATCCATAGCCCATTCAACCACATGGAATGGATCGACACATCTCACACAGTCTGGCGTGAACTCGTTTACGCAGTCCGTAATCCAGCGTGCCCCATCACCTGTGACGACCTTTATGCTGGCCTTCTGCTCATCTGTGAGCTGTTCATAGAACTTGGAGAGCACAGCTTTTCCGTGACCATCAGCCGCCCACACTACGGTGTTTGTATCGTGGTTGACGATGACTGTGATGTATTTATAGCCTTTGCAGTAACTGGTATCGTCGATGCCTATGTGGACAAGCCCATCAAGGCGTCTTGACAGATCCGGTTCGAGATCATGCAGGCTACGGCTGATGCATTTGCCGACAGTCTTCCAGTCTATGCGCATGTACTCAGAGACAGTATCCCTTGGAAGATATTTTGCGAGCCATGATACTGTCATGTCAAAATCCTTTGTAAAGCCGCTGTTTGGGTAGGCCCACGGAACATCAGCTGTTACGACACCATGTTCAGGACATAGGATGCGGTTGGTCTGAGACCTGATGTCCACCATTACTCCGCCAAAATCCAGGCCTCTCCACACCCTTAGAGATTGCGATGGTCTGTCGTATCCGGGAAGTTTTTTACGTCCACAGAATGGGCACTTGTTCCGGTTCCATGAGTTCGGACGTGCATCTATCGTAAGGTGTGTAACGCCATCGTGATCACTGTAAATTTCGGCATCAGTCACAACAACGTCCTTGACACCAATGATCTTTTTGAGTAATGTATTGGAAGAGGTCATCTCGTTTCTCCTTATCGTTGATGTTTAGTCGCTGATAATGATACCGAAAATGAGGTGACCTTTCAATGTTTAGTTGTAACCGCAGGTGGGGATTTTACCCACAAAGTATCCCGAAGCCTCGATTTTTCATAGGAATTTATCACGCCATATGTTAACATATGGAAAAAATGTCTGGGATATCTCTTCAGATTATTCTGACTTTTTTTCAAAAAAATTTTATTTTACAAATAATGGCTTGACATGATGCATTTTATTTTTTATTCTAGAATCAGTATAAAAATTTGAGGAGGAAATAAAAATGAAAAATGTATCACACCATTTCCGGGCAAAAATTATCTCATTTATTATGGCTTGTGCGGTAATAGTTACCGCATTGCCTGTCACATCACACGCTGTTACAGCGCACGCCTCAACAAACAGTGCAACTGTTAATAGTGCTGCCGTGACTGCTGATAAAATAAATTCGGCAGTGAAAGGCAAAAAGATAAGCAGCATAACATTAGGCGCCAAGGTCAGGAAGATAAATCAGGGTGCTTTTTCAAAAGCAAAAAATATAAAGACCATCGTAATAAAGACTAAGCAGCTGAGCAAGTCAGGTGTGAAAGGCTCCCTTAAAAAATCAAAAGTAACGAAGGTCAGAATCGATGTTTCCAAGTCAAATTCCACCAATAAAAAATATCTGAATAAGTATAATAAATATTTTACAAAATCGAACGCTGGAAAGAAAGTCAAGTCAGATTACATAAAGCATTCTGTAAAATGTACTATAAATAGTGCTGCTGTAACTGCTGCTAAAGTAAATAAAGCTGTAAAAGGAAAAACAGTCAGCACTATTACATTAGGCGCAAAAGTCAGGAAGATACATAAGGGAGCTTTCGCAAAGGCCAGCAAAGTAAAGACAATCGTTATCAAGACGAAGAAGCTTAACAAAGCAGGTGTAAAAGGCTCCTTAAAAAAATCAAAAGTAACGAAAGTCAGAATTGATGTTTCCAAGTCAAATTCCACCAATAAAAAATATCTGAATAAGTATAAAAAGTATTTTACAAAATCGAATGCCGGTAAAAAGGTTAAGATAGATTACATAAAGCATTCTGGGAAATATACTGTCACTTATAAGCTTCAGTATAAGGGTAAAAAAGACCCAAAGAAACAGCACGTGTCAGCAAACAAAACTATATCTATGCCGAATGCGAATTATGAACGCAAAGGATATAGATTTGCCGGATGGTACACAAGCAAAAATCCTGTGAACATCAAAAAACCGTTCTTATTTGACAAATCAAAAATAACATCTGATATCACCTTATATGGAAAATGGGTTAATACAAAAAAAGATACTGATAAGGATGGACTTTCTGATGAACTAGAGCATTATAACAAGACCAATATTCACAAAAAAGATACTGATGGTGACGGTTTAACTGATTATCAGGAAGTAGTATTAGTAGGAACTGATCCATGCAAAGCAGATACTGATAATGATGGAATCAGTGATAAAGATGATGACCAGGACAAAGATGGCCTGTCAAACAAAAAAGAGCTGAAATTAAAGACCGATCCTACAAAGGCGGATTCTGATGCAGACGGACTCAGCGATGGTGATGAAGTAAATAAATATCATACAAATCCTTTGAATCCGGATACAGATGGAGACGGTGCTGATGATGGATTCGAAGTCAGGAACGGTACAGATCCTCTGACAATACAAAAGTCATTTGATATTAAAGTCAAACCGCAGACTCCGGATGAGGGAAAAACTGTAACAGCTGGTGTAGATGCGACTGTTTCTCCTGATGGACAAGCACCTGATGTGAATGTTTCACCTGTTACTCCTTCAGAGAACGAGCTGGTCTCAAAATCTATTGCAGGTTATCTTGGAAGTGCTTACAATTTTTCTACCGAAGGAAAATTAGACAGCGCCGAACTGAAGTTTTCATATGACACTTCGTTAGGGAATATCGGAAATGACTTTCAGCCAAGAATCTACTATGTAAATGAGCAAACGGGCGAACTTGAAGAATTGCCGGACCAGACTGTTTCAAACGGTGTTGTAAAGGCTAAAACATCGCATTTCTCGACTTATATACTTTTAAATAAAGTTGCATATGACAAAGTATGGGAAAATTCTATCAGAAAACCAGATTCAACGACTGGTACTGTAAAAAACATGTCCGTAATGTTTGTCATCGACCGTTCATACAGTATGAATGATAATGATCCATCAAATCTGAGATTAAAATTAACCGACAATTTTGTTGATAAACTTAGTTCCGGCAAGGATCTGGCCGGCCTTGTCTCGTATACAGGAAAAGCGGATACTTTACAAGGTCTTACAGGCGATTATGCGGCAGTAAAGAAATCTGTCGACAGCATAGAAAATGATGATGATGATAATGATTATTCTGGAACAAATGGCTCAGCTGGACTAGACAATGCCTTAGACGAGCTGTCAGCTGATAAGAGTGGGAATGACCGCTATATAATATTCCTTACTGACGGCTATGACACCTGGGAACAGCATTATGATAAGATCATCTCAACGGCTAAAAGCAGTAATATTAAGATCTTTACAATTGGTCTCGGCGACGATATAGATGAATCCACGCTGAAAGATATTGCAGAAAAGACCGGTGCCGCCTATCTTCATGCCGAAGCCGCAGATGATCTGTCCAATGTCTTTGATGAGACGGCGCAGGCCTCAAAAGACTTTAATACTGACAGCAATGGTGATGGAATTTCTGACTATTACACTAAACTGCTATATGAAGGAAAGCTTGTCTTAAGTAATGGGAGAAGCTTGAAGGGTATAGATCTAAGCAAGGCAAATCCAAATATTACGAACTCCACAGCTGCTGATTATGACGGTGACGGAATACGTAATGGAGATGAGCTTTCGATATCGACGTCAAAAGATGGAACCAGGGTTTATGCTGTAATGAAATCGGATCCACTGTCATCAGACGGGGATGGAGACGGCAAATCCGATAAGGACGAAATAGCAGAAGGTTCAAATCCACTTGCCTGTGATTTTCAGAAATCAAATTCTGATGAATTGCTGAACGATGATTATTATGCTTATGCAGTTTTAACGAAAAAAAATGCGAATTCCAGTGAATTTGAAAAAGGCAGCAGAGCCGTACTTTCGACAGTATTTGGAGTATATAATAAGAGAAAACTCTACAGACAGATCTACTCAATGTATTTTTACAAATATGGGGATGCGTCGCTGGTAGACCATTATAAAGCAGAAGAAGAAAAGAAGATGATGGAGGATACATTGGATGATGTATTGTCAAAACTCCAAAAATCAGGTGACCCGCATAGCTGTATCTCCTCTGTTGTTTCTCTGATGGATAAAGTCAAGTATGGAAAAAATACAGAAGTAGAGCGCCACTTGATTTATTCAAAATGTTCTGAAGAGATAAAAACGATTTATACTTATTATCCGGATTTAGGCAGTGTAAATTTAACTACATATCAGTTTAAGAGTTATTTGCTGGATGTAAATGTATCTGGAATAAGCAGCAAGCTAAGCAAAGTTGGTAAAGGGCTCTCTTATGCATCATCAGCACTTGATTGTATAAAGTCAATTGATGAGGCTTCAAAGGTCAGTGCAAATCTCAGAGTATTTGAAAAAAATATGGATCTGCTGTATTGGATAATTAATAATGCTGATGATTGTCACGCTCGTGATGGTGCAAGTGATGTGTTATTGGAAATGACTAACAAAGCTTCTGCCATGATGAATAATATAACACAGGAAGTTTTAAATAAGGCTACAGATATAGTCATTGATGCTCTGGCTGATTGTTTCGTTGTAGTTGATGTGGTTAAGATTGGCATAGATGTCACAGATTGTTTACTGGGCATTAGTGATGATTATAAACAGCTGTATGAAATGTATGCCTACTATTATCTTGGAAAATCATGTGATGAATATTTCAAAGAAGATTCATGGACCTCAGGTAATTATTACTGCGCAAGTAATGAGTCAGGCTACGACTGCAGAAGATATCTTACGAATCTTGCACAAGTCAGAATACTTGGAGAGGATAAATTCTGTGAATATGCAAAGGATGATGGCTTGATAAAATTAACAGATAATAAAAAATGGGATAAAGCAAGCAATGATAACAAGAAGAGAGTCAAGGAGATAGTTAATAACATGGGACTGGTTATTACAAAGGGGATTTGATCTACTATGCCGCATTTAGATGACATGCAGATTTTATTATGCATATTGGAAGCTGTTTTTTTACTGCTCTATATTTCATGTGAGATCAGGAAATCTCATTATGCAGAGACGGAAGCTAAGATCATCGACTATCATATTGACAGGGGCAGCCTGAAACATTGGTTCAATATGATGATAATAACATACAGGTATTATCAAGAGGGGAAAGAATACACAGGCAGCGAAGAAGTTTTTGTGACCAAAAGAAGGCTTTCAGGCATGAAAGCCTGCCGGATCTATGTGAGTCCCGACAACGGCA
Source organism: Lachnospiraceae bacterium (assembly GCA_003862155.1). GTDB lineage: Bacteria > Bacillota > Clostridia > Lachnospirales > Lachnospiraceae > Weimeria > Weimeria bifida. The sequence continues at coordinate 8,583 of QOUV01000034.1, forward strand.
GGAAGTTCGTAACGCCGTTCAAGATCTCTATGTGGCGCGCACTGACATTGATATTTTTTGTTCTCCTGGTCATGAGCGCTTTGGTTAGTTATAGATAAGGATATCTGAAATGACGCTATCGGATAAAGTGATATTTAACCGATAAATATGTACCGCTGCAACTGCTTCTGCTTTGTCAATTTTACAATTTACAGTTTTACTCTTATACATTCAATCCTGGCTGGAAAACATTCAGAATATGTCTTATAATGGATAATAGATATAAGAACATTTGAAGAAAGGGCCAGGTGATCAGTATGGAACATCATCCGTTTTTATCATTTGATAATGGCTTAGAGATAACATATTCAGATATTAAGGAGAAAAAAAGCGGTTCAGAATATATTACTATTTATTTTGAACAGCCAAATGAATCAGGTACAGATTTTAAATCCGCACAGTGCGATTATCCATGTGGCAGTTTTACAAATATTAAAGGATATTCTTCAGAAGAAATCAATGGATTATGGAAGCATGTAGCTAAAGCTGGTCCTTTGGCTATGTCCTTCGAGAAAGGTGCAAAATATGCCTAAATGCTTCTCTGTTTATGGATACATTGTGTTCTTTTGGAGTAATGAGAACGATCACAGGGGTAATAAAGGGATACTTAACCAGTAATTAAAATACACTCACCGACAGCTACACAGAAGACAAACATTACAAGTCAATTATATAGTAATTTCTATAAGATTTCCTTCAATACCTATTATGCAGCTTTCGTAGTAGAGAGTATGAATTTTTTTCTGTAAAAACAGATCTTTCATGAAAAGTTGCAGTGATATAGATTAAAATATTTTAAATATATTCTTCTGTATCACTTGAGTATAATATTGCATAGATCAGCTGTCCTGT
>QOUV01000035.1 GCA_003862155.1 Lachnospiraceae bacterium
GATAATTATACGACATTGAGGCCAATGTGTAAACATTATTGTCCACCCTTAATATTTATGATAAAATAAAAAACATGGAACATGATTTTACTTCTTTTCTCGACCGCATCTGTCGGGAATATGCATATCGCCCGGCCATCTGTGAGACACCAGATGACACAGCAAATTTTATCACATATGCCGGGCTGCGGCAGCGAATCAAAAACCGCATAGAGGACTTTAAGGACCAGAAGACAGTCGTCATCCGCGCGGTGCCATCCGCAGCATGGGTCATTGACATGTTTGCAGCGGCAGAAGGTGGACATCAGACCTTATTAGAAGATATAACGGCACCGGAGATTCCCGCCTCAGTCTTTGACTCAGCGGAGGAATATCACCCGGGATGCCTGCTTTTTTTCACGTCAGGTACGACCGGGAGCAGCAAGGCCGTTGTATTATCACAGGCAGCCCTGCTTCGAAGCGCATGGAACGGCCAGCAGATGCTGCCTTGTCACCAGGAAGACAGGCTGCTTTCGATGCTGCCACTCTCCCACGTTTTCGGATTTATCTGTACGCTTATCTGGCCTCTTTCACAGGGAGCGCTGGTTCAGATCGGACGCGGCATGAGGGGATTTGCCACGGATCCGCGCGCCTACAGGCCGACGGTTCTTGCAGCGGTCCCATCGCTTCTTGGCTTTCTCTTAAAGACCAACGCCCTGAATCCGGAGCTTCGCGTAATTCTTATCGGGGCCGGTCCGTGCCGCCACGAACTGCTTGAGTCGGTCAAGGCGATGGACATAAGCGTTTTCTTTGGCTATGGTCTCACCGAGACAGCCAGCGGACTTGCGATAAGCCAGCCGGGTCTCGACCCATACGCGATGGCGCTCTGCCCGGACACAAAGGTGCGAATTGCTAAAGACGGCGAGCTTCTGGTGCGCACACCCTGCATGATGGACGGATATTTTAACGATCCAGAGGAGACCGCCTCCCGAATCGAAAACGGCGAGCTTCACACCGGAGACCTGGCAGAGATTAAAAATGGCGCTTTATATTTAAAAGGCAGGAAGAGCGATGTCCTCGTACTTGAAAGCGGGGTAAAAATTTTCTGTCCGGAAGCTGAGGAAAAGCTCAATGCCATGCTCGGACGCGATCTGGCCCTTACGCTGCGTCACAATGTCCTGACTCTTGTGGTCAATGCGCCGCAGCGCGACTATGACGCCATCACCTCGAAGCTAAATGAGTACAACAGAGATCAGCCTATTGGAAAAAAGATCCAGGTGCTTAAACTTTGCGACAAGCCACTGCCGCGCACGGCCACCGGAAAACTCCAGCGCTGGAAAATATAAAAGGAAGGGAAATTTATTATGACTTACACAGAAGATGAGATCTTTGAAAAATTAAAAGGCATCCTAAAGATCTGCATGCCTGAAGCAGACCTCTCCAAGATCAGAAGGGATTCCGTTATAAACCGCGACCTCGGTGCCGATTCGATGAACTTCATCATGATTATGGCAAAGGTTGAAAGGGCCTTTGATATCACGGTTCCGGACGAGCTCTGGGGAAAACTTTCGACATCCCAGGACGTGATCGACGTCGTAAAGAAGCTCACAGATGAAAAAGCAGCTAGGGAAGCTGCAAAAGCATGAGCGATACTTTTATAAAAAGTAAAAACGGCGGAGAAGTGATAAGCCGCAGCGCAGTCATCTGTTCGTCTGACGCGGACAGCTACAGGCAGCTGAGGATGAGCCGGCTTTTTTCGATGATTCAGGAGATTTCAATCGCTCACACAGAATCCCTTGGCTTCCCGCGCGAGACCACACTTGACCGCGGCCTGCTCTGGGTCATCACCAGGATGCATCTTTTACTTACGCGGCCGATTCTCTACGATGAAAGAATCCGCCTCGAATCCTGGCCTGAGCCGATGATCCACATGGTCTACCCGCGCGGGTACCGGATTTTTGACGCCAGTGAAAAAGTGATCGGCGAGTGCTCTGCGCTCTGGACCATAATCGATGCCCGAAAGCGCACCATTGCCCTGCCATCACAGACAAATGTAATAATCCCGGGATTTGACAGAGAAAATGAGCTTCCGCTTCCACAGGGGCTCTCAGCTCCTGATGGCGGACAGACCTTAGAGCGCCAGGTACAGTATTCGGAAATCGACCTGAACGGCCATGTAAACAACACCAGATATTTTGACTGGATAGACGATCTGTTTGAGCCGGCGGCTCACGAGGGCGGACTCTACAGTGAGATTCAGATGAATTTCCAGCACGAGATCACCCCCGGTGCCGTGATAAGGCTCACTTCACAGACCGTGCCTGCGCCGGAATCCGCGTCCGGCCAGCAGATTCTGCATGTCTCCGGCACGTCTGACGGGATGACAGCTTTTGTGGCGGAAGCCACATTGAAGAACAACGTTTAATTGTTCATGGACAGTGATTTCATAACCCCTTATCGTCTGCCGCAAAGCGTTTTTTTACATCGCGGATTACATACTGGTAGGCGATGGCATCGAAGATTCCCGTTACCACCCAGGCAGCCGGATCCCCGGCTACGCCTAACAGATAGCTGTTGAAGTGAATTGAGAGCATTGCTGTCGTAAATCTGGCTGCAAGCTCTAAGACTCCGCCCATCATCGGCAGGAAGCCGTAGCCGCAGCCCTGCATCATATCCCTATATATAAAGAGGATTCCCAACGGCATGTAAAAAATAATCGACATATATGTGTAGGTCTTTGCCCACGGAAGTATGGTATCCATATCGACATTTGATCCGAGGAACAGCGGGATTGCCGGCTTTAGAAGCAGCAGCGCTGTGCCTGCGCCTGCTAAGGACGCGATGATTGAAATCACGATTGCTACGTGTGAGCCCCTATTTATCCTGTCGATATCATTCTTTCCGAAGTTCTGTCCGGTGTAGGTAGCCATAGCCTGGCCTAAGGCCGGAAAGGCCTGCGTCAGAAGGTTTCCGATTTTTGATGAGGCGTTGAATCCCGCGATTGCTGTAGAGCCGAACCTGTTAATCGCTGACTGCATGATCATGGTTCCGGATGCTGTTATGCCGAACTGCAGAGCCATTGGAAATCCTACGCCGAGCTGCTTTTTCGCGTAGCTGCCTTTAAGCCTCCACTCATCGCGATGTGGAACGAGAATTTTTCCTTTTACAAGGATGTAAAAAAGACAGCCGACAGCTGAGATTCCCTGCGAGGCGATTGTCGCTATCGCAGCTCCCCTTACCTCCCATTTGAAGCAAATGATAAAGAGCAGGTCGAGGAAAATGTTTAATATCGCTGACATAATAAGAAAAAACAGCGGAGCCTTTGAGTTTCCAACTGCGCGAAGCAGTGATGAAAAAAGGTTGTAGAAGCAGACTGCAGCCGTTCCTCCCGTAATAATAATGATATAGTCGTAGGCATAATGGTAGATGTTCGACGGGGTGTTCAAAAGGCGCAGAAGCCCTCCCATCGAAACCACCGATAGTATTGTCATCACTATCGAAACTATAGCTGAAAGAATTATTGCATTCGATACTGACTGCCTGATCCCCTTCTCATCCTTTGCACCAAAGCGCTGTGACGTAAGCACAGTAAAACCGGTCGAAAGTCCGTTGGCAAAGCCGAGGACTAAGAACATTATGGTTCCGGTCGAACCAACTGCCGCAAATGCCTCTTCTCCTACATATCTGCCGACTATGATTGAGTCCACCATATTATAGAACTGCTGGAACATATTTCCGATAAATATCGGCAGGAAAAATCTCAAGATGATCGGCATTGGCCGTCCCTTTGTCATATCAAGCTGCATAACTCCTAACACTCCTTTTCTCAAAGCTTGCACTTTTTTTACTCATGCCTATAGTTTAAGATAACCTGCAATTTATATCAATAGGAATCAGTACCAGTTGAAAAATGGAATCCGCTGGAGTAGGGATATCAACCAGATCCAGCCTTCCTATAGTATACTTATGCGCGGCCGTCGTGATCAGAAGCGGGATTGGATGAATCTACGTGAATATTTTATGGGAATTACTCAGGCGGCACTACGGACACACTAAGCTAAAAGTTTCAGTCCGATGATTCCGGTCGCGATCAGCGCGATGCAGATGACCTGCGCGAGGCTTAGCGCCTCCTTAAACATTAAAACTCCAAGCAGGCTGGTACCAAGTATTCCGATTCCGGTCCAGATAGCATAAGCAGTTCCGAGCGGGATTTTTTTAAGAGCCATCGAGAGAAATATCGCACTCGCGATATAACCGGCTATTGTGACGATAGAAGGTACGAGTTTTGAAAATCCATTTGACATCTTCATCGCCGTCGCCCAGATGACTTCAAGCACACCTGCTAAAATCAAGTTGATCTACTGCATAAAAATCCTCCTAAAAATAAAAAAATACCAGTGCTCTGTATCTTCTAAGGCCTAACGATACAGAGTCTGGTATTAACATGAGATTTATTTCTCAATCAAACCACCCGGCGGCGGTAATTTCCAGCAACTATAATAAAGCATTCGATCAGTAATTCTCAGCGCGTACTTCGAAATATGACTGCGGATGCTTGCAGACAGGGCAGATGTCCGGTGCTTCTGTACCAACGACAATGTGTCCGCAGTTTCTGCACTCCCAGACCTTGACCTCGCTCTTCTTAAATACTTCCTGCGCCTTTACATTCTGAAGAAGCTTCCTGTAGCGCTCCTCATGAGTCTTCTCAATAGCGGCAACGCCTCTGAACTGCTCGGCAAGCTCGTGGAATCCCTCTTCGTCCGCTTCCTTAGCCATGCGGTCATACATGTCAGTCCACTCATAATTCTCACCGTTCGCAGCGGCCTCCAGGTTCTCTGAAGTATCGCCCAGAAGTCCCAGAGCCTTGAACCAGAGCTTAGCGTGCTCCTTCTCGTTATCAGCTGTCTTTAAAAATAAAGCGGCAATCTGCTCATAACCAGCTTTCTTGGCAACTGATGCGAAGTAAGTGTACTTGTTCCTTGCCTGCGACTCACCTGCAAAAGCCTCCATCAGGTTCTTCTCAGTCTTTGTACCAGCATACGGATTCTTCCCGTTCATCGGAACGAAAACATCTGTCTTGTGGCACTTAGGGCACTCCTTTGGCGGCTGATCTCCTTCATAGATATAGCCACAAACCTTACATACATACTTCATTGAAGTTCCTCCTTTCGTAACCAGCCTTTAATATCAGCCGGTCATTAATCCTTAACCATTTTTTACCTTAGTCTATATTTTATCATTATCAGACAATTGAAGCAATCTTTATTTTGGAAACGGCAGCTTGGCCAAATATTGACAGCCTTTTACCACAGGCCTAAAATGAAAACGAGGTAAAGATTATGAATAAAAGAAGATCCAAAAATAAAAATATAATAATAGCAGGCATCTCAGCTGTATTTGCAGTAATACCTATAGTCCTCTTCTGCATATTTTCAGGCAGGGTAAATACAGGAAAACCGAAAAACACCTGGCGCACAAATATCAGTAAAACTGATGAGAATAAAAATAAAACAGCAGCCAGGAAAAAATCGAAAGAGACAAAAAAGGTTCAAAAAACTAAAAAGACGACTAAGCCCAAAAAGCCGGAGATCACTGCGGACATTACAAACCTCTGCACACGGCTCTCCTGGACTCCGGTCAAGGGCGTCAACACCTATTCAGTGTACAGAAAAATGGAAGATTCCGGATGGGAGCGCATTGTCACTGTCCATAAGACCTCATACACGGACACCTACTACAAGACATTCAGTCAGGCTGAAAAAAGAAGATATTTTACATGGGGAAAATATTTTATAGACATGTCTTCGCATACCATTTCCTACAATGTCCATGCCGAGATAAACTATAAGGACTCAAATCCGCAGAGCAAGGCAGTCTATGGAAAAGACGGATATTTCAAACTCAATGCGCCGATAATAGTTGAGGCAAGAAGCTATAACAAAAATATAATGCTTACATTTTCAAATGTTCCCTGTGCCTCTTATTATAATGTCTACTGCGCAAAACTGGACACCAGCGGCAAATACACTTACAAAAAATTAAAGACAATCCCACAGACCGTCTCACAGTTTACGAACTGCAGTATAAAACCCGCCGAAGGTTACGACTATTTTGTAGTTACGGCATTTGGAAAAAGAAATGGCGAGACTGTAAAGGCAAAGTCTGACAGCTTTACATTGAAAAACTCTAAATTTTCAAATAAGAAAATCTTGTTTATAGGCGATTCCATTACATATGGCACGCCTTATTACGCTGTTTCCGGAAGGAAGGTATATTCATATCCGTGGCGCATCCATGAGCTCACAGGGGCCTACTGCAACAACACTGCCGTAGGCGGCGCGACGCTTGCCGACAACCCGCAGACCAGAAGTGCCCGCAACAGAGTGATAATAAATGTCGTCCCGCAGATCAAGACCGGATACGGCACCGGGCTTACGTTTAAAGATTATGATGCTATAGTCATCTGCGTTGGTACGAATGATTACACCGACGGGATAAGGCTCGGAAGTCTTGATTCAACTGATAAAACGACATATTGCGGAGCTATGAATATCCTGCTTCGCACGATAGCAGACGCCAATACCGCCCGTGTAAAAGAAGGCAAAAAGCCCTTGACCGTGGTAATGCCTGATTTATTTTACAGTGACAACTACCATGTTCCGTCAGTGCCAGAGAGCAGATACGACACAAAGAATGGCTTCGGCAACACCCTTCGGGATTTCAATGACGCGAAGAACAACATAGCTGAAAAATACCAGAAAAAAGGCCTCAACATCATCAGATTTAAAACCGACAGCATCGTAAACAAAAAGAACTGCGCTTATGCCACTGTTGACAATCTTCACATGACAAAATATGTCTACGAGAAAATAGGCGACGCACTGGCTGACGTGATCGTAAACGATTTGGAAAAATAAAGCCAATTTGGTATTGAAGCAAATAAAAAACTGCATTATAATTTTAAGATATGGGTGTCAAAAGCACTACAAATACAAAGGAGAAGTAAAAATGTCACAGAAAACAAGCCTTAATTTCTTTGGAAAGATAACTGCTGTCACTCTTCTCAGTGCTGCAGCTGTTTTTTCATTAAATGTAAAAGACGCAAAGGCTGAGACAAGCAGCCAGACAATTAACGTCTCTTCAAGCGATATCGAAGATAGGGGAGCATACCGGGCAATTCAGGCTGCCTTAAATCAAGCTGAAGAAGAAGCAACCAGCCAGACCCCGTACCGCGTTGTTGTAGCCCCGGGAAACTATGAATTAAATTCGACTCTCCGTGTCTACAGCAACACCGATCTGGTACTCGACGGTGTCACTTTACAGGAGAGCAAAGAACCAGAATCCGGTACGAATATGATTAAAGTCGGCGACTCATACGATCAGAATTCCGGTTATTATTACAAGAATATAACCGTCGAAGGCGGTACACTCGATAAGAATGGCAGCAATGCCACTGCATTAAAGGCAGTTCATGTAGAGAATTTCACTCTCAAAAATATGACCATTGAGAATACATATAATTCTCATCTTATGGAGACCGCAGGAGTTAACGGCCTTAATATCAATAGCTGCACCTTCAAAAATCAGACTATTGATCTCAGCAATAATTCCGACATAGAAAACTCCTACGAGGCTATCCAGCTCGATATTCTTATCCCTGAGCATCTGCAGGGATATCTTCCAGAGGCACTCCAGACGAAGAATGTCCAGATCACAAACTGCACATTTGACAGTGTTCCGCGTGGAGTCGGCAGCCACACTACTTTTTTGAATGTTCCATTTGACAACATTCAGATCAAAAATAATACATTCACAAACATGGGCAGCTGCGCCATAGAGGGAATGAACTGGATAAACTGCACCATTTCAGGCAACACTATCAGCAATTCACCACGCGGTATAGCCCTCTATTCCGTCCGTGATTTTAACACCTATCTTCCTTCGTCAGCTTCCAAAGAAGGTGGGGTTGCATCATCCTACTCCGACAAATACAAGAAACCTTCGACGAAGCAGAATATCACAATTTCTGGCAACATTATTTCCAGCAGTGGAAAAGATAAGTACGCTCCATATGACCCTCTCGGCATTCTGCTCGAAGGTGTAAATTTAAAAAAGAGTGTAACAAATCCAAACCATGGAGATGTAGTACCGAGAGGCAATTATTTTATCAGTGGTGCAACAATAACCCGTAACACTATCACCTCCGATAGTCATGGTATCAAACTTATTGATGCAAAGAATTCTACAATTTCTTCAAACAAGATTACCTGCACTGCAAAGAAGGGCTCTAATCTCCACGGTATTCTGCT
>QOUV01000036.1 GCA_003862155.1 Lachnospiraceae bacterium
AATTATGTTTGACCAATCTTTGAGGCGAACCTGTTTTACAACTTCGTTTGGATTAACATCCATGCCTGTACCTCCCGTGAAAATGTTTGATAACTTGAAAAACTGAGAAAAGGTTTTCTGAGTTTTTAAAGTTATTCTAACAAAGAGATCCGGAACAAGGAAGGTGACGGGTTATTTACCATTTACGATTTTCCTACAATGCCAACTACGGCGGAATCCCTCCCACTCCTTATATCTTTCTGTATACATTGAATTTGTATTTAGTAAAATGCAGACAACACCACGGATCGGCTTTTGGCTGGACAATTCCAACCAAACACCACAGCAGACAGCAGAAAACATTCTGAACGCTAGGAAGCCGGTATGATTGTTACATATAAGGGGAAGAAAAATTTCTTTTAGGTACTTGCTTTCCTAAAACTGATGTGATACAATGATTTAATCCAGAAAAGGAGTAAAAAATATGCGGCAAGGTATTCTTAAATAAAACTATAATCAAATAGTGGGAACAAAGGATTATGATAGTCCCTTTTGTAGGGGCTTAGTTTTTTGTACCCAATTTAAGAATACTTTTGCCTTATCAATTTTGACATATCCCCAAAAACAGCACTCACAAACAGGTGTATGCTGTATATGTGTATGTCCGCAAATTATCATCCCCAGTGGTAAAAGTATTTTACTGCTGGGGATTTTTATGCCCTTCGGGGCAGTAAAGGGAGGACAATCACATGAAAATAATCAATATTGGAATTCTTGCCCATGTAGACGCTGGAAAGACGACCTTGACGGAGAGCCTGCTATATGCCAGCGGAGCCATTTCAGAACCGGGGAGCGTCGAAAAAGGGACAACGAGGACGGACACCATGTTTTTGGAGCGGCAGCGTGGGATTACCATTCAAGCGGCAGTCACTTCCTTCCAGTGGCACAGATGTAAAGTCAACATTGTGGATACGCCCGGCCACATGGATTTTTTGGCGGAGGTGTACCGCTCTTTGGCTGTTTTAGATGGGGCCATCTTGGTGATCTCCGCTAAAGATGGCGTGCAGGCCCAGACCCGTATTCTGTTCCATGCCCTGCGGAAAATGAACATTCCCACCGTTATCTTTATCAACAAGATCGACCAGGCTGGCGTTGATTTGCAGAGCGTGGTTCAGTCTGTTCGGGATAAGCTCTCCGCCGATATTATCATCAAGCAGACGGTGTCGCTGTCCCCGGAAATAGTCCTGGAGGAAAATACCGACATAGAAGCATGGGATGCGGTCATCGAAAATAACGATAAATTATTGGAAAAGTATATCGCAGGAGAACCAATCAGCCGGGAAAAACTTGTGCGGGAGGAACAGCGGCGGGTTCAAGACGCCTCCCTGTTCCCGGTCTATTATGGCAGCGCCAAAAAGGGCCTTGGCATTCAACCGTTGATGGATGCGGTGACAGGGCTGTTCCAACCGATTGGGGAACAGGGGAGCGCCGCCCTATGCGGCAGCGTTTTCAAGGTGGAGTATACAGATTGCGGCCAGCGGCGTGTCTATCTACGGCTATACAGCGGAACGCTGCGCCTGCGGGATACGGTGGCCCTGGCCGGGAGAGAAAAGCTGAAAATCACAGAGATGCGTATTCCATCCAAAGGGGAAATTGTTCGGACAGACACCGCTTATCCGGGTGAAATTGTTATCCTTCCCAGCGACAGCGTGAGGTTAAACGATGTATTAGGGGACCCAACCCGGCTCCCTCGTAAAAGGTGGCGTGAGGACCCCCTCCCCATGCTGCGGACGTCGATTGCGCCGAAAACGGCAGCGCAAAGAGAACGGCTGCTGGACGCTCTTACGCAACTTGCGGATACTGACCCGCTTTTGCGCTGCGAGGTGGATTCCATCACCCATGAGATCATTCTTTCTTTTTTGGGCCGGGTGCAGTTGGAGGTTGTTTCCGCTTTGCTGTCGGAAAAATACAAGCTTGAAACAGTGGTAAAGGAACCCACCGTCATTTATATGGAGCGGCCGCTCAAAGCAGCCAGCCACACCATCCATATCGAGGTGCCGCCCAACCCGTTTTGGGCATCCATCGGACTGTCTGTTACACCACTCCCGCTTGGCTCCGGTGTACAATACGAGAGCCGGGTTTCGCTGGGATACTTGAACCAGAGTTTTCAAAACGCTGTCAGGGATGGTATCCGTTACGGGCTGGAGCAGGGCTTGTTCGGCTGGAACGTAACGGACTGTAAGATTTGCTTTGAATACGGGCTTTATTACAGTCCGGTCAGCACGCCGGCGGACTTCCGCTCATTGGCCCCGATTGTATTGGAACAGGCATTGAAGGAATCAGGGACGCAACTGCTGGAACCTTATCTCTCCTTCACCCTCTATGCGCCCCGGGAATACCTTTCCAGGGCTTATCATGATGCACCGAAATACTGTGCCACCATCGAAACGGTCCAGGAAAAAAAGGATGAAGTTGTCTTTACTGGCGAGATTCCCGCCCGCTGTATACAGGCATACCGTACTGATCTGGCCTTTTACACCAACGGGCAGAGCGTATGCCTTACAGAACTGAAAGGGTATCAGGCCGCTGTCGGCAAGCCAGTCATCCAGCCCCGCCGTCCAAACAGCCGCCTGGACAAGGTGCGCCATATGTTTCAGAAGGTAATGTAAAGATACATAATCGTCAAGACGACAACAATCAGAAGTTATGGAGGGTAACAATGGAATATAGTAAGGAAGATTTAATGGAAGCAAAAAAGCAAATTTGGGGAGTGGGAGAGAACATGGGAACAGAGGAAAGTAAAAAAATCTGGGAGGAGAACGCACAATTTTGGGATAATGCAATGGGTGACGAATCTAATGAATTTCACAGAGAGGTAGTGCGTCCCAAAGTAACGGAACTTCTATCTCCTAATCCTGCGGATTACATTTTGGATATTGCGTGTGGCAATGGAAATTATTCTTCGTATCTTGCACAAAGAGGCGCTTCGGTTGTCGCTTTTGATTACAGCAAAAAAATGATAGAATTGGCTAAAAGACGGCAATCACAATATGCAAAACAAATTGAATTTTGTGTGGCGGATGCGACCGATAGAAAAAGTATATTAGAATTAAAAAGAAATCGAGCCTTTACGAAAGCAGTTTCTAATATGGCAATTATGGATATTACGGATATTGAACCACTTCTTATGGCTGTTTATGAACTGTTGCAGGAAAGCGGAATTTTTGTCTTTGCAACGCAACACCCTTGTTTTGTCACGTTGACTGAAAAATATATGACACCGCACAGTTACTATGATATAGCGATTGAAGGGCAACCGAAAGAGCAGATTTATTATCATCGTTCCATACAAGATATTTTTAACCTTTGTTTTAGAGCTGGATTTGTCATTGATGGATTTTATGAAGAATGTTTTAAAACCAACAAAGAAATTCCTATGGTAATGATAGTAAGGCTTAAGAAGGTAAAACGTGATAGCTTAAAATAAATTCAAGTTTGTCGGGTAAATAGCAAACCCAGCCGAGCCAGTCAACGATCAAGATGAACGGCGCATATGCGCAGCCGTTGACAGCCCCGCCCGCCTTTGCTGGTAGGCAATCAAGGGGCGACAGCAAGAAGTGCCACCGCCCCGCACTATTATTCAGAAAGGGGAATTTCCATGACCGACCAGATAGCCTATCAAGAATATATCCAGCGCAGGTACAACGCCTTTTGCAAGACTGTTATCCGCTGTGCCGCCTTGGACAAGATTTTGAAGCTTAAACGGCAATGGGAACGGCAAGTTTCCCTTGACTATCTGATGAACGAGAAGTTTGTCCAGTTTGCCGCGTCGGAGCCGGACGAGGAATACCCATTTACCGTCTGCGGTCAGACCGTCCTGCTCTGCAACGCCGCCCTTGCCGACGCGATCTCTGTTTTGCCGGAGCAGACGCGGGAAGAAATCCTGCGCTATTACTTTCTGCGCGGCAGTCGGGCTTGTTTCACAAAACAACCCACTAATTCGTAAAGGAGAATGTAACTTCATGTTTGCTAAAAATTCAAAGGCATATTCTGTCTACCTGCTGCTCCGATTTGTCTTTTCCCTGGCGCTTTCTATGTCCACAGTGCTTTCCAACGTGTACTACCTGAAGGTGGTGCAGCTGGATGCTTTCCAGCTTGTCCTGGTAGGGACGGTTCTGGAGACCTCCTGCTTTCTGTTCGAGATGCCCACCGGTGTGGTGGCGGATTTGTATAGCCGTCGGCGCTCGGTGCTGATTGGAATGTTCCTCTACGGCCTGGGCTTTCTGATGGAGGGTGCGCTACCGTGGTTCGCGCCGGTTCTGCTGGCCCAGGTTGTCTGGGGTTGCGGTGATACCTTCATCACCGGCGCTCTGGAGGCGTGGATTGCCTCGGAGGAAGAGGACAAACCCATAGACAAGGTGTTCCTGCGGGGCAGTCAAATGGGGCAAATCGGCGGCGTTCTGGGCGTGGTGCTGGGCACACTGCTGGGAAACATAAACCTGCAAATGCCTGTCATCTTTGGGGGCAGTTTGTGCTTGTTGTTGGGGCTGGTGTTGGTTCGCATCATGCCAGAAACCAACTTCTCCCCTGCTATTGAGGAACGGCAGGGCTTGCTTAAAGACTTTGTCTGCCTGTTCAAGCTCAACCTGGGCTTTGTGAAAGGCGCACCTGTGTTGCTGGCGCTCTTAGCAATCACACTATGCGGGGGACTTGCCAGTGAAGGCTTTGACCGGCTCTCCACCGCTCATTTTCTGGATGACACGGTAATACCCGTTATCGGGCCGCTGAACAGCGTCACTTGGTTCGGTGTTATCAGTCTTATCGGCAGGGGCTTAGGTATTCTGGCTTCTCAGTTGCTCATCGCCCGCATGGAGAAAAAAGGGACTGTCAGCCGAACCAGTGTGGTCATGTCCACCAGCGCCGGGTATATCCTGTGCCTGGTTCTCTTCGCGGTGGGGCGGAGCTTTTGGTTCATGTTGTTGATGTTCCTGCTGGCGGGGCTTATGCGCACCATCAAGGAGCCTGTGCTGGCCGCCTGGATGAACGACCATGTGGATGAGAAAATGCGCGCCACAGTCTTTTCCACCAGCGGACAGCTGGACTCTTTCGGGCAGATCATCGGCGGGCCTATTGTGGGGCTGGTAGCCCAGCAGGTGTCCATACCCTGGGGGCTGGTCTGTACCGCTTTCCTGCTGTTGCCCGCGCTGTTCTTAGTGCCGGTGGCGGGAAAGAAGCGGGATTGATATGGCATAGTTAAGTTTACTGACGAGCGGGAGATTACTTCCGCTCGTCTTCATTTAGTAGCGCAAAATTTGAGGACTCTTTATTTCCTTATTCGGTATAGCGGAGGCGGCTGTCAATTCGACATAATTTTCTTGTGATACTTTACCGTACATGAGCATTCGCGCCGGGGTTATCGTTGCCGTACCCCTCCATGAGGTTAATGCCGCCCCAAATGCCAAGTCCTGCGCCAAGCGCGATTACCAAAGTCTGCAATACGTCAACTGCGCTGTTGAAAAAATCCATATAAACCTCGCTTTCTGCCGCTAAAACGGCTCAAAAAATGTTGTTGGAAATAAAAATGCCGCCGTTTTTATTCGGCGGCTGCGTCCTCGTCGGACAAATCTATTTCGTATATGTCAAAGGGTTCGTCGGGCTTTACGATTGCCGGACGGGTGGACATATACCGTTCAACGTCAAAAGCGTTTTTCTTGTCGAAGTCGGAAAGGTATTTGTAGTTCGGGTGCTGCGTTATATCGTACTTATCGCTGAAAAAGGGGCGCACGCCGCGCAACTGCAAAATACATTTTCCTCCGTCCATAACTGCGATTTCGTCCTGTGTCATCAACTCCTTTCCCAATTTCTGATAATTGAGGCCATGAGAAACCTGCGTGCCGCGATTTTCGGAAGTGTTGAAACTGTCGATTGTTTCACGTCCCAAGTTCTCCGAAATATCCTTTGCATTTTTCCCGCGCCCTCCCAAAAACAAGGTGCTGTCGGCATTGTCAAGTATGATTTCTGCCGCGTCCTTGTAAATGGCTTTTAGCTGGCTCTGCGATTGCAGAATGATAGAAGCCGAGATTTCCCGGCTGCGGATTGTGGCAATCAATTTTTCAAACTGCGGGATTTGTCCAATGTTTGCAAACTCGTCTAACAGGCAGCGAACATGAACCGGCAGCTTGCCGCCGTATTCGTCGTCGGCCTTGTCGCACAAGAGATTAAATAACTGCGATTGCAGCATAGCGATAACAAAATTAAACGTGCTGTCCGTATCGCTCATAATCAAAAACAAAGCTGTTTTTCTGTCGCCTAACGTGTCAAGTTCTAATTCGTCGTAGGACATAAGATCGCGCAATTCCTTTATATCAAAAGGAGCGAGCCTCGCACCGCAAGAAATGAGGATTGATTTTGCGGTTTTGCCCGCCGCCAATTTATATTTTCGGTACTGCTTCACCGCGAAATGGTCGGGGTCGCGTTCTTCCAAGTCGGCAAACAGCAAATCGACGGGGCTTTGATATTCCTCGTCGTCCTCGCGGGCTTCGCTGGCGTTGATAAGTTCCAACAGGGTAATAAAGTTCATTTCCTCGGCGGGGGCTTCGTACCAGATGTAGCCCACCAACGCGCAATACAAAAGCCGTTCTGCCTTTACCCAAAAATCCTCCGCGCTTTTTTCTCCCTCACCTTTGGTATTCGCTAT
>QOUV01000037.1 GCA_003862155.1 Lachnospiraceae bacterium
TACCCTGAATAGGCTATTTTCGTACCAGATACACAGAAATGCTCACAATATTTGACTCATTCTTTATTTTGAGGAACAATGAAAACCTTTATTTTTCAGGCAAAAAGTGCTTGACAATGTAGGGAGGATTCAATGGCTCAACTCAATATTACACTAAATCAGGAAGAAATTCTACAGTTACTTTCAGAAAATCGTGATGATGCTTTCAAAGCTTTACTGCAGAACTGCCTAAACAGCGTGCTCAAGGCGGAATCAACTGAACAGCTTAAACCAGATCGCTATGAACGTTCTGATGATCGCACAGACAGCCGTAACGGCAGCCGTGAGCGCAAATTAAACACAAGGATCGGCAGGATAACGCTTACTGTTCCCCGTCATCGTAATCAGCCTTTTAAGACTATGATCTTTGAAAACTATTCCAGGAGTGAGGCAGCTCTTGTAGCTGGAATGGCCGAGATGGTAGTAAATGGCGTTTCTACAAGAAAAGTATCAAAGGTGGTTGATCCGTCAGTCCCATGGCAGAGATGTCAGTTTCATTTTTCAAAGAACATAGCTGACAAAGCGCCTAAGAAATATCAGTCAGGCCTTCGCACTGAACTTACTGAAATGTTCAACGCAAAGACCGAAGATGAAGCGGTCAAAATAAAAGACCGGATCATAAGCGATTATTCCGATGTTGCAGAAGCAGCAATGCAGTGTCTGGATGAAGGCTTTGAGAGCTCAATGACAGTTATGCACCTTCCATCCGGGATGCGTAAGTATTACCGCACATCCAATCATATCGAGCGGATCAACAAAGAGCTAAAGCGGAGATCTAGGGTTATCGGTATCTTCCCAAATGAGAGGTCACTGATCCGCCTGATGGGTTCCGCTTTAATGGAACTTAACGAAGCATATGCTGTACGTAAAGCTGCATTCAGTAAAGCAACTTATCAACAGTTGATATCATCAGACATACGCTCTGAGCTTAAAGTTATAGCTGATAATCAAAGAGGTATGCTGGTTGCCTGACTGTTATACCAAAAGGTAATTTACACACAAATTTGGACTTGACTAATTTTTAGTCCAAAGAAATCAGTTCTGGTATAAACCAATTTAATGCACTATGTTTTTTATTTAAATTTGCAGTTCTATTTTTTGTGTTTTTTAATATATTTAAATAACTTACCAATTATAACTGCAGCATTAATAAATAGAATGACTAGTAAAAATGAAATCGCAAAACGTATACCCGGATTTGAAATATATGGTACAAAAAAAAGCGATACTATTAGCATTAAAAATAATATCATAGATCTTTTTTTATCTTTTTCATTAATAAATTTCATTTTCTTTTCCTCTCTGCAAATTTTAGTATGCACGTCCTGCAGCAAAACCGGCCGTAAATCCCGCTGAAGCACCACCAATTCCACCAAGAATGCCACCTGCAACAGTACCAATTCCTGGAACTGCAGAACCAGCACCAGTGCCAGCAACAACTCCGCCACATGCACCGCCAATTCCGCCAACTATACCAAAAGCCCATGCTAGTTTTTTTCCACCAGCATCAATACTCACTTCACGAAATCCTTTGTACAGTTTTGTTTCCATTTAGATTTTACTTTTTCTAAATCCGGTTGTCTTTACACACATCAAGAAAAGTGATATTCTTCACATAGGTACTTTTATTTTTTTCTTATTATAAAGAAACAGCAATCAGGCAGCAATCGCTCCACTAATTAATCCTACAATCGCATATAAATCCATTTGAATTTTTCCTTTCCCAATAGCCTTCATTTCTTTGTTACGACTATAATTTTACCATGTATTTCAGCGGCCTTTCAATACCGTTCGTCACCGATTTACTACCGTTCGTCCTAAGATTACAGAAATTTTATTTTAAAGGTTTTATTTTAATATTGCTTTCAGCCGAAGATCTTTCTTTTTCAAAGTCTTCAACAGTTGGAACATAGATAATTTCATCATAACTTTTCCTTCTTTTTTAATCATACGGACAGCTATTTCTTCTGACCGCTATAACTCTATGCATATCAACTAGTCAGTACAAATCTACTGAATATTTCCTTCCTCTCCCATTTCCGTTTGATCTTACATACCCGTCTTCCACTAATTTTTTCAGGATTTTAACCGTTTTTGTTTTTCCAAAAGCAGCTCTTTCTGCTATTTCTGAACTTGCCATAGAATAGCCTTTCAGCAGCCTATATATTTTATTTTCGTCCTCAGTAAGCGTATTAGGAATATTATCTGTATTTACCACAGGCAATGATATACGGATACTGTTCTCAGAAATATCAAACACAGGCTTCTTTTCGCTGTCATGATACGCTTCATTAATTCTTCTTATTCCTGTCCCGAAACGTTCAATCAAATTCAACCGAAAGAATATATTCCCCAAAATGCGATTTCGCAGTACAGATATTCCGCCTCGTAGATATTCTTCTTCTGTTACACCTTTTGGCAATCCTCCTGGCGATATTATTTCTATTTTTTCCGGATACATACCGATCTTGATATCGCTCGATATATCCCATGCTCTGTGAACCAGTGCATTAGCAACTGCCTCACGAAAAGCATCTTCTGGAATCAGGCTTACAGTTTCTCGTGTAATACTTTTGATTTCATCATATTGATAATACTTCCTATACATATTGACTGCTTCATCATACTGAAGCAGAACAGATTCATGCTCATGTATTTCCCTGTCAAGCATAATGCTGATGCTGTCTCCAAAACGTACAATATCCGTACCACTGAAGCTGTTTTTATCCGCAAGAAGTTCTCCTGCTATATTAATGTTGTCCCTGTTATCCAGCAATTCCAATGTTTTAAGAGTGTCTTTTGAAAAGGTTTCAAGGTGCAGTACGGATTTAAGTTTTTTCTCCAGATCTGTGAAATGAAGATCTTCCATTTTTGACGGCAGTTCCTCAAAAGAAGACGACTGTCCTTCCAGAATAAGCCTTGTAAGGTCCAGCCTATCTACTTCAATTGTTGCAGTATCATTTCTTCTATAAGCCTTAGATTTATACAAATATGGCTTATTAAGACCTTCCTCCACTTCCAAGGTAATTACTGAATTTTTTTCATTTATGCTTAACGTATATTGCGGGACCGGGTTAATACTGTCATTTATACGATTTTCAATGTCGAGGCATGTTTTCTCCGGGTCTGAAATGCCTACAATATCCCCATTGTCTCGTATGCCAAACTTGATACGTCCAGTTCCATAATTTGCAAATGCACTTACTGTTTTAAGAAAAGTATTGGTAACAGATTCTTTAAATTCCAAATTTTTCTGTTCTTTCATATTCGTTATCCCTTCTTCCGTTATTTTAACTGTATCATAGCACAAAGCGAACGCAAAAACAAGCGTATTTTTTTGCGTTCATTTTTGCGTTCGTAAAAGCTTTTTTAGCAGTCCATGCTTACATCGCTAATGAACTACTAGCCCCTGAAACAGCTATTGAAAGAATTATAAATTCAAATACCGAACAATGATCTTCATTTATAAATTTCTCAAAAGCTGCGTAAAATAAAGGACAGTAGGCGCAAAAACCACTGTCCTTATACAAATAACTATAATCTAAATCAGAATCCCCTGCAGATGGTCGACCTCATGCTGGATTATTTCTGCAATAAAGCCAGAAAAACTCTGTCTCATATGGTTTTGCCTTTCGCATGATGACAGGATTGAACATGACCACATCTACCGGTCCCATACTTACGGCAATGATGTTCTTTTTCACACCTATCATATTAGCAGCCTCGTCGTCGCAAGCTTCACTCCCTCGCAGCCGGCTTGAAAAACAGCCGACTGCAAGATCCGTTCCGCTGCTCCTCCTCTCCCCACGAAGCAGGCTTCGCGGGGGCCCCTAATTACAAGCAGCACTGCCGCCATACTTATGGCCTCCGTGATCATAAGCAGGATTCCGTTCAGTCCTCCCGCCCTGTTCACCTCAACGCCTGGCCTGTAAGATATGCTCCACCATATCAGGTAAAAAATACAGCAGATGATCAGCAGTATCTGCCCCACTGCTATTTTTCCAAATGCACTATTCAAGATAGTACGCCTCCTTAACTCATCACTATTGCCAGCACTACTGCTACCACAAATACAACCAGCACGATAAGATATGGAATCCGTACCTTCGGCTTCTTTACTGTCTCTTCTTTCTCTGCCGCAGAATCATAATCTTTCATCAGACTCCGGGCCTTCTCCACCTGATCCACAGGCACACAGATTTCCTTTCCGTACAGCGTAGTACCGGACATCACATTCATGATATCCCCCTGTTCCACATCACGGGACATCCCTCTTATACCTGATGCTGAAAGCATTCCCAGAATTACTGCCGCCTCTGTATCATCTTTACAGGTGTAAATTTTCTTGTACTTCATATCTGATAACCTCTTTACAACACCCAATAATTCTACTAGCTTTTCAGATATTTTCACAACAGATCTGTACAATAAACAGCAGCACCAACAAAATTTTCCTGTCAAGCAGATATTTTCACTATAGATTCAAACCGTCTGTAATAGTACCAATAATTTTCCAGAATTTTGGTGCCGACCGACTTTTTTCATGCGTATGGTGAAAACACCATGCACTATACTAATGCTTATATGGTGCTGTAAATCTGTAAATGTATCTATTGTGAAAATCATCTGGAATTCCACAGGCAAAACTGGTGCTGTCGCGGATAAACTTATGCTATTGTGACAAAAAGCCATGAGAGCTTTATTCTCATGGCTTTCTATGTTTTTCTATACTGATATTATAATATTTTCCTCTACGTGATAAAGCGTGAGTCACCTACCATCCAGCTCGCATCCGCTTCGCTTCTGCTCGCTGTCTGTTAGGTTCAATCACAGATTGCGTCCGCCTCGCTTTTGCAAGCGAGCTTGCAAAAGCGAGGCGGACGCAATCTGTGTCTCACGCTTTATCACTCGAATTCGATAATACTAACTTGGTATCAACTGCCTCATCTGCATATATTCGTTGAATACAGTTCATTTTTGTACTCTCTGTATCATTTTTCGATAATTTCACGCCGTTTCTGTTGTCATATGGTTGTCTCCGTGACAACCTCTGTGACAACATCGACTGAAATTATTATGACGGATTGCAAGTAAAAATGCAAGAGATTTTTATAGAAATTTCATTCTGTGAAACTTACTGAAACTTAAAAACACAGTCTGCCCCACCGCCTTTGAAAACATTTTTGGGATAGACTGTGAAATCCTTAGCCATGTTTTAAGTTTTTTTCCACAACATCAATATTCAAGAGCTTGTCATGTACCAGCTCTTCGCGTATTATCTGTACTGTATCAACCGTTTTATTAAGCTTCTCATCTGTTTTAGTAAGTCTTTCGTTTGTTTCTGTCAGCTTATCATTTGAATCAGAAATTTTAAGGGATAACTGAAGTAGATCATGCTGGCGAAGCAGATCATTATTATCAACGATATAGTCCTTCATAGCACGAAACGTCCGAATCAATGCTTTACTCTGACGTGTAGCCAGATCTCCCTTCAGCACAGTCATAAGGATATAAATACCTGACTCCGTGAAGGCCCAGGGAAGATATGCTCTACCACCCTTAACACCCTTTGTCTGTATCGAGGTCAAATTTTTTGACCTCGATAATTCATCAATTTCTTCCCTAGTCAACTGAAACCGAAAATCGTCATCAAATTTCTGTATATTATTCCTCACCTGCTGATTGAATGCTTTCGTAGTATATCCATAGATCTCAGCAAGATCAAAATCCAGCATAACCTGAACGCCTCTGACTACATATATCTTATCCCGGATAGTCTGTTCATCGACAATAGCGATCTCTGCGCTGACCTTATCAGCGCCGCTGACAGCCGCTTTTCCAGAATTATTTTCCTTCTTCTCACTCATGTCTGGTCTCCATATAACAAAAATTCATATCACTGATCATGATAGCAGTATTTTCATTGCATTTACTATAAAGGTTGCTTCAAAGCCTGTATTATCAAGAAATACTGCATATTCATCATCTGTAAAGTATTGTTTGTTCGCTAGTTCTAGCTTTAATCTCTCTAAGTTAGTCATATTGTTACATCTCCTTGAAATAAAATAAGCCTAGAGCTTACTGAAAAGCCCTAGACTTGATATATACTGTCAGTTATTGCGATTTATTTAATTATTTAACCTTAGATGATGACAAAAGTAACACTACATTTTCAATCCTAAAACCTTTAACTTGAACTCGGTAAGTTTCAGATGCGCTGGAACTTTTTCATTGAACAGCTGATAGTATTTTTTTACCTGTTTTGAC
>QOUV01000038.1 GCA_003862155.1 Lachnospiraceae bacterium
GGCGAGAGTAAATACGGACTGAGAAGGAAAAGTGACTAGGAGTACGTAAAAAGGCGAGGGCGATTACGGACTGGGATGGAAAAGTGACTAGGAGTCCGTAAAATGGTGCGAGGGAATACGGACTGAGAAGGAAAAGTGACTAGGAGTCCGTAAAAAGGCGAGAGCAAATACGGACTGGGATGGAAAAGTGACTAGGAGTCCGTAAAAAGGCGAGAGCAAATACGGACTGGGATGGAAAAGTGACTAGGAGTCCGTAAAATGGTGCGAGGGAATACGGACTGAGAAGGAAAAGTGAGCAGGAGTCCGTAAAATGGTGCGAGGGAATACGGACTGAGAAGGAAAAGCGACTAGGAGTCCGTAAAAAGGTGAGAGAAATTACGGACTGATACTAGAAAATGGTTTCAAGTCCGTAAAATGGTGCGAGAGATTACGGACTCAGGCGTGGAAATGGATTAGAGTCCGTAAAAGCAAGTGAGAGATTACAGATTTTAGGATCTGTGGCGGTAAATGTGAGGCGGGGCAGGGAGTCATCGAAGGACCCTTATGAGACGCCGGCGCTTAGCGGGCGTTCTTTGCCCGCTTACGCGCCGTTGCGTCTCATACGGAGTGAGAACGAGTCCTTCGATGACTCCCTGTCTCCGCCTCAATCAAATAACAGAGCGAAAACAAGTACTCCTCCGCCTCAATCAAATAACAGAGCGAAAACAAGTACTCCTCAGCCTCAATTTTTCAAAAAAGAAGCAATAATTGTACGCGATAAAAAACAATAAAAAGATTGCAATCCCTGCGTAAAGCGAGTAAAATGAATCTTGCTGTGACATGATAGCTATGAAGCGCGAGGTTGCTGCCGAAGCTGGCGTAAGCAGTGTATGGCAGGTTTTTCCGTGGAGCGAATGTCAAGTTAGGAAACTGGCGACAAGTCACTGTACAGTTTAAGAAATCTGTTCTTTTGGGACAGAGGGTATGTTCAGGATTAGGACACACCCGGTTATGTGTACAGTCACCACTTGTCGAACTGAATTAGTCCGATATAGGAGGCGGCTTTTTTTATGGCAACACAGGTTATGCGTATTACTCTGAAGGCTTATGATCACGAGCTCGTTGATCAGTCAGCCAAGAAGATCATCGACACTGTTAAGAAGAATGGTGCACAGGTTTCAGGACCGGTACCTCTTCCTACAAAGAAGGAAGTGGTTACTATTCTTCGTGCAGTCCACAAGTATAAGTACTCCAGAGAGCAGTTCGAGCAGAGAACACACAAGAGACTGATCGATATCCTGACACCGACACAGAAGATCGTTGATTCACTTTCACGTCTTGAGATGCCGGCAGGTGTATATATCGATATCAAAATGAAGAACAAATAATTGATCAGCAGTTTTTCATTTTGATAGCAACTATTTTAATCTAGAATGAACATTTGGGGATTGACCTCAGACGTTCCGCTGTAGAAAGGATTTTTTATGAAGAAGGCTATTTTAGCTACAAAGGTCGGGATGACCCAGGTCTTTGACGAGAACGGCAATCTTATTCCGGTTACCGTATTACTCGCAGGTCCATGCGCAGTTACACAGATCAAGACTGTTGAGAACGATGGTTACGATGCTGTTCAGCTCGCTTTCACGGACAAGGTAGAGAAGGCCGTTACAAAAGATGCAAACGGAAAGAAGTCTGTAGCTCACCGTCATGGCGTAAACAAGGCTGAGAAGGGACACTTCGATAAGGCTGGAGTTTCATCAAAGCGTTATGTTAAAGAGTTCAGATTTGAGAACTGCGGCGACTACAGCCTTGCACAGGAGATAAAGGCTGACATCTTCGCAGCAGGAGATAAGGTTGACGTCACAGCTACTTCTAAAGGTAAGGGATTCCAGGGTGCTATCAAGAGACTTGGTCAGCACAGAGGACCTATGGCTCATGGTTCTAAGTTCCATCGTCATCAGGGTTCAAATGGTTCCTGCTCTACTCCTTCAAGAGTATTCAAGGGCAAGGGAATGCCTGGACACATGGGTTCAGTAAAGGTTACTACACAGAATCTTGAAGTTGTACGTGTAGATGCAGACCAGAACCTTATCCTTGTAAAGGGAGCAGTTCCAGGACCTAAGAAGTCACTTGTTACTATTAAAGAGACAACGAAGCGATAAGGCAGCGGAAAGGAGTAAATCAGGATGGCTAAGGTATCCGTTTATAATATGGACGGCAAAGAAGTCGGAACAACTGAGCTTTCAGATGCCGTATTCGGAGTAGAAGTAAACGAGCATTTAGTACATATGGCTGTTGTGAACCACCTCGCAAACAAGCGTCAGGGAACACAGAAGGCCAAGACACGCTCAGAAGTTTCTGGTGGCGGCAGAAAGCCATGGAGACAGAAGGGCACAGGACATGCCAGACAGGGTTCGACAAGAGCACCACAGTGGACAGGCGGCGGAATGGTATTCGCACCAGTTCCAAGAGACTATTCGTTCAAGATGAATAGAAAAGAGAAGGCAGGAGCTCTTAAGTCAGTCCTTTCAGACAAGGTCAATGAGAAGAAGCTTATCGTTCTTGATGAGCTGAAGCTCGATGAGATCAAGACAAAGAGATTTGCAGAGATCATGAAGAACTTAAACGTTGAGAAGGCATATGTCATCCTTTCAGATGACGACCAGAACGTTATAGCATCTGCAAAGAACATTCCTACAGTAAAGACTACACAGACTGGTTCAATCAGCGTATATGACGCACTGAAGTTTGACACAGTAATCCTTACTCAGGATGCAGCAAAGAAGATCGAGGAGGTTTACGCATAATGGCGACAGTGAATTACTATGACGTGATCATAAGACCAGTCGTTACTGAGAAGTCTATGTCAGAAACGACAGATAAAAAGTACACCTTCTTAGTTCATCCGGAAGCTAACAAGTTCCAGATAAAGGATGCTGTTGAGAAGATGTTCGATGGCGTTAAGGTAGCTAGTGTTCACACGATCAACAACCAGGGTAAGAACAAGCGCCGTGGTGCTACAGTTGGAAAGACAGCAGCTACAAAGAAGGCTATCGTAAAGCTTACAGCTGATTCAAAGGATATCGAGTTATTCGCAGGACTTTGACCGAAAGCTTCGAGATGAAAACAAGCCGAAGGCGCAGTTTGAATCCGAAGCGAGGCCGTTCTTTGAGATTAGCGAACGCAAACGACAGTGCAGCGTGAGCTTAACGAAAAGAACTACATATTATACTCAGTAAAGAGTGATAACAAAACATTTCGAAAGGAGAAAAAATGGGCATCAAGTCATTCAACCCATATACACCTTCCAGAAGAAATATGACAAGCTCAGACTTCAAAGAGATTACAAAGAAGACACCTGAGAAGTCATTACTGGATGTAAAGAAAAAGAATTCCGGCCGTAACAACCAGGGTAAGATCACGGTTCGTCATCACGGCGGCGGCAATCGTCAGAAATACAGAATCATCGATTTCAAGAGACAGAAGGATGACATCCCTGCAAAGGTAGTTGGAATCGAGTATGATCCAAACCGTACAGCAAACATCGCTCTGTTAAGCTATGCTGATGGAACGAAGTCATACATCCTCGCACCAGAGGGACTCACAGACGGCATGACCGTTATGAGCGGTGAGAACGCAGAGGTTCGTGTAGGTAACTCACTTCCTCTTTCAAAGATTCCTATCGGTACTATGGTTCACAACATCGAGCTTTATCCTGGAAAGGGTGGCCAGATGGTTCGTGCAGCTGGAAATGCAGCACAGCTGATGGCTAAGGAAGGTAAGTACGCTACACTTCGTCTTCCTTCAGGCGAGATGAGACTCGTTCTTCTGAACTGCCGTGCTACAATAGGTATCATCGGAAACGGTGATCACTCACTTGTAAAATATGGTAAAGCTGGAAGAATCAGACACATGGGAATCCGTCCTACAGTTCGTGGATCAGTCATGAACCCTAACGACCATCCACATGGTGGTGGTGAAGGTAAGGCTCCAGTTGGACGTCCTGGCCCGAGCACTCCTTGGGGTAAGCCGGCTCTTGGTCTTAAGACCAGAAATAAGCATAAGGCTTCGAACAAGCTGATCATCAGAAGAAGAAACGGTAAGGGATTAAAGTAAGGAGGATTCTATGGCACGTTCACTTAAAAAAGGACCATTTGCCGATCAGAGTTTATTAAAGAAGATCGATGCTATGAACGCCAGCGGTGATAAGTCAGTTATCAAGACATGGTCCCGCCGTTCGACGATCTTCCCATCATTTGTGGGACATACGATCGCTGTTCATGACGGCAGAAAGCATGTTCCGGTTTACATCACAGAAGATATGGTAGGTCATAAGCTCGGCGAGTTCGTTGCTACCCGTACATACAGGGGCCACGGCAAAGACGAGAAGAAGACCGGCGTTCAGTAATTTTTAAGCATAAGAAAGGAGGATTTCTATCATGGCTAAGGGACATAGAACCCAGGTTAAGCGTGAGAGAAACGATCAGAAAGATTTAAGACCATCTGCAAAGCTTTCTTTTGCAAGAATGTCGGTACAGAAGGCCTGCTTTGTATTAGATGCCATCCGCGGAAAGGACGTAAATACAGCACTTGCTATTGTCCAGTATAATCCGAGATATGCATCCAGCGTTATAGAGAAACTTCTGCGTTCAGCAATTGCCAATGCAGAGAACAACAACGGACTCAGAAGAGAGAACCTTTACGTAGCAGAGTGCTACGCAAATCAGGGACCTATCATGAAGCGTATCCAGCCTAGAGCACAGGGACGCGCTTACAGGATTGAGAAGAGAATGAGTCACATTACTGTTGTACTGGATGAGAAATAAGGAG
>QOUV01000039.1 GCA_003862155.1 Lachnospiraceae bacterium
AATTATGTTTGACCAATCTTTGAGGCGAACCTGTTTTACAACTTCGTTTGGATTAACATCCATGCCTGTACCTCCCGTGAAAATGTTTGATAACTTGAAAAACTGAGAAAAGGTTTTCTGAGTTTTTAAAGTTATTCTAACAAAGAGATCCGGAACAAGGAAGGTGACGGGTTATTTACCATTTACATTAAAACAGTCTGGAAAGAAGGTCAACAGAACTTTATCATCGAGATTTTATAAGCAGGCTAAAAAGAGTCCGGCCAAGGCTTTCTCGTTGCTAGATGATTATATAAAGGTTTACGAGGACAGGCTGACGAATTACAGGAGTGTTTTTGAAAAAAGATTTGGGGAGATATCAGAAAAAATAGGCACGTATTTCCCTGACAGGCTTTCTGTAAAGGAGCAGGGTGCATTTGACCTTGGATTTGCTCAGCAGAAACAGGCATTTTATAAGAAAAATGAAGAAACCAGTACTGATTTAGAAGATGATAAAAACGGAGGAAAATAATCTATGAAACTCAAGAATCGTTATGAATTTATGCTTCTTGTTGAAGCTGAGAACTGCAATCCAAACGGAGACCCAGATATGGGCAATCTCCCGAGACAGGATCCGGATACCGGATATGGTTATATAACTGATGCAGCTTTGAAGAGAAGAATCAGAAATTATGTAATGGATGCTTATGGTGATAAGCAGGGGATGGATATTTTTGCAAAGAATGGCACTTCGATTAATAAGGAAATCCTTGATGCATGTATTCATTCTGATGAAGAAAAAAAGAATGGAAAGAATATCTCTCCAGCTGAAGTCTTCTGCCAGAAATACTGGGATGGGCGTACATTTGGAGGAGTGCTTTCTACAGGAAGAAATGCTGGTCAGATTAGAGGAACAGTTCAGCTGGCTTTTGCAAAATCAGTAGACCCGATAGATCCTCAGAGCATCACTGTCACAAGGATGTATTATACAGATGGCAATTTTAACACCTTAAAAGAGTTTGATGAGGCTGATGCAAAAATGGATCCTGACAAGAAACGTACTATGGGTACAAAACAGTTTATCCCATACGGTCTCTATCTCGTAAAGGGTACAGTTAGCGCAAATCTTGCAAGGAAGAATGGCTTCTCAGAAGAAGATTTGGATGTTCTTTTTGAAGCACTGCTTCAGATGTATAATAATGATGTTTCTTCATCAAAGACTGGTATGAGTGTGGTATCTCCGCTTATTATTTTTAAGCATATAGGTGTTGCAGATGCTAATAACGATCCCGAGCAGAAGGAGAAGGAGGCAATGCTGGGATGCTGTGGAGCTCACAAGCTGTTTGATCTGTTTCATGTTTCTAAAAAGGAAGATGTAGATACTCCGAGAGCATATTCAGATTATAATGTTACACTTGATATCTCAGATGTACCATCAGGAGTAGAGATAGGAATTAAGGATAATCCTTTTGATAATGTTACATGGGGTAAAGACGAAGTCGGAAAGATGAATCTGGACGATATTAGTTTTAAGTAAGGCCTATGGAAGAATCACAAAGTGAAATCCTCTTATCCTGGATAAGCGAATACGCATACTGTAGTAGAAGATTTTATCTCAGGTATGTAGAATGTATGGATTTGAAATCCTCGGCGATGGTAGAAGGCAAGTATGAGCACAGAGTTGTAGATGACAGACATATAACTAAGAGGGGACCACATATAGTGGTTTCCAGGTTATATGTCTCATCTGAAAAGTATCAGATTCATGGATTTTGTGATAACGTAGAATTTGATGAAGATACAGACAATGGGTCATATATAGCTTTTCTTAATGGTGTATATTCAGTAAAACCTGTCGAATTTAAACACGGAAAACTGCGTGATGAACGTGAATATGAAATGCAGTTGTGCGCTCAGGTATTTTGTCTTGAGGAAATGTATGATACTCATATTGATAAAGGGATTATTTATTATGCAGATTCCAAGGACAGACTTGATATAGAGGTATCTGATGAACTGAGACGAGAGACAGCAAATACAATAAAATCCATCCGTGATGAGCTAAAAGAATTGTATTCTGGGAAAAATGCAGATTCTATTTTTCCAATTAAGTATCGGAAAAGATGTGAGAAATGCGCTCTCTATGATGTATGCGAGCCAAAAGGACTTGCGGTTACAGCATATATGAAAAAATTATGGGCTATGGGGTGCAAGAATGATAGTAGTAGGTAAAATACTTTACATAATGACTGATGGCCTCTACCTGAATGTGGATCATGATTCTGTTGAGATAGGGAAGGATAAAAGAATTATTACAAGAATTCCTCTTGTTTCACTATCACAAATAATAGTCATTGCGAATGTAACTATTTCAGCTTACCTTCTTTCGTCTTGCAACAGATCAAAAATCAGCATTTCTTATATCTCTCCATTTGGAAGGTATCTGGGCACTTTTAACGGGACAGAAGTTGGTAATGTATCTCTCAGAATGAAACAGTATGACGCTTTTAAAAGTGAAGAAAAGATAAAAATAGCTAAGAATATTGTTTTAGGGAAAACAGTCAATCAGATGGCATTTTTGGCTAGATACAGCGCCAGACATCCAAATGTTGAGAAGGTTAGGTCCTACCTGGCATCTGAAATAAATGTCTTGTTGGATAGTGATTCAGTAGAACAGATAAGAGGGATAGAAGGAGATTGTGCAGCAAAATATTTTTCCACGTTTGATGAATTGCTGGAAGGCTGCGATAGTGAAATGAAGTTTGTTGAGAGATCAAGACGGCCACCGAAAAACTGTTTTAATTCGCTGTTATCCCTTCTATATACGATTGAAACTACTACATGCACAGCTGCAGTTTGTGCATATGGACTTGATCCTTATTTGGGCTACTTACATGAGATTCATCCAGGTAGAGCTTCACTTTCTTGTGATTTAGTCGAGGAATTCAGGACACCAGTTATAGATTCATATGTAATAAAATCGGTCAATCTAAAGAAAATTACGGCAAAAGATTTTGAAGAATCAGAAGGTACATTTTCTTTGACTTCTGAAGGAAAGAAGAAGGTCTTGACTGATTGGGAAAAATATAAAGAAACGAAAGTGGGATATAAGCTATGGGATAAAGAAGTCCCTATAAAAGTTCTGCCTTTTTTACAGGCTCAATTATTGGGACAGTACTTACGAGGAGATATTTCTGAATATCCACCTTTTACGGATTGGAGGTGACTTTTATTGCTTTATCTGCTGACTTATGATATTGATACTGAATCTGATAAAGGTCGCCGGCTGCAAAAGGTTGCCAAAATTTGTGAATCTTACGGTCAGAGAGTGCAGAACTCGGTTTTTGAGCTGAATTTGGATCCAACGAAAATGACTGAGTTGAAAATAAAGCTTGATGAAATGATTGATCCGGATATTGATTCTGTGAGAATTTACAAGCTTGGAAAATATATGAAATATGACGTATACGTCCTCGGGAAAAAGGAAACAGTAGAATTAAGTGAACCTGGAGAGTATGAATTTTTTTCTGTAAAAACAGATCTTTCATGAAAAGTTGCAGTGATATAGATTAAAATATTTTAAATATATTCTTCTGTATCACTTGAGTATAATATTGCATAGATCAGCTGTCCTGT
>QOUV01000040.1 GCA_003862155.1 Lachnospiraceae bacterium
GCCGGGTCACATGAGACGTATACGATGCGGGATGGAGCTACAGAGAGGATCGTCTCGAGGACTGACTTCTCAGCTCCTTTGCGGGGCGGGTCGAGGACTATGACGTCGGCTGGGCGGCCCTGGGCAACGAGCTTTGGCAGGACATCCTCGGTCTTTCCGGTGTAGAAGTTTGTATTTGAAAAACCGTTTAGTTTCGCATTCCTGACAGCGTCTTTTACGGCGTCTGGAACGACCTCGACGCCGGTCACATGGCCGGCTTTTTTTGCAAGAAAAAGTGAGATCGTACCGATGCCTGAGTAAAGGTCGTAGACGTTCTCAGAGCCCTTCAGGTCCGCGTATTCGAGTGCACGTGAATAGAGCTTTTCCATCTGGACAGGGTTCACCTGGAAAAATGACTTCGCTGAAATATCAAATGTAATATCTCCTACCTTGTCCGTGATCACCGGCTCGCCCCAGATGCACTCGGTGCGGTCGCCAAGGATTACATTTCCGGTGTTTTTATTTATATTTACACAGATGCTTGTGATATCAGGGCAGGCGACCGTGAGCCGCTCGACGAGATTGTCGATTGCCGGAATAGACTTTCCATTTATAACAAGGCAGACCATGACCTGTCCCGTGTGGACGCCGTGACGAATCAGGATGTGGCGGATCAAGCCCTTATGCGTAGTTTCGTCGTATGCACGGACTTTGTTTTCATACATCCAGGACTTGATGGCATCTGTAATATTCTGGTTTTCAGGTGCGCCAATAAGGCAGCCGACTGACTGATCCGGCTCTATTATCCGGTGCGAATGGCGCGCATAAAACCCCATGACAATACCGCCATCAGGCTGCATCCCGACCGGGATCTGAGCTTTGTTTCGATAGTGCAGCGGGTCGCTCATGCCAATGACCGGCTCCTGGATTTTTCTAATAAAATCGCGGTCAAAGCCACCGATGCGGACGAGATCGTCCTCTACTATCTCCTCCTTCATCCGAAGCTGCGCCCTATAAGAAAAATTCATCAGGCTGCAGCCACCGCAGCGGTCAGAAACCGGGCACGGAGGCTCAACTCTGTCTTTCGATGGTTTTAAAATTTTAACGACTTTAGCGTAGCCGTAAGTCTTTTTCAGCTTGGTAACATGTGCCATGACAACGTCACCCGGCAGTGCTCCGACCACAAAAAATGTCATCCCCTCGAGGTGGCCGATTCCCTCTCCATCCTTGCCTAAACCAGTTATCTCTACTTCAAATACATCATTTTTCTTCATGGGATTATTATACTTGCTGGGAGGATTCTTCACAAGGGCTTTCCTGAGGGATTACTCCACATGCTGGTGCAATACTCTGTTACGTAGCAGTATTTGGTACTTATTTCTCCGGCTGCAATTACTGTAATCATTATGATGTCGGGGTCGAAAGCCCCTGTGCACCTTGAAAATTTCATATATTGTCGTAGTGATACTGCCAATATTTGAGCCAACCATGGTATAATAAAAATATACTTTATGGGAGGAATCAGACAATGGCATTTAAAGAAAATTCCAGCCAGCAAATGACGCTCACGGACAGTTTCTGGGGGCTTACCGAACGAGAGAAAAAAGCCCTGGAGAACTCATGGGCCGGAACTTTCGCCGAGGAAATTTTTCCCTCGATTGATGAAAGCCGTTTTTCCGTTTTATATAGCGACAAAGCTTCCAGACCCAACACGCCAGTCAATGTCATTATTGGCGCACTCCTGATCAAAGAGCTTTTCGACTACTCTGACGATGAGATGGTTGAAAATCTGATGCTTGATCTTCACCTTCAGTATGCGCTTCATACCACCAGCTTCAAGGAACAACCATTGAGTGACAAGACTCTCAGCAGGTTCCGGAAACGCTGCTATGATTACGAATCCCTGTATAATGTCGATTTGTACCATGACTGTATCAATGACCTCAGCGAAAAAATCAAAAAGCTGATGAAAATTAACGGGCGCATCCGGAGGATGGATTCCATGATGATTGAATCCAACATAAGGAAGCTCAGCCGGGTGGAACTGCTGTATACCTGTATTTCAAGGCTTGCCGCCGTGATAGCAAAGCAGGACGAAACTTTCCTCCCTGCGGAACTGAAGCACTACGCAGATCCGAATGATTTCAATCGGGTTATGTATCATCAGAGAAGTACGGATACCGATGAACGCCTGCAAACTATCCTGAAAGATGCAGACACAATCCTCCTCATTTCTTCCGGAAAATATGACACGCTGCAGACATATGAACTCCTTGTGCGGTGCCTTTCCGAGCAGACCATCATTGAAGATGGGAAACGCCGGCTTCGTGAAAAGAGTGATGGCAGGATGGATTCAGCAATGCTTCAGAATCCCTCTGACCCGGACGCAACTTTCCGTATAAAGGCAGGAAAAGGACACAGAGGATACGCAGCTAATCTTGAAGAATCCGTCGGCGAAACCGGATCCGTGGTAACGGATTACCAGTATGATGTAAATACTCACAGCGACAGTGCTTTCCTGAAAGAGAATCTGGAAGCCCGAAAAAAATCAGATGAAACAACAACCATTGTAACGGACGGTGCTTATTACAGCGATGAAAACACCAAACTCGCAAAAGAAAAAATGTCGATCTGATCACAACAGCTCTTACAGGAATTGCCACTCCGGACATTTTTGCTGATTTTGAATTCAGCGAAGACGGAAAGAACGTCACAAGCTGTCCGGCCGGGCACGTTCCGGGAAGCTGTTGCTATAGGAATTCAAACGGAAAATGCCGTATTTCATTTCCCAGGTCAACATGCGAGAATTGTCCTCATCGTAATGAATGTAATCCTCATTTTCATAAGCAGACGGCAAGCCTGAACATTTCCCTTAAGGGAAGAAACCGGGCAAAATGTCAGCGGAAAATGGAGGAAGAAGTTTTCAAAGACTACTGTCGGCTAAGGAACGGAGTAGAGACACTGCCATCAAATCTCAGAAGGAATTTTCATTTGGAAACACTTCCGAGGGGAAAGCAACGAGGTAAATTCTTCTTTGGTTCCAAAATAGGTGCATTGAATATCAGGAAGCTCTTCAATTATCGGAAGGGCTGGATTAAGTGTGCCCAGAATCCGCTGTATGCATAAAAACAGGATGGATA
>QOUV01000005.1 GCA_003862155.1 Lachnospiraceae bacterium
TTTGTGCTTTTTTCAAGGTACTGTTTTTGACCACAGATATGCGGCCGTTATATATAAATGCGGAAATTTTTTCCGCGGTATAACCTGCTGATTGCTGAAAATGCGGTTAATCAGCATACACTAATTACATAGAAGTAAACCTCTCTCCTATCCAGTGCATGCAGCCATCACTCCCTGATGACCTGATCTCTATCGCAGAAAGCTACGGAGTTGACTTAAAATACATCAATTTTGAGGTTACTGAGACCGCTGCGATTCCGACGGAGATGCTCCGCCACCTGATGACAACCCTTATCAGCCACGGCGCCACCTTCTCGGTCGACGACTTCGGTACCGGATATTCGAATATTATCCGCTTGGCAAATATGCCTTTCAGCATCATAAAGATCGACAAGTCCATCCTCTGGAACTACTTCAAGACCAGAGATGACCTCGTCCCGCGGATCTACGAGATGCTTAACATCGAAGGCTACAATCTCGTGACGGAGGGCGTTGAGACAGACGAAATGCACCTGTGGCTCAGAGACGTTGCCCACTGCAAATACGAGCAGGGCTACCTCTACTCGAAGCCTATCGACGAAGACAACTTCAAGAAATATCTGTCAGAGCACAACTGCCGCCCTATCTCAGCTCCTGTCAAAAAGCCATCTCCTGCAGGGGAATCAATGGCTGCAATGTAATCTATCTATCATCAACCGCTGAAAAGTAATGTATTTGGAGGCACATCGCAAATGAAAGAATATAGCTTTACACCTCAGGGAACCTGTTCATCCCAGATCGATTTCTCTATCGACGACAACGGCAAACTCCACAATGTCGTTTTCCACGGCGGATGCCCTGGAAACACAAAGGCCGTCGCCAAACTCCTTGAAGGCTACGACGCAAAAGCCGCTGTCGATCTTCTCAAAGGCAATCCGTGCGGCACCCGCGGCACATCGTGCGCCGACCAGCTCGCGCGAGGCGTCGAGAAGGCCCTGGGTCAGTAGGGACGGTTGGAGCGGTTGTTATGCTGTCGCGAGTCCGAAGGACGAAGCGAGAGCATTATAAACCGCCCATGCGATAGCCGTCCGCGACTGACGAGTCCGTAGGACGAAGTCAGAGCGGAAACGGCGAACCGCTCTTTTTGTCCCATTTTCTGACAATTCAGGCTAATATGCCAGGGCTGACGTGAGAAGGCACGCCAGGGCGGACACGAGGGATGGCGTGCTCAGTGCGCGTTTTCCTGTTCGTCGCGCGCGCCTATTTGCGGCCCTCCGGCCAATGTATGGTTTCCATGCATTTATGGCTCAGGCGGGTGGCCGCCCGGGCCGCAGCTAGCGCGCTTCCTCACTACGGAAAACGCTGAATTCGCCCGCCATCCTCCGTGTCTGCACTGGCTTGGTTTCCAATCAAGTCTACAGACACTTGACAGTCGCTCGATGTCCTTTCGTGTCTGCAATGGCTTGGTTTCCAAACAAGTCGACAGATACTTGACAAGTCGCTCGATGTCCATCCGTCTCTGACTTGGCTTGGTTATCAACATAGAAAAATTTCTGGGAGGAAGTTAACAGACTCATGCCTCACTTATTTCGATCATGGGCTTATTTATCAACATAGAAAAATTTCTGGTCAGGAAGCTACAAATTTTGGCTTTACTGATTTATCTTGTTGAAGCGAATTTTCACTATGACCTATTAGAATAGCAAAGTGTAACAAAAAATCGTGAATTCAATTCACTTACAGCATTCAATACATGAATTGAAAGTAAATTTTCTGTCACATCCTGCTAGGTAGATGTACTATATTGATAAACTAATATTATTTTGGAGAAAGACGGTGGAATTTTTTATCACAACCAGCTCCGCGAAAGCTCTATTGTGATAAACAAGCATTAAAATAACCTACCGGCCTTTTTGCTTTTCGCATCTTCCGGCTCCGCGACAGCTCTATTGTGATAAACAAATATTAAAATAATGAGCCAGCTTTGAAACTTTTGTACAATCTAGTTATCATCAGAAAGGAATCTCATGATATATTCTGGCATTTCGCATTACGCCGATCAGCGTGATGCTTTTTTCTTGGACGACGGCAAGCTGCGTGTGCGGATCGCCACCGCGCGCGGCGACATGGGTGCGGTCTATCTTCACACCCGTGACAAATACATTGACCCGGCGCAGCAGGATACGAGAGCATGTTATAAAATGAAGCGCTATGCGAGCGACTTCGGGCACGACTATTTTTCAGCGGACATCGAGATACCGATGGCCGGACATTTTCAAAAGAATCCGGATATGCTCTGCCTCCGGTATTTCTTTGAGCTCGTGGATGAGGCTGGTGCCAGAATCTGGCTCGGCGACTCACGATTTTTCCCGGGAGAGCCGACAGACGTCGAGGCGATGTACGATTGTCCGCTTATCTCCCGTCGCGAGATGACGTTTCATATACCGGACTGGGCGAAAAATGCCGTCGTCTACCAGATTTTTCCGACGCGCTACGCGACTACCGAAAAAGTTGATGACAGCCTCTGGTACAAGGCGCCGATAGCCTGGGACGACGACCTGCACGGCAATCTCCGCGGGATCACGGAGCACCTCGATCATATAAAGAAGCTCGGCGTGGATGTCATATACATGACACCGATTTTTAAAGCGAATACCGTGCACAAATATGACACGGTCGACTATTACGCAGTCGATCCGTCGCTCGGCGACGAAAATGACCTGCACGAGCTTATCGACAAGGCACATTCAATGGGTATGCGGGTCATGCTCGACGGCGTATTCAACCACACATCGCCGGACTTTTTCGCGTTTAAGGATATAATTGCCAACGGCAGAAATTCAAAATATTACGACTGGTACTATCTCGACAGCGACGACATTTCAATGGGCAGCCGGACCGAGAAGCCGTCGTACCAGAGTTTTGCATATGTCGGGTTCATGCCGAAGCTTCGCCTGTCAAATCCAGAGACTGCGCAGTACGTGATCGACGTCGGCTGCCATTATATCAGGGATTTTGGAATTGACGGCTGGAGGCTCGACGTGGCAGATGAGATAGGACACTCATTCTGGAAAAAATTCCGTAAAGCCATAAAGGCAATAAATCCGGATGCCCTGCTCGTCGGAGAGAGCTGGCATTTTTCACCGGATTTTCTGCAGGGCGACGAATGGGATTCGGTCATGAATTACACATTTTATAAAAATATCGGTGAAATGATCAACGATGGAAATATCACACCGTCAGGATTTTTGTCTCAGCAGGGCTTTATCAAAGGCGGCTACCATTCTGCTGTTTTGCCAGTCCTTTGGAATCTGATCGACAGCCACGACACGAGCCGTTTTCTCTGGAGAGCAAATGGAGACAAGCGCAAACTCGCTCTGGCAGCTGCTTTTCAGATGCTGACACCAGGCACGCCTTTTATCTATTACGGAGATGAGGTAGCCATGACAGGCGGCGACGATCCGGACAACCGCCGCGGAATGCTCTGGGACAAGTCCATGCAGGATCTCGATATGTACCACTGGTACCAGAGGCTCACATTTTTCAGACACACGATAAATGCCCTGACTGCCGGCGATTACACGAGCGTCTCTGCGGACGACGAGAAGTGTCTGCTCGAATATCACCTGAGCTCAGGCGAAGTACTTATCTTCCACACAGCAGACGGCGATGTCACAGCCAAAGAATACAAAGGCTGGAAAGAGCTGCTCACCGACAAAGAATTCGACGGAACGATACCAGGTTACGGCTGTGTACTCGTCAGGATTGACCACAAATGAATGACAGAATAGAAAAGAAAAATAACCCGTTATCTGCACTACTGCTGCTTGTTGCGGCGGCTTTATGGGGCTTTACTTTTGCGTTCCAGGATATGGGCGCAGACCATATTGATGCTGGTTCCTTCCTTGCCATGAGGAGCTGGACAGCGTGCGTTTTTCTGTTCTTTGTAATAAAAATCGCCGACAAGATCAAGATTTCAAAGGGGATACCAACAGGACAGCCAACTACTCACACCATGAGGAGGCACTACCTGACTGGTGGACTGATATGTGGGGCTTCTCTGTTTTTTGCTTCATTTTTCCAGCAGGCAGGACTCGCTTATACTACGACAGCAAAGGCAAGTTTTATCACAGCACTCTATGTTATTATCGTACCGATTACCTGCGTGTTCAGGAAGCAGTTTCCGAAAGCTCACGTATGGTTTGCGGTAGGTCTTGGAGTCATTGGGCTCTACCTCCTTTCATTTTCAAAAGGTCCTGATGGAATCAATCCAGGCGATATGATCATTATGATCAGTGCTCTTTTGTGGACGGTGCAGATCCTCTGCGTAGATTATTTCAAATATGCGATCGATGGCATCAGACTTTCGTTTTACCAGACACTGACTCAGGGGCTGATTGCTACAGCAGTGATGCTCGTCAAAGGACTGCCTGCCATGGAAAATGTGATGGCAGCTCTTCCAGCAATTTTATTCGCTGGCATTTTTTCAAGCGGGATAGCATTCACACTCCAGATCATAGCGCAGGGTGGGCTCGACCCGACTTCCGCTTCCCTTATCATGTGCCTCGAAAGTGTCTTTGGAGCTATCGGCGGCTTTCTCTTTCAGGGGCAGACCCTTACCGGACGGGAGCTTGCCGGCTGCGCAATAATGTTTGCCGGAATCGTGATCTCACAGCTTCCTGGCCGCGAAAAAACAAAGTAAAATCTTGAGATCATCTCATCCTTTCTGATTTTACATGAATTTTACACTGTCACGATTTCTGATTTTACATCGGCAGTGTAAAATTTAAGTAATGAAAAAGTAAAGCAGGACAGGTTCGCCTTGACTGTAAAAAGAAAGGATATGCAGATGGACATTTTTGACGTTTTTACACTCATAGGAGGACTGAGTCTGTTCCTCTTCGGCATGGACCTTATGGGCGATGCACTTGAGAGGAGCGCAGGCGACAAGCTGAAGAACATCATCGGAACGCTTACCAAAAAGAAAATATGATAAAAAAATCTATTTCAGTTTGTTCTCGTAGACTATAAACTTATTTTCGTGAAGTATTTTTATATACTGACCGAGCCTTTCGTAGAGGGGCTCGGCCTTTTCTCCGAATTCATCTTTTACGAGCTGCCCGATCTGGTAGACAGTAGTCCTGCCATCTAGCTTCTGCCAGACGAAGGAGCCGAATTCATCGAGCTCTATGTCTGAGAAGCGCGGGCGCTTGAAAACAGTCTGGGCAATTTTTGCATAGAAACCCTTGTGCTCGACTCTTATGAGCACATGGCCGTTGTCACCTACTCTCCATTCATAGAGGCGGTTCGGCCGGGGTGTGTAGTCTAAGAGATTATCTTTTTTAGCGGACATCACTTATTTCCCTTTTTTCATGGTCTGGTGGAAAAGAGACCAGGCGAGAAGTGCAAACAGGATCAGAGAACCGATGCTTCCAAGGCTGAAGGATGAAGAGACGTCTACGTTTACCTTTGTGGCAGCAAGCGCTGCGAGAAGGATACCGACGAGACCTTCTCCCGCGATAAGACCTGAAGAATAGAGGATTCCACGGTTGTTTGCGGCCTTTCTCTCCTCCTCAGTCAGACCCTTCTTCTTATCTACTGCAAGGCGGATCAGACCACCGACCATCATAGGAATTGAGATATAGATAGGCAGGTAGAGGCCAACTGCAAACGGCATGACCGGAATACCCATTATCTCGACTACTACACCGATGAACACTCCTGCAAAAATAAGTGCCCACGGGAGATTTCCATTCATAACGCCCTCAACGACCATCTTCATAAGCTCAGCCTGAGGTGCCGGAAGGTCCTTGCTTCCATATCCCAAACCGCCGTTTAAGAGGTAGAGGGTCCCGCCGATGGCAACTGAGGAAGTAAGCACACCTACTATCTCACCGATCTGCTGCTTATAAGGAGTAGCGCCGACGATATAACCAGTCTTTAAATCCTGCGAAGTATCACCTGCGATAGCAGACGCAATGCAGATGATAGAAGCAATAACGATAGCTCCTGTCATGCCCTTGATCCCGACATTTCCGGCAGCCTTTAAGGCAGCCGTAACGATCAGGAGTGTAGCGATCGTCATACCTGAAACAGGGTTATTTGAGGAACCTACGATACCAACCATGCGGGCAGATACTGTAACAAAGAAAAATGCAAATATTACTATAAGGAGTGTTCCGCCGATACCAACCGGGAACGTAGGAACAATGCAGATCAGAAGCGCGATAACTATGATTCCAAGGATCAGGAATTTAGCCGGCAGATCCTTATTTGTTCTTACAGATTCGCCGACCTTTGAGCCGTACCCTTTCATTGAACCGGAGAAAGCCTTGATCATCGTAGGAAGCGACTTGACAAGGCTTATGATTCCGCCGCAGGCAACTGCGCCGGCACCGATGTACTTGATATACGAAGACCAGATAGTTGCAGCGCCCATAGATGAGATCGGAGCAGATGCAGGGTAAATGGTCATTTTTCCACCAAATACATAGATAAGCGGCATCAGAACGAGCCATCCTAAGATACCACCGGTAAGCATATAAGAAGAGATCTGCGGTCCGCAGATATAGCCGACACCAAGAAGCGAAGGAAGGGTATCCATTCCGATACCAGCCCCCTTGTAGCTCTTGAAATCATAAGTGATCTCAGATGGAAAAATCTTAAGTCCATCTGTAAGGAATTTAAAAACAGCGGCGATTCCAAGACCTGAGAAAACTGTCTTGGCACTTGCTCCGCCCTCTTCACCTGCTTCGAGAACCTCTGCACAGGCTGTACCCTCCGGATACGGCAGTGTTCCGTGCTCCTGAACGATAAGCGCATTTCTCAGCGGAACCATGAAAAGCACACCGAGGACACCACCGACCATACAGATAAGAGCGATAAGTCCAAATGAAGGGTAGGCCGTCTTTCCATCGTTTGCCCACATAAACATAGCTGGCAGTGTAAAAATAGCGCCTGCTGCTACTGACTCACCGGCTGATCCGATGGTCTGAACCATATTGTTCTCAAGGATGGAATCTCTGTGCAGGATAACACGGATAAGTCCCATCGAGATAACGGCTGCAGGAATCGATGCCGAGATTGTCATACCGATCTTCAGACCCAGGTACGCGTTCGCCGCACCGAATAAGATTGCCAGCAGGATACCTACTATTACCGAAAACGGCGACAGCTCCCGCATCGTTGTGTCTGCAGACACAAATGGTTTGAATTCTTTTGTTTCGTTACTCATTTCTTTACCTTTCTTTCCTTTATTCCCCAAGCCCCCACCAAATGGCAGACTTTAAGGGCCGCTTCCCGCAGCTGTAAAGTAATCCACGGAAAGCAGCCCTTCTATTATAAATGTGATATTTTCGGGTGTCAACTAGAATTAATGCAGGCTGTTGCACGTCAAAAGCCAACATTATGAAGCGGCCATCAGCTTATGGCTCACTCAATGCGCGTTTTCCTGTTCGTCGCACGACTATTTGCGGCTACTTTTCAGGCATATCCATTAACCCTGCATCAGCTCATCACCTGGCTTATATGATTTAAGCCTTCTCATAAATTCATCTTTCGGTACTTTATACTTGCTCAAAGCCCTGCTTGCAGCGACATCTACAGACAGTGTTCCGTCGTATGCCAGTCCAAGAAGCTCATCGATCTTCCCCTCTGTTCTGCCTTCTTCTCTTCCTTCTTCTCTCCCTTCATTATAAATTCTCTCTCCTTTGAATTCCAATATTTTTCCACCCATAATCTCATCAAGCTCCTTTCTAGCATTGTCGTATCTCACTGACAGGCTGTCTGCCACCTTCTTTATCATATCGGTGAGCAGCAGATACTTGTCAAAGGCAAGCCTGCCATCGTTGTAAAGTTCATTGACATAGTCCAGAAGCTCTGTAAAAGAGCTGATCAGTATCTTTCTGGATTCCGCTCTCTCATCAAAAGTCCTGAGTTCCTTCTCAAGATTAAACAGATAAAATGGAAACAGGAACAACAGGTCTTTTCTGATCAAATCATCCAGCGAATAATCAGAAAGCTTCATAGTCGATACCGGATACTCAATACTGCCACCGACTGTGTTTATAGTGTGTTGCTGCTGCCCTCGTTTTCAACAGGCACAGCGTCAGTAACCCCTGCTTTTTCTTTCATAACTCACCTCTTCTGAAAAAATTAACAACTGATTCTGTTTCAAGAGTATCACAGAAAATAGCTTTTTTCA
Organism: Lachnospiraceae bacterium; assembly: GCA_003862155.1. Taxonomy (GTDB): domain Bacteria; phylum Bacillota; class Clostridia; order Lachnospirales; family Lachnospiraceae; genus Weimeria; species Weimeria bifida. The sequence goes on from QOUV01000005.1 coordinate 8,183, forward strand.
AGTTGCTAATTGCAGCCCCACAACCCCTTTATTTCATTCCACACCCTGCCCACAGGAAGCCCCACTACATTGGTGTAGTCGCCGTGGATTTCGCGGATATTTTTTCCAAAAGAGCCCTGAATGCCATAGGCCCCGGCCTTGTCCATCGGCTCATCGCTGTCTGCGTACGCGCGGATTTCCGCCTCCGACATCGGATAGACGCTCACCTGCGTCATCTCAGAAAAAGTTTTCCTGTTTGTCAGTGCCGGCCTGCCATCGCTGCTTCCTAAGAAAAATAACGTGACCCCGGTATAGACCTCGTGCGTCCTGCCCTGAAGGGCCGAGATCATCTCGAAGGCCTTTTCATGAGACGCAGGTTTTCCAAGAATTCTGCCATCAGATACGACCACAGTATCCGCCGCAATAATGATGACTGGCTTATCCGATGCATGCTGCCCGGAGCGCAGCAATTTTAAAAGAGTGGCATTCGCCTTTTGAGTGGAAAGGTCCTCCACCACGGCAGACGGCTCCGTCTCCAGCGTAAACTCTTCAACATCCGCCGGAATAATCTCTGGAAAAATATCAATCTGTTCCAGGAGCTCTCTCCTCCTCGGCGACTGCGAAGCCAGAATCACCCGCGGCATCAGCTCAGACGAGACCAGCTTATCTCCCTGGTAATTAAGCTTCAAATGAAAAAATGGCGCCTCCTCCACCAGATACTTCAAAAAAATCCTGTCGCCTTCCCACAGATCAAGGCTCTTCACCTGATCTTTTTCAACCCACTTCAGATCACCCTCATCGCATTCGTGCATCTCACCAGCGAACTCATCTGAAGTGTAGAGAAACATCCTCTCGCTCTCAAACTTATCCGGCAAAAAATCGATCACGCCCCTGTACTTAAGGCTTTTCAACGTAAGACCAGTCTCTTCCCAAACCTCGCGTCTCACGCACATCTCTTTCGATTCGCCCGACTCTACGTGCCCGCCGACACCAATCCACTTGCCCTCATTTACATCGTTGTGCTTCTTCGTCCTGTGAAGCATCAAAACCTTGTCATCTCTTGTCAAATAGCAAAGTGTGGTATTTTTCATATGAATTCCTTTATAAAAAATTTGCAGGGCTCAGTGTAATTAGTCTATACCTTCCATTTCTTTGACAAATTCAACAAATTTTGAAATGGTCTGTATGAAATCATCCATTTGGGCTTTCAATGAGCTTAAACATATTGTCTGTGAGAATTATTTTCTTATCGTCAAATTTATAATCCTTCTCATAGAATTTTACCGGAATCTCTTTTTTGCCCACAACATGAAATGCATCGATCACATTATTAAATCCATAGCAGATCGCCATTTTAATAAGCTCCTGATGTGTTATCTTCCCATCGTTGTAGTCTGCACATGCTTTAAGAAAACGGCTCGATTTACTGGTTGTCTGTTTTGCGCATTTTTTTATATGTTCGCAGAGATTTCTTGTATATGGTTCTGAAAGCTCCTCAAGTGTTATCTCCGTTTTGCCTTTATTAGCTAGTTCCAATAGTGACTTGGCAAGTGCAAATTTATATGTAGCTACATTGCGACCAAACAAAATGATAGAACGCCAGTAAGATTCTATTGATGGATAGTATTCTTGAAATTCTTTAACTCTGTCTTTCATTTTTCATGCACCATTTTTGCTTGAATTATCCCCTTTGTCTTTCAATTACTTATTATTTATAGCTCTTCCGCAATCTTCTCCACCAGCTCTTTATCTGCCGGCAGCCATTCTACGCTTCCGATGCTTTCCTTGGTAAGCCACCTTGCGTCCTCAGCTTCGAGAAGCGTCAGCTTTCCTGAAACGACTTCGCACCAGAAACACTGCATAGACAGATGGAAATTTGGATAGTCATATTCTACTGTATCTATCAGATCGCCAACCTTGATTTCCGTGTCTAGTTCCTCTCGGATTTCACGGGCTAAAGCCTGCTGCGGCGTCTCGCCCGGTTCAATCTTTCCGCCCGGAAACTCCCATCCATCCTTAAATTCACCGTAACCACGCTGGGTGGCAAATATCTTATTTCCTTTTCTAATAACAGCACAAACTACATGTAAAGTCTTCAAAATTATTACCTCCAGGTGGGTCAGAGGGGACGGTTCTTTTTGTCCCACGTTATTAAGTGGGACAAAAAGAACCGTCCCTTCTGACCCAGAAAACTCTAGCTTACTATATAATCGTAAATGTCTTCCCGCACTGGCACATCGAGGCGGTAGTTTATCTCAAATGCATCGTCCTGCTTTTTGCCTGTCACATTGCCGGCTTTATCCGTTACATCAAATGTCATTTTTACTGGATTTGGCTCGCCGACTGCGTTGATCTCGCCCAGGAAATAAAACTCCTTGGCCTCATTGTCGTCCTTATTTTTTCGGATGAAGAGATATATCCGGTTATCTTTATCTTCTGGCGTTCTCTTGTAAAAATGGTCCGCATCCGCAGATGTCACTTTCCTCGGATGCTTTGAAAGAGCTATCAGATTTTCAGGAGATACAAAGCGATCCTCATAGGCTATCGCGTCATCGGCCTTCTCGTAGTTGATAAAAACCGGGAGCTGTTTTGTACTCTTATCGTAAAAATATCCGCCGAGATTCTGGGCGTTCATATTTTTATCCCAGTTTAAAAGAAGACAAACATCCTCGTACGTGTATTTCTGATAGAGATTAAAGTTCGTGTCCTTATAAGGCTGGCTGTAATTTTCCTTGTAATTTTCAATTCCGATATCTAAAAGCTGCTCTACCTCTCTCTTGAATTCAGAGTCCTGAAGCATCTCTATAAATTTATCGGAGGCTTTGAAATCACCATTCTTATCAGCTGTCAAAAATACGCAGTCACTGAATTTCTTCTTCTCCGTATCTTTGGCGAAATTATTTGTCAGATTTCTGACAGCTGACATGATTGCATCTTTGCTTTCATTTCGGAAATTTCGGATCTTTTTCTCATAAGTTGAGATACGGAATTTATGTCCGTCAACATCGACGATATCTCTAAGCATCATCAACTCTTCTGGGCGCTTGCCCTTTGTCAGTTTTTGAGAAATAAATCTGATAACCTGTTGTTCTGGTGCAGTCAAAGTACCTTTGAAATCCTTCTCGTATTTTACAAGAAAATTGTAGTACGATCCAAATTTGTCAAAGTATTTGCTTATGTCAACTGTTCCATATTTTACAAAATCTTCTGGTTCCGGAATTCGTCCAATCCTGTCTTTCAGCTTATTGTAGGCTTCACGAAGCATAGCTGTATCGTTGGTTCTGGCTGTATCAATCGATTCGAAAATTCTCTTTCTGGAGATCTGATCGATATATATTGTCGACTCACCTGGAATCAGCCTGCTTCCACCACTTACGAAACGGCGCATTCTATCCTTGTTGTATGACCTGTCGCCAGAGAGTGCGATCGGAATCATGTAGTTGTTCGCGTAATTTCCAATGAAATCAATAATTACGACATACTCTTTATCCTTCGATTTACGAAGGCCTCGACCAAGCTGCTGCACGAAAATGATCGGGCTCTCGGTTGGTCGCATCATGATAACCTGATTGATCTCGGGAATATCTACGCCCTCATTAAAAATATCAACGGTTATGATATAGTCGAGTATCTCGCTCTCAGGAATGTCATCGGAAACGAGCCGGTTTATACTCTCTTCTCTTTTCTCCTGGGTGTCTTCACCCGAGAGAAAAACGGTTCGTTTCCCCTTTTCGTTCATTTTGTTAGAAAGCTCCCTGCCTACGTCCTTACGGCTGACAAAGATAACACCCTTTACACGTTTTCCGCTGAAACCATAAATCCTGGATTTTTCAAGAACGTAATCCACTCTCTGGTCGCTCGTAAGATACTGAAAATCTTCAAGGCTCAGCTTCTTTTCTTCCTGACTGTCACCGGCGATCTCACCATTTATCTCAATATCTGTAACTCCGAAATAGTGAAACGGGCAGAGAAGATTTTCCTCAAGAGCCTGCTGCAGCCTTATCTCATAGGCAATATTGTGGTCAAAGTCCGTGTAAATATCATAACCATCAGTTCTCTCTGGCGTAGCAGTCATACCGAGAAGAAACTGAGGATTGAAATAGTCGATTATTTTCTTATAGCTGCCTGCTGCCGCATGGTGGACTTCATCAATGATTATCGTCTGAAATGCGTTTCTCGAAAAATGGTCCAGTGTCCCGTCTTTTGACATAGTCTGAACCGTCGCAAAAATATAGTCGGCGTTGTAGTCCTTCTCTGTTCCAGAGACAATGCCAAATGTAAGTCCACTTCCAAGAACTCTGCGGTAGCTTTCGAGTGCTGCTCGCGCTATTTGTTCACGGTGTATCAGGAATAGAACTTTCTTCTGCTTTTCGTCTCTCATCGCAAAAGCCGATGCGTAGGTTTTTCCTGTACCTGTAGCCGAAATCAGAAGGGCTTTTATCTCACCACTGTTCCTGATTTCTGAGAGATTCTTTACAAATTTAGTCTGCATTGAATTCGGCTCGAGGCGGAAATCATTAAACTTTGTGATTTTCTCTCTGGCCGCTGTCTTTCGCTGCTGCTCGATGATTTTGTATCTGGTCTCATATTCATCGATAAAATCAGGAAAAGCAGCAGTACTCTTGGAATTCCAAAGCTGATCCCATTCTTTCTTGAGATTCTTCAAGAATTCGCCATCTTCTGTAGTTACAGTCTTTACATTCCACTCCTTATTTGTCGTGAGTGCCTTTGAAGTCAGATTGGAGCTACCGATAATAATCCGAAAAAGTCCCGATTTCTCAAAGATATAGCCTTTAGTGTGAAAACCAATATTGTCACGGCCTGCCAGCTGCGTCTGGTAAATTCTCAGCTCAATATTTGAAAAGTTCGCAAGTCTTCTGAGCGCTTTCGGATCTGTGAAATTCTGATAGTCAGTTGTCAGGATTTTCCCAGGTATTCCTTTTCCCTGAAGTTCTTCAAGGACTCCGATAAGACTCTCGACGCCGGAATCAGTGATAAAAGCGACACTGATAAAAAATCTCTCGCATTTTAAAAGTTCATTCTCTATTGAGACCAGAACTTTCTGGCCTATGTTGTAATCATTCGACAGAAATTCCGGCCTGTATGCCAAATTAGAGTCGCACGTTGAATCGATAAAAGCGGTCATCAGACCTTTTCTCAAATCATCCATCATTTACCCCTTTGAAAAACCAATGGCCGGTCTCTCATGAAATGTCTCTTATATGGAACGGCATTCCACCCACGTCTATATTTTACTACTATATGTGCATAAATGGTAAAAATCTTTTCTCTCAGCAGCTTATTCACCAAAAACTTCCTCCCCAAAAATTTCCAGATTGAATGAACATCCAAAGCCAGATATAATAGAACATGAATATAAGATTTCAGTTAGTTTTGGTGCGAGACAATGAAGGAACGGATACTGCTGCGTGGAAAAGGCAGAGCAGTTGAGAAAGAGCATGCTCTTGTGATGAATGATGTGAAGCTTAACAGAGATACACATATGCTCTCCTCTGCTGCCAGCGGAACTGAAGTCAGGCTTTCCCAAAAGGAGATTCCAATTCACCTTCTGGTGACACAGCAAAGCCGTCTGGCCCACAAAAGGCACCTTCCGGGAATTCAGTTACAGACGACAGCAGCCGCAAAAACAGCAGAATCATCCAAGAGTACTTTGAGCAGGCTCTTTAACAAAAATAAAAGTTCAGCTTCCTCGTAGTTCTCATGACTGCGATATAATCGAAGTTCTTATAGTCCCAGAATCAGAATTTTCAGATTTTGGGACAATAAGAACCGTCCCCGTTGACCCAGTATTTATGTCTTAATGCTTTCGATAATGCGTTATTTGAGAAAGCCACTTTTTTATCATTTTGTAAGCGTCCTAATACGATTCCAGGATCTCTTTCAATTGAACTGGCAAATTCTCTTATAGCAGATTCATCAAAATGATTATTCTTTAAAAATGATGCATACTCATCGGGAGGTATCAGCTTATCCTCTGCATACTTATCAGCTCTTGATTCATGGTTGTCATGTTCTTCTTCGAATGAAATTCCATAATCGCCATTCATGATATGTCCAATCTCATGAAACAGTGTAAACCAGAAAGTATCTGAATACAGTCTTCTGTCATTTACCATAAGCATAACACTTCGGCCCAATCTTTTTGTCGCACCATTAATTCCTGAACCGGGAAGATTTGGCAGAATGACAAATACAACACCCGCCTCAGCAAATTTTTCTCTAAGCAGAGTATAAAAACCACTATGCTTTGTTGTCAAAGTCAGTGCATATTCAACAGCATCTTCAAATTTCTTTTTATCATACTTTGGAACATCGATTTTTAATGCTTTATTAATGGCGATCTGAACCATAGCATTTGCTCGTACAGTATTTGCTTCTTTCATATGGCCCGACATACTTCTGAAACTAACTGACATGTTCGGTTTCGTTAATACTGAAAGAGAAGCGACATTTTAAATTCTCTTAAAGATTTAATCTGTTCGTTTATTTTTCTAGGAAAATCTGCAAGTTAAAATTATCCCTAAAATACTTATAATCCAAGTACTTAAAAACTTTTTTTTCCTGCTCTAATTCCCTGTCTGATTCAAATTCCGCAATTAATGTATCATAATTTTTCTGCAGATTTAACCAAAAATCTACGCTTGTCCCCATCATCCTAGACAGTTTCACTGCCATTTCAATGGACAGACTCTGCTCTCCTCGTACCAAAATGCTCAGATTCTTCGCAGTCGTATCTAATCTGCTGGCAAAGTCCTTCTGAGAAAGTCCGCTTTCATCGATAATCTCTTCGATATAGTATCCAGGATGAAAAGCAATCCTATCATGATATTCTTTATAATTACTCATAATCACTCTCCTATCACAAAATTACCTAACAGGTAATTTTATGATATCATCAGAAATAATATTTGTCAATATAATACGAAAATGTAAAAAAATAAGAGGTGGCAAGAATCAATGTGATCTGCCGCCTCTTTTTTATTCTTCGCCAGTCTGAATATCATGATTTGGTGTTCAAAAGGTTGACCAGCAAATCATGATATAGTTTTGTGAGTGTTTCACACTCGCAAAACCTCACAGCTTCAAAAAAGCTAAATACATATAAATTTTATTTTACTATATTTTTAGTTTTTCTTGATAAAATCAAATTTTGTAAATTTCGGGTAGTCTGCAAATATAAGGTAATTCGGCTTAACATCCTCTTCGATGGTCGGGATTCTGTCGCTGGCTTTGTAGAATCTGTTATCGGTCCGGTCGTCATTAGTCGTAGAAACTTCGAACAGGATGACATCGCCTGTTCCCGGAACTCCCTGCCATGAATGATAAAGGCCAGGTGTGATGGCGATCGACTGACCAGGATGAAGTGTCACTTTTCCGCCTGCCGGGACCGTGATTTCCCTGCCATCAACTTTTGTTGTGACAGGGGTATCGAGAAACGTGCCTCTTTTGAATTCTCTTGCTGCCTGAACATCGGCAAAATCCTTTGGATCAGAATTATAGAGTGTTACATCCAGATCTCCGCCGCCTCTGTTGATTATATCCTCACGCTTCGACCAGTGGTAATGGAACGGCAGTGTCTGTCCATCCATTACAAAATCAAGTTTTTCGCAGTATGGCTTTGGATATTTTTCCTTCGCATAAAAATTACCGTTCCTGAATGTGAAGATCGTCAGCCCGACTTTTTTGAAATCTCCTCCGAAGTCACTGATGTCCCAGCCGAGCATATTTTCAACGATCTCTATCTCAGATTCGTCCAGATTTTTCCAATCCTCGGTTGAATAATACGCAAATGGCGGCAACGGAAACTGATACTCCTTCAATTTGTCCATCGTGTACTGAATGATACTGTTGATTTGTGACCTTTTCATCTATAACACCTCCATTTTTACTTTCCCTCTTCTATTGTACTACTATAAAAGCCAAAATGAGCGAAAAAATCAGTATATCATTCTCCGAATCTCCGAAAGCACCTGGCCACTTGAAGCGTCCGGCATCTTTCCACCATTGTAAGCCATAAATTTTATCCTTTTATAAGTAGACGGCACTCTGCGTTATCTGCGGTATGTCAAGCGCGGCATACCGCAGGCCGGACGGAGTGTATGTAATTCTGATAACCTTGCTTAAGAACTGAAAATTCCCGCGGCTCATCAGGATACGAAATACTTGACTATGACCCGATGTCTCTTGTCTGCTGGGCTCATGACCGTAAGCTGCCGATTCACGCCATCTAAGAAGCCGCTGCCATCTGAAGAGTCCATTGGCCGGCTTTCATGTATGATCATCCATTTGTTACTGATGTATAAAATTTTACCTGCTATGCCATAGCCTCTTTCAAACTGGAACAAAGTATTAGTTTTTCCTGTCTTCAGATTATATGTCTTCAAATTTACTATCTTAGTGTCAGATGACGAATAATCTATTTCATCATAATAAATGATTCCATCTTTAAAGCCATTCATATACGCTGTCTGTCTGTCATTAAGATTCAATGTCTTTAATTTCTTCTTTTGACCATTTGAAAGATCTAACTGGTAAAAATTAGTGGTATTACTATTATATGTTTCAACAGCATAGTAAAGTTTTCCAGAGTCATACCAATAGTCCCAATATGTATCATTTTTGCTGGAAATCTTATGCGCATTTTTGTAACCAGAATCAGCCGACAATGAGTAGATTCCATCTGTTCCCTTTGAGGGGGATTGTTCCTCATAATATCATGAGCACGGTCATGATCATCAGGACAAATGCCAGCGTGCGGCGTAGTTTTCGTTTCATATGAGCCTCCTTCGGTTGGAAATTTTATAACCTGTGATAGGTGGGACAAAAAGAACCGTCCCTACTGACCCACTTACGCGAGGATAGCGGACACTTTTTTACGAAGCTCGGGCACTACTGTTTCCTCGAACCAAGGGTTCTTTGCCTGCCAGCGAAAATTCAGAGGACTTGGATGCACGATTGGGAAATATTCTGGGAGATACTCTTTATAGCTGCGGACTGTTTCTGTCAGGTTTTTCTTTGCCCTGCCCTTCAGATAGTAGTCGATGCTGTATTTCCCGATCAGGATTGTCATTTTTATCTCTGGCATCGACTCAAGAATCTGCGGATGATATTCCTCGGCGATGAACTTTCTCGGTGGCAGATCGCCGGTTTTTCCCTTTCCAGGATAATAAAAATCCATAGGCATTATCGCTATCTGACTCGAATAAAAAGTGTCCCTGCCTATTCCCATCCAGTCCATAAGCTTCTCGCCTGATTTGTCATTGAATGGGATTTTCGACTCTTCCACTTTTCTCCCGGGCGCCTGCCCGATTATAAGAATCCTTGCCTCACTGTTTATTTGAAAAACAGGCGGCACATCCCGCCTTGTATAGTCCGCATTCCGTGGATCAGCCTTTAACTTTTTCTCAATTTCCTGAATTGTCATAATGTATGCGTCTCTCTGTTTCCCGTCCTGAAAATTCTGCTGGGCTTTTATTTTATAGTCACCGGCTTAAGTTTTTTGACATTGAGCTGCGGGATCAGTTTCTCTGCCTGTTTTTTTGTCAATACCTTGTCCGAAATCAGGCCTGTGTCGGTATACGGGCAGAATTCAAACATCCTTTTATCTGACTTGTGTATGGCATAGTAATGGTACATCCTCCAACCCACTGTTCCGTATTTGTAATCACCATACATGCTCCTGAGCGGGTAACCAATTTGCTTACCGATGTATACAAGCTCATTTGGTGACGTAAATGAGTCATAGACCATTTTTACAAAGCCAGGAGTTGTGCTTTCCTTTAACGTGATAATATATGAAATTTCTCCATCATAATCCTTGTTTTTGAAGCAGCTGTTATATCTCGTATGCTGACACAGGTAATTGCAGACCGCATCCATTTTGTCGCCTGGATCTTTTTTCTGGTTCGCTCCGCTCTTTTTAAGAATGTCTTTGACCCAGGCCTTGTGGGCGGCTTCGGTATCCTCAAGTTTTATGGTTCCGAGTGTCATTTTACCCGTTGGATAGTTATTGTTTATTTCAGAAATTTTTACAGTAATATTTCCTACCGGGTATTTTTTCGTTTTCAGATTTTGGAACTGGTGCACTGTCAAATAGCCACCGGGAACTTTTTCAACATTACTCGTCCAGTATGCTCCATTTTTTACATCTGAGTATGATGAACATTCTGCCCATCCACTCACATCATTTCCCTTTTTATCGTAAAAACTGATTTGAAAGTTGGAGTTTTTCCTGTTCGTTTTGATATAAAGAGCTGTACCACACCCCGAGTACATCTTATCAGAAATTCCCGTATAGAGGCGGTAGCCGTATTTCAGAGCTTTGCAATGATACAGCCCGTCCTTCCCAAGTTTAGGAGTAAGCGGGCCTGACTTCCTGACTGTTTTCTTCGCTGACTTTTTAACTTTTACCTTCTTGGTAGAGCTGTATTTTCCTGAATTTTTGCCGTTCACTGCTTTCACACGAAGGTAAACGGTGCTGTTTGACTTTGCGCTGAAAGTCAGAGCCAGTTTTTTGGAAGAAACAGTCCTGCCCTTCGCTTTCTGGAATTTATTGTTATAAGCGTACTGGACATAATATTTCCCGGCGTTCCTGACTTTCTTCCATTTTACAGTTATCTGGCCAGCCTTAAGAGACTTTGCATAGGTGACATTTACCCTGCCAGGCTTGACTGATTTCTTTTTCGATGATGATTTCTTCTTCGCGGCCTGCGCCGTGACATTTGCTGAGAGTGTAACCCCTGAAGCCGCTGTAAATATCATCGCAGCCGTAAGAAGACTGCAAATAAATCTGGTGAAAATTGTTTTCCTCATGGTGTTTCCTCCTTTTCGCACCATCTTCCTGGTGATTTAAGACCTTAATATCATATTAATACAAAGAGTGGCCTTTTGCAATGCAGACATTTGCTTTCGCAATATACGCCAATACCCGATAAAAATCCTGCAGTTTTGCAGCTCCTCGGTTTTACTTGAATTCAAGATAGAGCCTGTCAGGGTTGAAATTATACAATGGCCTTACTCTAGTTTTAATATAGCGCAGGGAGGAAGTTAAATTCTTAAACGGCATTCTGCCATTTTCTATATGAGTGAGATACTTCTTAAAAATCTTACACAGCATATTTCTGGCTGTCAATATGCATCCAATGCTCCTGGGTTTTCTACAGAGCATTGATGATTTCAAGCTCCGCGTACAACTATATTGAAAACGCAGGAGTCATTGATGTAGATTTCTTGCTCCGCGGAGGACTCTATTGAGAAATGGCTTTCGGAAAAAAACCAGAGCCGGTACAAAAAAAGCTGGAATTAGAAGAATCAGCGACACAGAATGGCACGGGCTCGCGACCTTAGGATTTTTCGTAGAGAGCGGCGGTTCGCCGTTTCCGCTCTGACTTCGTCCTTCGGACTCGTCAATCGCGGACGGCTATCGCATGGGCGGTTTATAATGCTCTCGCTTCGTCCTTCGGACTCGCGACAGCATAACAACCGCTCCATGCGCGCTAGCTGCGGCCCGGGTTGCCACCCGCCTGGACCATAAACGTATGTAAACCATACATTGGCAAGAGGGCCGCAATTAGGCGCGCGCACGCGAACAGAAAAATCCTACCGAGCGAGACCGTCCATCTGTGGCGCTGCTTCGGACAAAAGAAAAGCATATTATGTCTGAATAATCTAAAAATGGGACAAAAAGAGCGGTTCGCCGTTTCCGCTCTGACTTCGTCCTTCGGACTCGTCAGTCGCGGACGGCTATCGCATGGGCGGTTTATAATACTCTCGCTTCGTCCTTCGGACTCGCGACAGCATAACAACCACTCCAACCGTCCCCACTGTCCCTAGAGTTCGTGGATGAAGAGACCGCTGCGGAGCTTCGGCTCGAACCAGGTCGACTTTGGCGGCATCAGTTTGCCGGCGTCGGCGACGGCGAAGAGCTCCGAGATCGAGGTCGGATACATCGCGAATGCGACGCTGCAGTCTTCGTGGCAGCGACGCTCGAGTTCTTTTAAGCCACGAATACCACCGACAAAATCGATGCGAGGGTCTGTCTTCGGATCCTTGATGCCAAAGACAGGCTCAAGGATCAGGTTCTGCAGGAGTGAGACATCGAGGCCTTTGATCGGGTCCTCACTTCTAAGCTCCTGCCTGAATGAGAAATTGTACCAGGTATTGTCAAGGTACATACTAAAAGAGCCCTTGAACTGCGGCTTTATCGGAGCTCTGCCCTGGCGGTGAAGCTCTGCGACATCTTTTACATCGGAGAGGATATCAAAGAAATCGTGGCCGTTCATGTCTTTCAATACTCTGTTGTAGTCGAAGATTTTAAGCTCGTCGTCTGGGAACAGGACCGAGAGGAAGTAGTTGAACTCCTCGTCTCCTGTGTAACCCGGATGCTCGGCGCGGCGCTTCAGGCCAACTTTTACAGCAGATGCTGCTCTGTGATGGCCGTCAGCAATATAAATCGAATCAATGCCCTCGAAAGCCCTGCGGATGATCTCGATATCTTCAGGCTCGCTTACGATCCAGACTCTGTGTGAAATATGGTCGAGTGTCGTAAAATCGTAAATCGGCTTCTGATCCTTGTAACGTCTGACTACATCTTCTATTGAATTATTTCTCCTGTAGGCCAGGAAAATAGGTCCCGTCTGTGCATTGCAGGCGTCGACATGATTAATACGATCCTGCTCCTTTTCGGCGCGGGTAGTCTCGTGCTTCTTGATCACGCCATTTTCGTAGTCGTCGATCGAAGCACAGGCTACGATTCCAGTCTGGGCGCGGCCATCCATATTTTCCTCATAGATGTAGTAGTATGGAGCACCGTCCCTGACAAAAAGCCCTTCATCAATCCATTCCCAGAGAAGGTCATGCGCCTTCTGGTAAACCCTCGGATCGTATTCACTCACTTCAGGCGGAAATAATGCATCGGCTCTGTCTACTGCAAGAAAGGAGTGCGGGAACCTTTTGACATGAGATGTCGCCTCCGCTCTGTTGTATATATCGTATGGCAGCGCAGCGATGGTCTGCGCCATATCAACCCGCGGACGAATCGCTGCAAAAGGTCTTACTGTTGCCATTTAAAAAGCTCCCTTCCATTTTTTAAAAGGAAAATTATCTGACTACCCTGACGCGGATAACATCCGGAATCGAGTTGAGTTTCGCAACTACGTCAGCTGTCACCTCTGAATCTGTATCGATGAGAGAATATGCGTAATCGCCACGGCTCTTGTTTGTCAGGTCTGATACGTTGATATTTGCATCGCCTAAAATAGTCGTGTACTTTGCGATAAGTCCGCTCTTGTTGTAGTGGAGGACTGCAAGTCTGCCCTTCGATGTGACAGGACCCATATCGCAGTCTGGATAATTTACCGAGTGGCGGATGTTGCCGTTCTCGAGGTAATCCATAATCTCATCTACTGCCATCATCGCGCAGTTCTCTTCAGCCTCTGCTGTCGAAGCTCCGAGATGGGATGTGGCGATGACTCCCGGCTGTCCTGCTGTAGCAGGATTCGGGAAATCTGTCATGTAGTGCTTTATCTTGCCAAGCTTGATGCCGTCGAGGACTGCCTTCTCATCGACCAGAAGGTCTCTTGCATAGTTTAAAATAACGACACCCTGCTTCATCTTCGAAACAGCGTCTGCATTGATCATGCCCTTCGTCGAATCGAGAAGCGGCACATGTATCGTGATAAAATCGCACTCTCTGTAGATGTCATCTACATTTGCGATGTGCTTTACATTTCGTGAAAGGTTCCAGGCTGCGTTTACCGAGATGTACGGGTCATATCCGAGTACATCCATTCCGAGATGTGTAGCTGTGTTAGCGACTCTCTGTCCAATGGCGCCCAGGCCGATGACTCCGAGCTTCTTGCCAGCGAGCTCTCTTCCAGCAAACTGCTTCTTGGCTTTCTCCATATCCTTTGAAATATCGGCGTCGTCCTTATTTTCATTGACCCAGTTTACCGATCCTAAAATGTCACGGCTCGCAAGGAGCATTCCCGTAAATACGAGCTCCTTTACGGCGTTGGCATTGGCGCCTGGAGTATTGAAAACTACGATGCCCTTGTCTGCGCACTTGTCCAGAGGGATGTTGTTTACTCCGGCTCCGGCTCTGGCGATACATGAGAGCTTGTCAGAAAACTCCATATCGTGAAGCTTGGCACTTCTTACGATGAAAGCGTCTGCGTCATTCGCGTCATCTGTCTGCTCGTAATTATTTGAAAATTTGACGAGTCCCTTTGGGGAAATTGCGTTAAGTGTATGGTATTTGAACATTTTTCTTCTTCCTTTTTGTAAAAATTACTTGAGATTCTTCTTCTCGAAGTCTTCCATAAATGTGACGAGCTTCTCAACTCCAGCCTTTGGCATGGCGTTGTAGATAGATGCTCTCATACCGCCAACTGTGCGGTGTCCCTTTAAGTTCTCGAGGCCTGCTGCCTTGGATTCAGCTACGAACTTAGCGTCTAAATCCTTGTCGCCTGTAACGAATGGAACGTTCATATTTGAACGGCTCTTCTTATCTGTAACTGTAGGCTTGAAAAGCTTGGACTGATCGAGGTAGTCATAGAGTATCTTTGCCTTATCGGCATTTTTCTTAGCGATGCCCTCAAGTCCGCCGTTCTTCAGCAGCCACTTGAATACGAGACCGCACATATAGATGCCCCAGCAGTTAGGTGTATTGAAAAGAGAATCCTTGTCTGCCTGTGTCTTCCACATAAGCATAGTCGGTGTATTCGGATATACGTCATCTGTGATCAGGTCGTCGCGGATGATAGAGATAGCGAGGCCTGCAGGTCCGATGTTCTTCTGAACGCCGCCGTACATAACTGCATATTTGGTGACATCCATAGGTCTTGATAAGAAGTCACTTGAAACATCGGCTACGAGGTCAACTCCCTTGGTATTCGGAAGTTCCCAGTACTCAGTTCCATAAATAGTGTTGTTCTGGCAGATGTAGACATAGTCCATATCATCTGTGATAGGAAGATCTGAGCAATCCGGGATATATGTGTAATTTTTATCCTTGGAAGATGCAAGCTCCACTACTTCACCGTACTTCGAAGCTTCCTTGTAAGCCTTTGTAGCCCACTGTCCTGTAGTGATGTAGCCTGCCTTGTGGTGCTTGTTCATCATGTTCATAGGAACTGCTGAAAACTGTGTCCAGGCGCCACCCTGAAGGAAAAGCACCTTATAGTTGTCTGGTATTGACAGAAGAGTCCTGATGTCCTTTTCTGCTTCCACGATTATATCATTGAACATGGATGATCGATGTGACATCTCCATTACTGACATGCCGCAGCCCTTATAATCTAGCAGATCTGCCTGTGCTTCTTTTAATACTTCCTCCGGCAATACGGCCGGTCCTGCAGAAAAGTTGTAAACTCTTGACATTACATCGTCCTCCTGTAATTAATATAGTTTGAAAAGATTATCAGCCAGCGGCATTCACTGCCAATGTCTGACAACTATTTTTACTACTATAGCTTTTTTCAATTAATAAATCAACCCTTCATATCGGTATCATCATAGCTTTCGGATATTGAAGTTCCAGGCGATACCATAGGGAATACCTTGTCATCCTTGTCTATTACTGTATCTATCAGTACAGGCGTATCAATATCCATCGCAGCCTTTAACGCTGCATCAAATTCCTCTTTGGTCGTGGCCCTGAGGCCTTTTGCACCCATCGCCTCCGCGAGCTTGACGTAGTCGACACAGCTGTCGAGCACGGTGTTCGAATATCTCTTACCGTAGAAAAGATTCTGCCACTGGCGGACATTCCCGAGAACTCCATTGTCTATGACAATTTCTACTACAGGCAGTTTGTTTCTAACTGCCGTGACTATTTCGTTCATATTCATACGGAAGGAGCCATCGCCGGCAATATTGAAAACTTTCCTGCCAGGATTTCCGATCGCGGTTCCGATGGCTGCTCCGAGGCCGTATCCCATGGTGCCGAGGCCTCCTGAAGTGATCAGCTGTCCCGGTCTCTTGAAGAGATAGTACTGGGCTGTCCACATCTGGTGCTGTCCGACTTCTGTTGTAATAAAGGCGTCTCCATCGGTAGCTTTGTAGATCTGCTGGATAGCATAAGGCGCTGTGAGCCTGCCGTGCGGATAGTGGAGCGGATATTTTTCACAGAGATCTCTCATGTGCTCCATCCACTCGTGGTGATCCATCTGCGAAAGCTTCGGTATCAGGCGGCTCAAAACCTCCTTTACATCTCCATCGATCTCAGCGTCTGCGATGATATTTTTATTTATCTCGACAGGATCGACGTCGATCTGGAGTACCTTCGCCTGCTTTGCAAATGTCTTCGGATTTCCGAGTATCCTGTCTGAAAATCTGGTACCGATTGCGATAAGCAGATCGCAGGATGAGACACCGAGATTCGAAGCCTTGGTCCCGTGCATTCCGAGCATTCCGGTGTATCTGTCTCCGGTTCCCGGATAAGTGCCCTTTCCCATAAGAGTGTCGCAAACCGGCGCATCTACGATGTCTGCAAATTTTCTGACTTCCTCAGAAGCCCTCGAGATTACTGCTCCGCCGCCTACGAAGATATAAGGCTTTTTGGATTTTTCGATCATCGCGACTGCTCTGTCGATGTCTTCTTCCCTGAGCTTATCGATCTTTCTCTTGATCGGAGCCGGCTCCACAAATTCATACTCTGCCTGAGCTCCTGTGACATCCTTTGGTATATCGATAAGGACAGGGCCCGGACGTCCGGTCTTTGCAATCTTAAAAGCTCTTCTGATAGTAGGTGCGAGCTTCTCGACATCTTTTACGATAAAATTGTGCTTTGTAATAGGTGTGGTGATTCCGGCGATATCCACCTCCTGGAACGAGTCCTTGCCGAGGAGAGGCACCGTAACATTGCAGGTGATGGCCACCATCGGTACGGAATCCATATAGGCTGTGGCTATCCCTGTAACCAGATTCGTAGCTCCAGGTCCTGACGTCGCCATGCAGACACCGACTTTTCCAGTGCTTCTGGCATAGCCGTCTGCCGCGTGCGCCGCACCCTGCTCGTGGCTCGTAAGTATATGGCGGATCTTGTCGCTGTTTTTATAGAGCTCATCATATACATTTAAAATAGCTCCGCCTGGGTAGCCGAATACTGTATCTACTTTCTGCTCCAGGAGGCACTCTATAACGATCTGTGCACCTGTAAGTTTCATTTATCTGCCTCTTTCTCTCCCGGAACTTCCAGGATTGCTCCGCGGTTTCCTGATGTGACGAGTGCTGCATAGCGCTTCAGATATCCTGTAGTAACCTTTGGCTTGCGTGGCTTCCAGGCTGCCTTTCTCTTTGCGAGCTCCTCGTCTGATACTTCAAGAGTTATCGTCATGTTCGGGATATCGATCGTAATAGTATCTCCCTCTTCTACGAGTGCGATCGGGCCGCCGACTGCTGCCTCAGGTGAAACGTGGCCGATAGATGCTCCACGGCTTGCGCCTGAGAAACGTCCGTCTGTAATGAGCGCTACTGATGAGCCGAGTCCCATTCCTGTGATAGCGGACGTAGGGTTAAGCATTTCTCTCATTCCCGGACCGCCCTTAGGTCCCTCATATCTGATGACAACAACATCTCCCGGAACAATATCTCCGCCCTTTATGGCTTTGATGGCATCCTCTTCGCAGTCGAAGACTCTGGCCGGTCCTGTGTGCTTCATCATCTCAGGTGCAACTGCGGAACGTTTTACAACTGAGCCATCCGGCGCAAGATTACCTTTAAGTACTGCGAGTCCGCCGTTCTCCATATATGGGTGGTCGATAGGACGGATGACCTCCGGATTCCTGTTGACTGCGTTCTTGATATTTTCTCCGATAGTCTTTCCTGTAACTGTCATGCAGTCGAGGTTTAAAAGTCCTGCGTCGCCGAGTTCCTTCATGACTGCATAGACACCGCCGGCTTCATTCAAGTCCTCGATATATGTAGGACCTGCCGGTGCCAGGTGGCAGAGGTTTGGTGTCCTCTCTGAAATCGGGTTTGCGTAGCTGATATCGAAATCAAATCCGACCTCGTGAGCTATGGCTGGAAGATGCAGCATCGTGTTTGTCGAACATCCAAGTGCCATATCTACTGTCAGGGCGTTTATGATAGATTCCTTTGTGATGATGTCGCGTGGGCGGATATTTTTTCTAAGCATATCCATTACAGCGTAGCCGGCCTGCTTTGCAAGGCGAAGTCTGGCCGAGTAAACTGCCGGGATCGTTCCATTTCCGCGAAGTCCCATTCCGATGGCCTCTGTCAGACAGTTCATCGAGTTTGCGGTGTACATTCCGGAACAGCTGCCACAGGTCGGGCAGACATTTTCCTCGTAGATGCGGACTTCCTCATCCGTCATCTTGCCTGCTGCATTCGCACCGACTGCCTCAAACATCGATGAGAGGGATCTCTTTCTGCCCTCAACGTGTCCTGCGAGCATCGGACCGCCTGATACGAAAACTGTCGGAACATTAATCCTGGCTGCTGCCATCAAAAGTCCCGGGACATTTTTATCACAGTTCGGGATCATGATCAGAGCGTCAAACTGATGCGCGATCGCCATACACTCTGTCGAATCTGCGATCAGGTCACGTGTCACTAGAGAATATTTCATTCCGACATGTCCCATCGCAATTCCATCGCAGACTGCTATTGCCGGGAAAACTACCGGATTTCCGCCTGCTTCTGCGACTCCGAGCTTTGCTGCCTCTGCGATCTTGTCGATGTTCATGTGGCCCGGTACTATCTCATTGTATGAGCTTACAATGCCGACGAGCGGCTTATTTATCTCTTCCTTCGTAAATCCAAGTGCATTCAGAAGGCTCCTGGCCGGTGCCTGCTGCATACCGCGCTTCATGTTATCACTCTGCATACTTTTCTTCCTTTCTCTATAAAAATATAAAAATAATTTCTAAAAATCGTTGTGCTGGTAAACAATACTATAATCTATTTGTGAAATAAATTCAAGTAGGTATTAAATTAAATTCATTATTCACAACGATTTGTATTATGAAAAAATTGTACTATAATTACAAGCATGCAAAAGAGAAAATATGTACCCGCAATCACTATTGCACTTATCATTATTAATTTCCTGATATATTTCGCTGAAACTGTATCTGGCGGAAGCCAGAACTCTGACGTGGCCCTTCGGTTCGGCGCTTACTATCTGCCCTACGTCATTGAAAAAGGCGAATGGTGGAGACTTTTTACAAGCATGTTCCTCCACTTCGGGATCTCCCACATTGTGAACAACATGATCTCGCTCTATGTCCTCGGAAATATTGTCGAGGCCTATTACGGAAAGATCCGCTTTCTGATTCTTTACCTGGTCGCCGGAGTCGGCGGCAACCTCATGACTCTGTTCGTAGACCTCCACTCCAGCGGTGTCGAATATGGACTTGAAGCCGGTGCCAGCGGCGCGATTTTCGGTGTCATGGCGGCTTTCGTATTTTTCGCGGTAAATCCCCTGACCAGAAAGGCCTTCCCGTTCAAACGTGTCATCGCCGGTATCTTCTTCGCTCTGCTTCCGGGCTTCACTTCAAGTGGCATAAGCCTGACCGCCCACATCGGAGGCTTTATCACCGGGCTTGTACTCTCATTTATCCTGAACCCATACAAACAAAGAAAAAGACTGAACTGAGCTTATTGGCTCCGCGGAGCCGGAAATTTTCACTCTGGCTTCCAGTAGTCTGGTTTTGCTGCAAATCGTATAAACTAGCAGCTCCGCGGAGCTGGAAATTTTCACCATAGTTTTCTGCAAGATGTATTTGTTACAAGTCAAAAAGACTTCTAGCTCCGCAATCCGGTAGATTATCACTATAGCTCGTTTTTATGGAAGTTTATCTCATTCAGTTTTCACAGGAGATCAGGCAAAAAGTCATTTGTAACAAATAATTTTTCGCATTTTCTCTATACGCTAGAGTAGGTTTGATTCGTTACAAATCCAAATTTTTTATTTTCACAATACATCTAAATCATTCCGGATTGTTCCAAAGCCGTGTTGCAAATTAACGTCGTAAGAGCTTCTAGTGATAAAACACTATTTTTTTAATGTGGTGTCAATTTTGACGTTTGGATTGAACTGATTCCGTGACAGCATATAGTGAAAATTCTCGCCATAAAACCAACATCTGACAGGTACACTTCTAAAAACTTCACCCCGTCAGTATCTATATTGAAAAATTCCTCACAAATTGGCAACAAAAAGGCGCTCCCAACGGGAGCGCCTTAATAATTACAAAGCTAAACGTGTACAAGTGCAAAAGCAAAGAATCAGATCCTGTCTGCTACCGCCTGTCCCATGGCTTTGCAGCCCACGATTGTCATCTTATCTGCGCCCTCGCGAGGGAGAATGTCCCGGGTTCTGATGCCATCCTCCAAAACCTTCGTAACCGCATTCTCGACTGCATCTGCCTCATCATCAAGGTCAAGGCTGTAGCGCAGGAGCATCGCTGCCGAGAGGATAGTGGCAATAGGGTTTGCGATGTCCTGACCTGCGATATCCGGAGCTGAACCGCCGCTCGGCTCGTAGAGACCGAACTTTGTCTCGTTTAAGCTGGCAGATGAGAGCATGCCTAGTGAACCGGTGATCATAGCTGCCTCATCAGATAAAATATCTCCGAACATGTTCTCTGTCAAAATCACATCGAACTGTGCCGGGTCGCGGACAAGCTGCATAGCGCAGTTGTCGACGAGCATGTGCTCAAGCTCGACATCCGGGTAATCGGCCCAGACCTCTTCGACCACTTTTCTCCAGAGTCTCGAAGAATCGAGGACGTTCGCCTTGTCAACTGAGGTGACCTTCTTTCTTCTCTTGCGGGCGATATCGAAGGCCTTTACAGCTACACGGCGGATCTCGTTCTCATTGTAAGTCAGTGTATCGGTAGCCTGAAGAACGCCATTATATGACTCGGTATGCCGCTTTCCGAAATAGAGACCACCGGTCAGCTCACGCACCATGATAAGGTCAAAACCTTTGTCGGCTGTAGCCTCCTTCAGAGGACACGATTCCTTCAGCTGTGGGTAAAGGTAAGCCGGGCGCAGATTTGCAAAAAGCCCGAGAGATTTGCGAAGCTTCAGAAGTCCTGCCTCAGGTCTCTTGTCAGGCGGGAGCTTGTACCACGGTGAAGTCGAGGTGTTGCCACCGATGCTTCCCATAAGCACTGCGTCCTGAGCCTTAGCGGATGCTATGGCATCATCTGTGAGCGGCTCGCCAGTCGCATCGATCGAACAGCCTCCCATCAGGATGTCTGTCCTCTCGAAATGATGTCCAAACTTCTGTGCAACTTTCGTCATAACAGTCCATGCTGCATCTGTTATCTCCGGGCCGATACCGTCACCCGCGATAACTCCAATCTTGTAATCCATTTTTCTCCTTTTCCAAAAAAGCAAAAAATTTTAAAAAATCAGCCGATCTCTGCGATCAGCTGATGCTTTTTCCAAACAATCGATCAATGCCCCAGACCATTCAAAAGGCCAGTCAATGATCATAGCAGTACAAAGCTCCGACCTTTCAACGATCAAAGCAGTGCAAAAACTCTGACCATTCAACGATCAAAGTGATGCGAGCACTCCTACCGCATCATTCTCACGTATGACATCGCCGTGCTCCCTTAAGAGACCGAGGATGTTCCCGTGATTCTCAATACGACCGGAATACTCAGAGATGGCGAATACCGTATTCGCAAGAGTCTTCTTCGTATCCGTGAGCTCGATAGTCAGATAATATCTGTCGTCCATCCGGTACAGATTCGAAGCGGCGCTCCGGTCCTCTGCACTGATATGATGGCAAAGAGAGATAGCATCCTCCAAGTTATCAAATGACAGTGCGACCGGGAACAGTACCGGTGAATCGCTGTCTGTGGCCGCAAGTCTCTCCTTGACCTGGTCTTCGGTCAGAAGAGTGATGTTCTGCCTGCCAGAAAAACGCGGGGCAATGGTATCGATCTCGACACCAACGTTTGGATCCTTCTTCTCCGGCTTCTCTTCAGTCTGCTTCTCTTCGGCCTGCTTCTCCTCCTGCTGTTCGACCATCTGAGCAATATCCTTGTATTTCTCGATAATAGACTTCACAGCGGCCTTCCTGTCTGAAAAGATTCTGATAGTGACAGAACCATCAGCCAGGCCGACCATCTGAACATTAATCTGAGAATTATCATCCGGGAAGTCCACAGTCTCCCTGGCTTCCTCTATGACTTCGTCGAGGAGTTTTCTAGCCTGGGCCTGGTCGTGCAGCAGATCTTCAATGTTGTCAAAACCACGAGCCGATAGTTCTTCCTTAGAAACCCTGCAAGTGATCGAATGCTTGTCTTCCTTCTTTATCAGCATGAAAAATCCTCCTTCCCGCTCCATACAGTTCCCTCATCGTATATCTATTTAAAACATAATAGCACACTTGAAAAATATCTACAACCGTTTTTCGTTCCTTCATATAAAAAATGCTTGACACAACAAAATCATTATAGTAAACTATTCAAGTCGGCAGAAAGCCGCAGGCTGGCGTGGCACAGTTGGTAGCGCACCTCATTGGTAGTGAGGAGGTCACCGGTCCGATTCCGGTCGCTAGCTTTACGCGTATTAATTGAGCGGTGCAAATGGAAAGAGCCATTATGGCTGCAAGCTTGCTTGCACAGCCATTGATGGCTCTTTTCATTTATAGCGCGAAAGCGCGAATGAGCAGGCACGACAGTGCCTGCGAATTGCACCGCTCAATTATACAGAGAGCGAACGCGCGAATGAGCAGACACGTTAGTGTCTGCGAATTACCCCTCTCTCTGAGATGAGCACCGCGCGAATGAGCAGACACGGCAGTGTCTGCGAATTGCACCGCTCAATCATGCAGACACACTTTTATTTTTTAAGGAAAAAAAATGAAGAAAACACCGTTTGCTACAAAGGAGAAACTAGAAGAAATTGCCGCAAAGTATCCGACACCTTTTCATATTTACAATGAGAAGGGAATCCGCGAGAATGCGCAGAAAGTAAAGGACGCCTTCTCCTGGAATAAAGGATTCCGCGAGTATTTTGCCGTCAAGGCTACTCCGAATCCTTTCCTTATGGATATCCTCCATGAGTACGGATGCGGTGCCGACTGTTCATCGATCACGGAGCTGATGCTCTCCGACGCAGTCGGGCTCAAAGGTCACGAGATCATGTTCTCGTCGAATGACACACCTGATGTGGAGTTTAAGAAGGCCGCAGAGCTTGGTGCCATTATCAATCTCGATGACATCACTCATATTGATGCCTGCCTTCGTGCTTTAGGCGGCAGTCTTCCTGAGACCATGTGCTGCCGTTACAATCCGGGCGGTGTCTATACACTTTCGAATGGCATCATGGACAACCCTGGAGATGCGAAGTACGGCATGACTCACGACCAGATCCTTGAAGCTTACAAGCGACTGAAGGATCTCGGCGTCAGGCATTTCGGTCTCCACGCTTTCCTCGTTAGTAATACGGTTACGAACGACTATTACCCGACACTTTCGAAGACTCTGTTTGATCTCGCTGTTGAGATAAAAGAGAAGGTCGGTATTTCACTCGATTTCATAAATCTCTCGGGTGGTGTTGGAATTGACTATAAGCCTGAGGACACGCCGAATGACATCACGATCATCGGTGAGAAGGTCCACGAAGTCTACGACGAAGTCTTAGTTCCTGCGGGACTTGGAGACGTAGCGCTCTATACTGAGATGGGACGTTTCATGACAGGCCCTTACGGAGCCCTGGTCACAAGAGTTCTTCACGAGAAGAAGACATATAAGGATTACATCGGAGTCGACGCCTGCGCCGCAAACCTGATGCGCCCTGCTATGTACGGTGCTTACCACCACATTACAGTCATGGGCAAAGAGGACGAGGCCTGCGATCACACTTACGACGTTACCGGTTCTCTCTGTGAGAACAATGATAAATTTGCTATCGACCGTAAGCTTCCGAAGATTGAGATTGGCGATCTGCTCTTTATTCACGATACAGGTGCTCACGGATTCTCGATGGGTTACAATTACAATGGCCGTCTCTGGAGTTCAGAGATCCTGCTCCATCCGGACGGAACCTTCGACATGATAAGACGTGCTGAGGAGCCGAAGGACTACTTCGCTACTTTCGACTGCTTCCCTATCTGGAAGAAGCTCGAGAAAGAGTGGCAGTAATTACATTATAAAAAAGCCGGAATTTTTTCCGGCACATATATGCAGGAGTGGCGGAATGGCAGACGCGACAGACTCAAAATCTGTTATGGGCGACCATGTGTGGGTTCGAGCCCCATCTCCTGTACTAATGAAAAAAAGCAGCTGCAGATGAAATTCATCTGCAGCTGCTTTTTATTGCGTCTCTACTCTTTTCAGTTGTAATATCTGCGAAATTTATTTACGTACTTCTGGGCTGATGCCGTGAGCTGATTGCCGTTACGGCGGATAGCTCCGCCTCCGACAGCGTAAGCGCCAATGGCCAGATCGAGATTGCCATTGAATGACTTCAGGTTATCAGAGATAAGGTGTGCCCCGGCCATGATATTCTGTTCCGGGTCGTAAGCATTAGTAACACCATAAGCCCGCGCAGTGGCCGGCATCAGCTGCATGATGCCCATAGCTCCGGCGCTCGATGTCGCATTACTCTGGAAGCGGCTCTCGTTGTACCCTACTGTCTCAAGAATCTTCTCATCGACTCCATACTTCTGAGCTGCTCTCTGATAGATGCTCTTAAGCGACGACGGAACTGTAAAACCAAGTCCGGTATCGACTGAGGCTGACTGATCAGCGCCTGAAGCTGACTGCGCAGTAGTGCCGTTAATTGTCGAAGCATTGGAAGCGTTCTGCGCGGAACAGCCCCTTATCGCCGAGCCGTAGGAAACGTTCTGCGTCTTGTAATTTCCCTGCTCTGCCATTTTTTCAGCGAGAATCTGCTGAAATTCCTGCAGTGATGGGGCATCCTTCGTAAGTGACTGTGTCCTGGCGGCCTTAGTCGTCTCAGATGAAGTCTTCTGAAGTTCGCTCGAATATTTGTATCCTGGTGATGTGATAGTAATAACCATTATGAATCGTCCTCAGCACTCACTGAGTATCCTGTGTTAGTATAAATAATGCTGTAGTAGTCGCGTAAATCTGCGTCTTTTATGGTCAAAAGCCTGACCTCGGCGTCCTGGTCTTTGATATGTGTATCTCGAACAGTAAGGATCACCCCGCCGGCTGCGGCGATAGAAGCGCAAAGAATTACGCAGAGCAGAAACAGCGATTTAAAAAAGCCGAGGTGCTTCTTTTTCCCAGGCTTCTTCGCCTTAGCTTCGGACTTCTTAGTCTCTGCAGCTGCCTTCGTATAAGAAGCATTTGCCTTGGTATCAGAACTTCCGGCTTCTTTCGATGCATCGGCACTACCGGTCTTTCCCTGCTCATCAGCACCTGCTGTCTGTTTTCCCGAAGCTTCTGTCTCAGCGCCAACCGGCTGCGGCTTCTTAGGAGCTGTGGCAGTGCCGAGCGTGATCATCTTGTAGCAGTCTCTGCAGACCGGGTTGTCGCCCTCGAGCGGCGAACCACAGAGGATACAGGTGTGTTCGTAGTTCTCGCGGTTGTACATCTGGCGGAGACGTTCGATATACCTTTCTCCGTACACTGTCGAAAAGAGCGCTTTCGGATTCAGCTGCAGGACCGCGCCAATATTGTCACGGTCGGAATAATCTATTTTTTGATCAAGGACCGCTATGACTTTGAGATCCTTGAGTAAAGCCTGCTTATCTGTCATGAAAAATTTCCCTTCAGATTTTAATTATATCATAAACAGATATCAGAAAAAAGTTGTTTTTTTCTGTCAATCATCTCGTCGATACGCTCGATGTAGTTCTTTATGTCTTTGACATTCTCGCAGCGGCTTATTATGACACCGCCGGCTCCGTCGGAGCGGACCTTTTTCGAAGACGCGCCGGCTCCGAGAGCTACGATGTCCTCTCTCTCCTCCATGATCATGACATTGTAGATCCCGTCTTTTCCGGGCTTCGCCATTCCGACATTTTCAAGAGAGCCTGCCATATTTTTCTGGCGATAGAGATAATACGGGTGCATTCCCATGCTCCTGCCGGTCTCTAATGCCTCGTCCATGATCCCGACCGAATTTGTAAAATCAAGGTCTTCGTATTTATCCCACTCGAGCCTCAGCCTTGCAGCTGTTTTTACCGCGAGAGAGTGCACTGTAAGATTGTCCGGAGAAAGCTTTGAAAGCTCTGTCAAGGTGTGTCTTATGTCTTCGGCATTCTCACCCGGAAGGCCGAGGATCATATCCATATTTACACATGAAAAATCAGCTTCGCGCGCGAGCTCGTAGGCCTTTATGATATCTTCCACAGTGTGCTTTCTTCCGATCAGGTCGAGTGTCTTCTGATTCATTGTCTGTGGGTTTACCGAAATCCTCGTGACGCCGTGAGCTTTCATTACTCGAAGCTTCTCAGGCGTTATCGAATCCGGGCGGCCGGCTTCTACAGTGTACTCTGCGAGATGCGAGAGGTCGAGCTTTTTTTCAATATAAGAAAAAAGGTCATCGAGCTCGGATTCAGTCAGCGTCGTCGGAGTGCCTCCGCCGAAGTAGATGCAGTCGAGGCGCCTGTTTTTAAAGCACTCTGAGACGAAGTCGATCTCTTTTTTGAGGGAGGCGATATAGCCCGGAACAAGCGAATGGTACGCGTCTATCTGGTGCGAAGAAAACGAGCAGTACAGGCAGATCGACGGGCAGAAAAGTATCCCGATGTAGATGCTGTAGCCATTGGTCTCCAGATTATAGTCCTGATGGCCTTCAAAGCTGTCTGTCTTAGGAAAACGCGATAGGATCTGCTTCTCGGCCTGTGCTATTTCTATGCTTTCTGATATTTTTTCTTCGGAGGTAAAGTACTTCTTCCTGTAAAAACCGCGGATCTCGTCCGGATCTTTTCCTTCGAGCGTCATCACCAGAGCTTCCTTCGTCGGACGGATTCCGGTAGTTGAACCCCACGGCAGGGCGCGGCCTGTGGCAGAGGATACGATGCTGTAGAGAGTCCGCTTCACGGCATTTTTTTCAGCGGGGCAGGATGCCTGCTGCCGCTCTCCGCTGATCTCTATCTCCATGGAGGCTGTCTCATCCGAAAAATCGAGTGTCAGCACAGCAGATGGTTTTACTGAAGCCCTCTCCTGTTTTTCTTCGGTGCTCTCACGGCCTAAGAGCTTTCCCTCGCAAAATACCAGAAGCCTGCTCTTCGGAAAAAAAGACCGGTACAGCGGACCGGTCTCATTGTCAAAAAATCGTTTATTTTCTCTTAGTTCTATCAGTTCACGCATAGGGATTATTTATCTTCTCAAAAGCTATCGTGGTGTTTGAATCGTGCCCCGGATATACAGTGGTATCCTCCGGAAGCGTCAGGAGCTTCTCTTTTATCGAGTGGACCTCGTCAGAAAACGAGCCTCCCTTGAAATCTGTCCGCCCTGCGCTCTCGCAGAACAGCGTATCTCCCGGGAACAAAAGCTTCAGGTCCGGGAAATAGTAAGAACAGCCTCCCGGTGTGTGTCCCGGAGTCCAGATCACTTTGAACTTAAAGCCGGCTATGGTCTTTTCTTCTCCATCTTTAAAAGTGTCTGTGATAAGACCTGAAAAATCCTTCGCCTCATAGCTCATGACAGCCGAGAGATTTAGCTCAGGGTCCCTTAACGTATCCATCTCCTGCTCAAGTATGTAGACCGGAAGGGAGTCGTAATGTGAACAGAGGTCTTCGACTCCGCTCACATGGTCAAAGTGCCCGTGAGTCAGAAGCACCGCCACCGGAGTCACCTGATTTTTCTTAAGTTCAGCTGCAATGCTGTCGCCCGAAGCACCCGGGTCTATAACGATGCCCTGATTCTTATCGGATACTAATGTGTAACAATTAGTCTGTATCGGTCCTACGACATAGTGTAATAATTTCATCGGCCACTTGCTCTCTGTATATCTATAATCGACTCTATCTGCCTTATCTTGCTGCAGATGTCATCAAGCTCTGAACGGTTCTTTACAAGGAATGAAAGATCTATCGTAGCGATGCCCTGCTTGCTGGTCTTCGAGTGGATCGACCGGATATCGATCTCCCTCTCGGTAAATATCTTTGTGATATCCACGAGAAGTCCTGTCCTGTTATGTCCATATATATGGATCTCTGCAAGAAAGCTTTCCTTCTCCTTCTTGTCTTCAAGGAGCTCAGGCTGCCACTCCGCCTCGATCAGACGGCTCTTGTCAGATTCAGGCATATTTATAATATTGATGCAGTCCGTTCTGTGGATAGAGACGCCGCGGCCTCTCGTAACGAAGCCTACGATCTCATCCCCCGGTACAGGGTTGCAGCATTTCGAAAAACGAACTGAGGCATCGTAGAGTCCATTTACAATGATACCGCTCTTCGACTTCTTTTTCTTTACTTTCTCTTCGACCTGAGGATGTTCATGATCTACAGGAGCATCCGGATTGTGAGCCTCGAGAATATCCTCATCTGTCAGTGTCAGAGGATGGTCTTTCTTATAGCCGTCCTCCATCTTGTTTATGACAGCTCCCTCTTTAAGGCTTCCCTGCCCAATGGACGCGAGCACTGAATTCCAATCGTGGAATCCGTAGCGTCTTAAGACTCTCTCCTGGTACTTAGGCTTATTTATAACCGAAAGCTCAATGCCCTTGCTCTTCGCATTCTCGACTAAAAGCTCCTGGCCCTTCTGGATGTTCTCATCCTTCGTGATCGAGCGGAACCACTGGTTGATCTTGCTCTTGGCCTGGGCGCTCTTTACGATGTTTAACCAGTCACGGCTCGGGCCGCGTGAGTTCTGGGATGTGATGATATCAATTCGGTCGCCGTTCTTTATCTTGTAATCTATCGGGACAAGCTTGCCGTTGACCTTCGCTCCGACCATCTTGTTTCCTACTGCAGAGTGAATGTTGTAGGCGAAATCTATCGGCGTAGATCCCGCAGGCAGGTTCTTTACATCGCCTCTCGGCGTAAAGCAGAATACCGTATCTGAAAAAAGGTTCAGATCATTTTTCAAAAGGGAGACGAATTCGCGGTTGTCGGACATGTCCCTCTGCCACTCGAGGATCTGGCGAAGCCACGAAAGCTTGGCCTCCTCACGGTTAATAGTGGCTCCTTCGCCGCTCTCCTTATATTTCCAATGAGCCGCGATACCATACTCTGATGTGCGGTGCATCTCCCAGGTGCGGATCTGGATCTCAAAAGGCGTACCGTTCGGTCCGATAAGCGTCGTGTGGAGCGACTGGTACATATTCGGCTTCGGCATCGCTATATAGTCCTTGAATCTGCCCGGGATTGGCTTGTAATTCTCGTGGATGACTCCAAGCGCTGCATAGCAGTCCTTCACATTATCGACTATGATCCTGATAGCAAACAGGTCGTAGATCTGGTCCAGTGTCTTGTGCTGGTTTACCATCTTCTTGTAGATACTGAAAAAGTGCTTCGCACGCCCCTCTACTGTCGCTGTGATGTCTGCGTCGCTTATGTACTTCTTCACGTCGTTTACAAGGCGCTGTACATATGCGTCCCTCTCAGACTTTCTCTGCGCTATCTGCTCGACCAGATCGTAATAGGCTTCAGGCTCGAGATACTTGAGCGAGAGGTCGTCGAGTTCGATCTTTATCCTGCTGATACCGAGGCGCTGTGCGAGAGGCGAATATATCTCGATGGTCTCTCTGGCCTTTTCCTTCTGCTTAGCAGGCGTCATGTATTTTAGGGTGCGCATGTTGTGGAGACGGTCAGCGAGCTTTATTATAATGACTCTGATGTCCTTCGCCATGGCGAGGAACATTTTTCTCAGGTTCTCAGCCTGAACTTCTACCTTGTCCGCGTCGAGTGGCACCTGACCGAGCTTTGTAACGCCATCCACGAGTTCCGCGATCTCCTCGCCGAACTCTGACGCGATCTGCTCCCTTGTGACATCCGTATCCTCTACTACATCGTGCAGAAGGCCCGCTGCGATACTCTCCTTGTCCATCTCAAGGTCAGCTAAGATCGTAGCTACCGAGAGCGGGTGAATGATATACGGCTCACCGGACTTTCTCTTCTGGTCCTTGTGAGCCTCTTTTGCAAGCTTGTAAGCCTTCTCAATTATCGAGATATCGCCGTTCGGATGGTATTTTCTGACCTTGTCTATAAGCTCCTTATAGAGATCCTCCGGGTTCTCGAAATCGTGAGTGGCCACTATGCTTCGATTTGGCTTCGATATCTTTTCTTCGAGTTTTTCAAAATCTTTCGACGTCACATCTGATATATCCGCCATAATGTCCACTCCTTTCTTTTTGGTAAATATAAATTATGATCTGGTGGTCAAAAGTCTGACCCCAAAATCATAATATATATTCAGTTAAAAATCAATTTAATCACGCGATTCGATGACGAGCAGGTCACCCTTCTCCACAAAGAAAGCGGCTTTGTCCTCAGTAATCTCATTGCTTATAGTCAGAGTAAAATAGCCATCCTCTCCGCCTATGTCCTTACCATCCAGCGGGTAAAATACTCCGGTCGCGCTGACACCCTGGCATTCGCCAAAAAGCGGAAAAAGCGAGATGTATTTGCCGTACTGGTCTTTTTTTGCGAGAGTAAACTTCTCTCCGCCGCTTATCATGCGGATCCTGTTTGTCCTGTCGTAGATCACGGCATTTTTGCCGTTTCTCTTCGCCTTCTTGAGGAGGGTCAGGTTGCCAAGGATATGGTCGACTCTCGAGCCGGTGGCTCCGAGAATATTTATCGTGTCACAGTTAATCCTCATTGCGATGTCGAGCGCAGCCTCGAGATCTGTATCGTCCTTAATCGGATTCAGTTCAATGATCCTGATGCCGCTCCGTGCGAACTCGTCTAACAGTTCTTTAGTGCCTGCTGAGACAGAATCGAAATCACCCACCGCCAGATCCGGCCTTATATGAAGAAGGCGGCAGTAGTCTAAACCCCTGTCCGCCGCTATGATATATGCTTTTTCACGTCTGATCACTCTGATGGCGGTCTCAGTGTCGACACTTCCGCCGCCAATGATAACTACCTGCATTCTATTCC
This sequence comes from Lachnospiraceae bacterium, assembly GCA_003862155.1. GTDB lineage: Bacteria > Bacillota > Clostridia > Lachnospirales > Lachnospiraceae > Weimeria > Weimeria bifida. The sequence goes on from QOUV01000005.1 coordinate 39,195, forward strand.
TCCAGAATATTTAAAAACTGGGTAGCATTTTCCTCCAGGTCCCCGCTGAAAAGAGCATGCCCTGTAACCAGGATATTTGCTCCTGCATCTAAGAGCATTCCGGCATTCTCGGTATTAACACCGCCGTCCACTTCTATATCAAAAGAGTTCTTTGACTCATCGCTTAACTTCTTAAGCTCGCGGATCTTATCCACAGTGTAAGGTATCAGCTTCTGTCCACCGAGTCCCGGATTTACTGTCATAACGAGCACCATGTCGAGCTGATCTAAAACGCAGCTTAAAGCCGAGACAGGTGTCGCCGGGTTGATAGCGACCGACGCCATGGCTCCGTCCTGCTTTATTCGCTGTATTACCGCATCGAGATGCTTACAGGCCTCATAGTGCACCGAAATGATGTCGGCTCCCGACTCTGCGCATAAGTCCACGTATCTTATCGGGTCATCGACCATCATATGGACATCGACCACTTTTTCGGTAAGAGACCTGACAGCCTTAACCATCGGAAATCCGAATGAGATGTTCGGCACAAAGGAGCCATCCATAATATCCACATGAAAATATGCGGCTCCGGCATTATCCAATAGCCTGACCTGATCCGAAAGTCTGGTAAGATCTGATGACAACAGTGACGGTGACAGACAGTTCATTTAAAGTTCCTCCTGTTTATATCTTTTAGTTCATCATAGCTCCTGCAATAATTCTCGTACCTGATACGGCTGATCCCCCCGGATTCGACCGCGTCTTTTACTGCACAAGAAGGTTCATTTATATGTACGCAGCTTCTGAATCTGCATCCATCCTGCAATTTTACAAATTCAGGGTAGTAATCCCTGAGCTCTGTTTCTTTTATCTTTGGAAGGAATACCGTCGAAAACCCTGGCGTATCACAGATAAAAGTATCAGACGAGAGCGCCACAAGTTCGGTGTGCCTCGTCGTCTGCCGGCCCCTTCCGGTGTGTTCAGACACCCTGGAAGTCTCGAGCTCATCCTTTCCGGTCAGAGCGTTCAGAAGTGATGACTTCCCCGCACCCGAAGGCCCTGCGACAGTTGAGACATGGTGTTCGATAGTGCCTCTCAGTTCGTCGATCCCACTGCCCTCGACAGTCGAAATAAAGTGAATCTCAAACCCGCTCCCGCCATAGACTCTCCTGATCTCCTCCTCGTCAGAATCCGTATTCAGATCCGACTTCGAAAAGACCAGTACCGGCGTAAGCCCTGAGTGCTGCAGAACGACAAGGTATCTGTCGATCAGTGAGAAATTGATATCAGGCGTGTGGACAGATGTCACCAGAAGTGCAAGGTCACAGTTGGCAACCGGCGGCCGCGCCATAGCAGATGAACGGGGAAGGATCTTTTCGATATTTCCCTCCCTGTCGTGCTCATGCGTGACCACGAACTCTGCCTCGTCGCCGACCAGAGGATGGACGTTCTTCTTTCTGAAGACTCCTCTGGCTTTGCAGGCATATATGTTTCCGGAGGCATAGTCAAATACATAATAAAATCCGGAAAGTGCCTTTACTATCCTGCCTGTCATTACTGCGACTGCTGTGCTGTAAATGTCACTGCACTCGATCCAAGCTTATCGGCCATGGAACTGTCCACGTAGTACTCGAGCGTTCCGTTCTGAGTAGTAATGTCTGTTACGGATACAGTCGTTTCCTCACCGATAGTCCATGTCTTCAGCTGCTTGCCGTTCGAATCCTTGAGAACTACGAAATTCTCATCGTAATTGTCGGTATCCATCGGTGAGATCTTCTGTGAGAAGCTGTAGAGCTGCGGTCCTGTGGATACGACAAGGTTTACCCTGGTACCCTTTGAGACTTTAGATCCGCCTGCAGGGTCAGAACTTATAACTTTGCCTTTCGCAATAGTGCTGTCAGGCTGCTGTGTAACGTTTCCAACAGCCAGACCCGCGCTGGTTATCGCGTTCTGTGCATCTGACTGTGCCTTTTCCTTTACATAAGGAACCTGTACTGTCTCGACTCCCCTGCTTACAGTAATAGTAACGGTATCGCCCTCTTTGGCGTCCTTGTCAGATGAATCCGGAGTCTGGCTTATAACTTTGCCACTTGCCACACTGTCACTGTAGACAGTCTTCGTCTCCACATCAAAGCCCGCGTCCTTGAGGATAGATGTGGCCTCTCCCTGATCCTTGCCTACAACCGAAGGAACGTCAATATTTCCCTTACCTGTAGAAACATAAACAGAAACTGTAGTTCCCGGTTCAACTTTCTTTCCCGACTTAGGGTCTGTCCTTATGATGTCGTCCTTGTCTACAGTATCAGAACTCTCTTCTCCGGCTTTCGCGAACTTAAGTCCCTTTGCTTTCAGAGCAGTCTTCGCCTGGGCTATTGAATAGCCCTTGAGGTCAGGAACCACTACCGTAGTTTTCTCAGTCGTGGTCTTTGCCTTTTTCTTGCTGCTTCCGAAGTGGAACACGTTGAAAACTGATCCGACAAAAAATATGATGATAGCTACTATGACTATGGCAGCAGCTATGCCCATGATGGTTATGGCCTTGTCCATCCGGCTGTTCACCGGTGAATCGTCGTCATCCTTATCGTCCTTGTCAGTGTCGGGAACCCTGTCTGATTCATCGTCATCATTTTTGAAAAATGAATGCTTCTTTATCTCTTCCTGCTCATCATTTGAAATGACGCGCGTCTTGTCGAAGTCCGATGCACCCGGCTGGGGGATAACGACAAAGTCCTCGTTCGGATTTACCATGGCCTTCTTCAGGTCGACAAGCAGTTCACTTGCTGAAGCGTAACGCCTCTCAGGGCTCTTCATCGTACACTTCTCTATGATTCGGCTTATGGCGATAGGAAGCCCCGGGACCAGATCCTCCGGAGGAGTCATCTGGGACTGAATGTGCTGAATGGCTATGGCGACCGGTGTATCTCCGTCAAACGGTACCCTGCCGGTGACCATCTCGTACATGACTATACCCATCGAGTAAATATCAGAAGCATAGGACACGTAACCATTTCTCGCCTGCTCAGGGGATACATAGTGTACCGATCCCATAGAGCCTGCACGGATGGTATTTGAGTTGGCAGCTCTTGCGATGCCAAAATCAGTGACCTTTACCTTGCCCTCTTTTGAAATAATAATGTTCTGAGGCTTGATGTCCTGATGAACTATGCCATGGTTGTGAGCCGCTTCAAGGCCCCTGGCCATCTGGATAGCGATCGAGAGCGCCTCGTTGTATCCTAGCCTGCCCTTCGTGGCAATATATCTCTTCAGAGTGATACCGTCCACATACTCCATTACAATGTAATAGAGTCCATCCTCGCTGCCGACATCGTAAATATTTACAATGTTCGGGTGCTCAAGCGATGCTGCTGCCTGGGCCTCTGTGCGGAATCTGGTGACGAATGACGAATCCTCCGCAAACTCCGGCTTCAGCACCTTTATAGCAACGTCACGTCCAAGGGAATGATCCTTTGCCCTGTAGACATCGCTCATTCCGCCTGATCCGATTTTTTCAATTATCTCATATCTGTTTCCCAGAAAAGTTTCATTATTCAGCATAGGTTATTCGCCTTTCTTCGGATCGATAACGACGATCGTGATGTTGTCTTTTCCGCCTGCCTCGAGTGCCTTATCGAGCAGAGACTTCGCCTGCTGCTTCGGTTCAATATCTTCTGAAAGCACAGAACTGATGTCATCATCTGAAACCATGTTTGTAAGTCCGTCAGTACACATAAGTACCCTGTCAACGTCGTCGAGCGGAATACTGAAAAAATCAGTGTGTACCATAGATTCGGCTCCTACAGCCCTGGTTATCCTGCTTTTATACTTGTGATGCTTCGCAGCTTCCTCTGTGATCTCGCCGTTTCTGACCATCTCCTGTACATACGAATGGTCGAGCGTTATCTGATAGAGGTTTTTACCTCTCTGAACATAGAGTCTGCTGTCGCCAATATTCGACACATAGAGCACCCCGTCAAGGAATGTAGCTGTGACCATAGTCGTTCCCATTCCAATCTTCTCAGGGTCGCTTCTCGCTTTCTCAAACAACTGCCAGTTTGTCTCTGAGATGACATCTCTCATCACCTCAACGACTCCATCCGGGCGCACAGAATCCTCTTCCTCGTTTCGAAGCAGCTCCACAACCTTCTTCACTGCAAACTCGGATGCGTAGTCTCCGGCGTTCTCTCCGCCCATGCCATCGGCTATGACAAAAAGATTGCCCAATGGCCCTACGCTCTTGTCTGATACGAATGCGAAATCCTCATTCGTCGCCCTTACTTTGCCTTTGTCTGTAAGACAGTAAAAATTCATAAAATAGTGTTACCTTTCCAGATGACGTCTCCTGAGCTGTCCGCAGGCGCCGTCTATATCCTGTCCCATTTCTCTTCTTATAGTAGCATTTATTCCGAATTTTTCAAGTTTTCTCTGAAAATCCATGGCCGCCGCCCTCGTGGGAGCGGCAAAACTTCTCTCTTTTACCGGATTTACCGGTATCAGATTCATATGTGCTCCCCTCCAGAGCAGCTCTGAAAGCTCCTCTGCGTCCTCGTCTGTGTCATTTACTCCCTTTATCAGCGAGTACTCGAACGTGACTCTCCTGCCAGTCTTCTCCTGATACGATTTCATCGCATCTACTGCCTCGTGGATATCGTATCTGTTCGCGATAGGCATAAGCTTCTTTCGCTTCTCCTGCGTCGGAGCGTGAAGAGACAGAGCGAGCGTTATCTCAAGCTTCTTCTCAGCCAGTTCATTTATCTTCGGGACTATGCCGCAGGTCGAAACCGTCAGATTTCTCTGCGACAGATGCAGGCCGTTCTCATCAGTCAGAAGCCTGATAAATGACAGCAGGTTGTCGTAGTTGTCAAGCGGCTCGCCGGTCCCCATAACGACAACATGGCTTATCCTGTTCCTTAAATACTCTTCGCTGTCCGGCTTCGGAACTGCCCCTGCCGTCTCATTGAAAATATCTCTCTGTATCGCCTCTATCTGTCCTAGCATCTCTCCCGGCGTAAGGCCACGCGCCAGACCGTTCATGCCCGAAGCGCAGAACGCGCAGCCCATCCGGCATCCGACCTGCGACGAAATACAGACCGAAAGTCCGTATTTGTATCTCATAAGCACCGTCTCAACGAGGCTGTCGTCCGGCAGACGAAAAAGATATTTCCTTGTCCCGTCCTCTTTCGAGATCTGAACTTCCACCTTCTCAGGCGCAGTGATATACGCCTGATTTGAAAGCCTGGTCCTGAGGGCCTTCGGGATATCAGTCATCTCCTCAAAGCTCTCCGATAAGCTCTGGTGCAGCCACTTGTAAATCTGCTTCGCCCTGAATGGCTTCTCGCCAAGTGACGCAGCATAATTCTTCAATTCATCTATGTTTCTGCTGGAAATATCTTCCATATCTTCTCTTCCTGGGTCACTAGGGACGGTTCTTTTCGTCCCATTTTCTGAAAGTTCTGACAAATCTGCTTATGCCTGTTTTTTCCGGATTATACTATAGAAGAAACCGTCATGCTCCGCGTCTGGAATTATCGTTAGCTGCTTCTGTATAAAAAATTCCGGATGGGCGCTGATAAACGCATCTGTCTGCTCTTCATTCTCTGCCGGATCGAGGGTGCAGGTCGAGTAGATAAGCTTTCCACCTGGTTTTACATATCTGGCAGCATTTTCTAATATTTTTCTCTGAATAGCGGCGAGCTCTGCAAAATCGCTCTGAAGAAGTCTGAGACGGATCTCCGGCTTCCTGCCGCTTACCCCGAGTCCCGAACACGGGCAGTCCGCTATGACACAGTCATAGGAAGTTTCCCACTCGGCGCGGAATTCCGTGGCATCATTTACAGTTGCAGATATTCTGTCATTCAAGCCGAGCCGGCTTATATTTTCTTCTATACGTTCTGTCTTCTGCCGGGAAACGTCGCAGGAAGTGACCCGGGCGCCATAGAGCCATGCCGCGCAGACCGACTTGCCGCCGGGTGAAGCGCAGAGGTCGAGAACTGATGCGCCAGACTCGAGACCGGCGTTGAGCAGTGGCTGCATCGAGGATCGGTCCATTATATAAAAAATGCCGTCTTTAAAAGCGGAAAGCGAAGCCGGATTCGTACCAGACTTAAAAGTCAGCTCGAAAAGTCCTCCCGGAAGTTCATATGAATCCGAAACAGAATCCCCGATCACATCTGCTCCAGCCTTCGATATCGCTGTTATCTTCCTCTCCGCGGATAAGCCCTCTGTCACAGACTTCCCAGGGTATGATTTTTCCAGAAATTCAGTAATCCAATAAGGATACGAGTATCTTAAAGATTTGTCAAGAAGCGGCTCAAAGGACGCATATCGCTTGTCCAAAACCCGCCAGTGCCCGGCAGAATATTTAAGGCGTATTGAAGTACTTTCAAGCACCACCCGGGCTTCTGGCGCATCCTTTTCGCGGATGACCTGACGGATCACGGCGTTTGCAAATGAAGCGAAGCGCGGCCTGCCGAGTGACTTGATAAGCCCTACCGACTCGTTGCAGGCAGCCGCATCAGGCACTTTTTCCATGAAAAAAATCTGTGCGAGAGCGAGACGGATTGCTGAAAGCACCAGTCTGTCAATTTTTTTCAGGCGGGTGCTGCTGTATGCTGCGATCACAGCATCGATCGTCGACTGGTGCGCAGTCTCAGTCTCAACTAAAGCCGTATAGAAGGCGCCGTCGCGGTGGTCCCAGTCAGAGCGCTCTTTTAAAGTCCGCTTTACCACAGCCGAGCGGTATTCGTCGGTTTTTTCGAGAGTCAGCAGGGCATTTTTTCTTATATCATCCATTAGTAGTCCTCAGTGAAAAAGTGCTTCACTCCGTCCTTTTTCCAGGCGACTATAGTCGACAGGTTCACGTTTTCGACACTTCTGAATATATTTTTTTCAACATTCGGGTTTACTTTTTTGAGCTGACGGATGAGCTGCTTTATCTCCATGCGCTTCGAGTTTGTGTGGCCCTCAGGATCGAGTGACGAACAGTTGTCGGTGAAGTGACAGGCGCACTGGATGAAGTGCAGTCCGTTCGTGTCGCGCCAGCGCTTGATGTCGTCCTCACGGATCAGGTAGAGCGGGCGGATAAGCTCCATGCCCGGAAAATTCGTCGAGTGAAGTTTCGGCATCATGGTCTGGACCTGTCCGCCGTAGAGCATTCCCATAAGAATCGTTTCGATCACATCGTCGAAATGGTGGCCGAGGGCGATCTTGTTGCAGCCGAGCTTCTGCGCCTGGGAATAGAGCCAGCCGCGGCGCATACGGGCGCAGAGATAGCACGGATTTTTAGGCACCGTGTCTACTATATCAAAAATATCCGATTTAAAAACAGTCAGAGGCACATCCAGAAGGCGGGCATTTTCTTCGATGACAGCGAGATTCGTATCGTTGTAGCCCGGATTCATGCACATGAAAGTCATGTCGAATTCGAACTTGTGATGCCGCTGTATCTCCTGGAAAAGCTTTGCCATAAGAAACGAATCTTTTCCACCAGATACGCAGACAGCCACATGGTCGCCCGGCTGTAAAAGCTCGTAGGTGTTTAAGGCCCTTGCAAAAGGCGAAAAGAGCTTCTTGTGGAAGGTCTTCCTGATGCTCTCCTCTGCCTGTTTTTTCTTGGACTGTGCGTGCTTTATGTCAAAAACGACCCATCTCGAATAACCGCCCGCCAGAGAAAATGCATCGACGCCCTGCTCGCGGAGCTTTTTTACAGGCTCAACGGACTGGGTCCCGTTCATACAGTAGACGATTACCGGAACGCCCTGGCCCTTCCAGTCGGATAAGTGCGAGTCAAATTCTGATGCGGGTATCAAGACCGCTCCCGGGATAGTGCCGTAGTCGGTCGCACTTTTGTTGCGCATATCAACTAAAATATAAGAGGAGAGCCGTTTCTCGGACATCTCCTCCGGTGTAATTTCAATATCCATAAAAAATCAATCTGCTTTTGCCAGCTTCTCCCTGAGGGCTCTGCCTGCGCGGAAAAGCTCACGTTTTTTAAGCTTTTTTTCAAGATCTGACTTCTCGCGCGCTGCGTGATCAAAGCCGATAATGTCAGTCGCGATCTTCGATGCGATCATAATGCCCGCAACCGGCGGAACAAACGGAGTCGAAGACGGTATCGCACGGCGGTCAGAGCAGGACCTCGGCGAATTCGGCGGGCAGACGCAGTGCTCACGGCAGCTGATCTCTGAATCGTCGATAGGAGTAAGCGCAGTCTCCGTAGAATAGAGCACAGTGCATTTCCTGACGCCTCGTTTTCTGAGCTCACGCCTCATAACCTTCGCGAGCGGATCATTTACAGTCTTGTAAATATCGGTTATCAAAAGCTTCGTCGGGTCCACGCGGTTACCGCAGCCCATACACGAAATAACGGGAATTCCAGCCTTCTGGGCCTCCTCTATGATAAGAAGCTTCGCCGTAACTGTATCGACAGCGTCCACAACATAGTCCCACTTTGAAAAATCGAACTCATCCTTGTTCTCCGGCAGGAAAAATGTCTTGTGAGTCTCCACTTCGGCGTGCGGGTTGATAGAAAGGATCCTCTCCTTTCCAATCTCCACCTTTGGATGCCCGATAGTGTTTACAGTGGCGAGTATCTGACGGTTGATATTCGTAAGGCAGACGACATCGTCATCGACCAGCACAAAATGGCCGACTCCCGCCCTCGCAAGTGACTCTACAACATAGCCGCCTACGCCGCCAATCCCGAAGATGGCGACGCGAGCGGCTTTTAACTTGTCCATTGCTTCTGCACCGAGAAGCATCTGAGTTCTTGAAAACTGGTTCTGCATTATGCCAGAGCAGCTGTGATGACAGCCATTGAGTAAACCTCAAGGGCATTGCAGCCACGTGAAAGGTCGTTGATAGGTGCGTTGAGTCCAAGAAGGATAGGACCGTAAGCATCGAAACCGCCTAATCTCTGGGCGATCTTGTAGCCAATGTTTCCAGCATTGATATCTGGGAAAATGAAGGTATTGGCATGTCCGGCAACAGGGTCTCCAGGGCACTTCGTCTCTGCGACACGAGGAGCTACGGCTGCGTCGAACTGGAGCTCACCTGAAATAGGGAGATCCGGATACTTAGCCTTGGCCTTCTCAGCGGCGTTTCTCATCTTGTCAACTGAATCGCCCTTGCCAGAACCAAGTGTAGAATATGAAAGGAATGCAACCTTAGGATCTACGCCGAATACCCTTGCACACTCAGATGCCTCGCCAGCGATCTCAACAAGCTGATCCTCGGTAGGATCGATGTTGATAGCGCAGTCTGCAAATGCGAGAACTTCGTTGTCACCAGTAGCTGCTGGACGAACCAGGATGAAGACTGAGCTTACGTTAGATGCGCCCGGCTTGGTTTTAATAAGCTGAAGTGCAGGTCTTACAGTATCTGCTGTAGAGTAGGTAGCGCCACCTAAAAGGCAGTCAGCCTCGCCCATCTTTACAAGCATTGTTCCGAAGTAGTTGGCACCGGCAAGTGTCTTTCTGGCCTGGTCAGGTGTAACACCCTTCTTCTTGCGAAGCTCGCAGAACAGGTCTACCATCTCGTCAAATTTCTCGTAGTTGTTCGGATCTATGATCTTGGCGCCACGGATATTGTAACCTTCCTTCTCAGCTGCTGCTTCGATCTCCTCTGGATTTCCAAGAAGAAGCGGATGCAGGAAGTTTGAAGCGAGAAGTCTTGATGCTGCCTCGAGAATTCTCGGATCTGTGCCCTCTGTGAAGACGATAGTCTTAGGGCTCTTTTTCAGTTTTTCAATCATGCTTCCAAAACCGAATGATGCCATTTTAAATCTCCTTTTATAAAAATTTTGTTAGTAAAGGCTGACAGTCCGTTCAGCCATAACTATGATAACACTCAGAAGTATTTTTTTAAAGTACTATGTATTGTACAAATATCAGTGCCGGTCAAATTTAAACAGGGAGAGAATCTTCTCCGAGTTCGACTGCGTAATAAACTCGACATTGTTTAAAAATATAACGTCCTTAATCTTCTTGTCCTTTATCATCTGAGTCAGATCGTCCCTGTAATAGCGGAAATCCACGATATATGTCTTGTCGTAGTGATCGACGAGGAAAGGCGCAAAGGCGCATCCGTAGGAGTCTTTTATAAGGACACAGGCGCTGCCGTCATTTTTCTTTGGATTGTCGATCTCCTCTAACGGCTCATCCCCGCCAATAAATACAGAGTAGCTTTTTCCCGGCTGGATGATCTTATATTTGACCTTTTTGTAGTTCTGGTCTGTCATCGTCATCGTATTTGTCGAGATAGGGATGTAGGCTTCGATCGTGTCCGGATTTTTCTGAAGCTCCGGCGACTTGCGGCTGAATGAGTAGTAAGTCCCGAGGAAGCCTTTAGACACCTGCTTCTTGTAGTCCCCAAGCTCGTGAGGTGTAAAGCCCTTCATCCTGCAGAACTGCCTGTAGGCGTAATATGCGCCGCGGGCGGTCCAGTGGTGATCCGTCCTGAAATAGATATACTCAGAGCTGTGATTTCTAAGCTCGTTGTAGACTTCGACCACGTTCACATTTTTTGCGAAGCGCTTGTAAATATAGTCGAAGGCGTCTCCCTCGTACTGTGACAGCTTCTCCTGAGTCTTCTTCGAAAGCACAGCTCCAAAACTGTCCGGAGTAGGAATCGCGTAGACATTCACCGAACTGCCGAGGCGCTCGGCGACGGTATTTACCATGGAAGCGTACGTATCAACATTTTTCCGGTTGAAATAGTACAGTGAAAAACCACTTCCTCCGGCAATATAAATGGAGCCGACCTTCTCCGGCTCGGCCTGTATGGCTTTGCTGTCTGCATCATCATTCAGTTTCGTCTCTGTGGAGTTTGTCTTTTTTTCCGGCTTCTTCGCACCAGAAGAAGCAGTCTTAGATGAAGGTATCTTCATGGTCTTTGCGGCAGTGACCTTCTTTTTGACCGGGATCTTGTCTCCCTTCTTCACAGCGTTGGCTGTCACGATTTTGTCTCCGCCGATCCCATAGTGGTCCTGGATGTCGGAGTTTTTCGCGATCATCGTCTCGCGCAGCGGATAGGTGTCGGCGTACCAGGTCTGCAGGCCGCTGTAAAATTTTCCGTTCAAAAGCCCCTGAACAGTAAGAGTCGGGAACTTCGCGAGTTTTCTCTTCTCATTAACCGACTCCGCAGGCCTTGTCCCAAAGATTCCGACAGCACAGAAAGTCAGGACTATTAAAAATATGAAAATAATAAAAATGATTGAAAAAGATCTTTTTTTCATGTTTTCCTCATCTCATAGCTTTGGTCAGAACTGGTTGTAAAGGAACGGCGTGTAGTTGTTTCCAGCCATCGCAAAGAGCGACCAGATAAATATCACTGCAGTGAATGCTGTCTTTATGATCGTGACAGAAAATTCAGCGGCACCGCCTCTGTCGGCGACTTTGGACAATTTGTCCTCAATGATCTTAAAGAGCGGCGTGCAGGCTAACACGGCCACAGCTATGAAAAATACATTGCCACGCAGTGTATAGAGTATCTGCTGGTCATAGAGCTCGCTTCCCGCAAAAAGTCCTCTCACTGCCATCTTCAGCTGACCGAAATCGGAGAACCGAAATATCACCCATCCGAAATTTACAACGAACAGCGCGTAGATATGTCCGAAAAAGCTTCTGACCGGTCCGGCTTTCGAGACCTTGTGCCTTAACGCGTGCTCAATACCAACGAAGACGAAATAGTAAAGTCCCCAGATAACGAAGTTCCACGAAGAGCCGTGCCAGAGCCCGGTAAGGAACCAGACTACGAGCAGGTTGAACACATGCCTTAAAGCGCCGACCCGGCTGCCACCCATCGGGATATACACATAGTCCCTGAAAAACAATGACAGTGAAATATGCCATCTTCTCCAGAAATCCGTAATGCTCTTTGCCACATACGGGTAGTTGAAGTTTTCCATATACGTATAGCCGCACATGTGGCCGAGCCCCAGGGCCATGTCAGTGTAGGCCGAGAAATCCAGATACATCTGCAGTGTAAAAAATATCGAGCCGATCCAGAGTGTCAGCACCGGCTGGGACGCGAGAGCCGCTCCTTTAGGAAGCAGCAGGTCCGCCTGTGAGCCGCAGTAATCGGCGAGTATCACTTTTTTTGACAGACCGATAATAAATCTGAAAAGTCCATCAGCAAACTCTGTCTTCGTCAGATTTCTCGACACGAGCTGCGGTCTGATGTCGCCGTAGCGCACGATAGGTCCCTGCACAACATGGTGAAATGACATCGTGTATAAAAGGAACCTGCCAAAATTTGTCTCGTGTTCAACTGTCCCGCGGCTTACATCGGCAAGATACGAAATGATCTTAAAAGTGTAAAATGAGATACCGACCGGCAGGGCAATTTTTAAAACAGGAAGTCCAACCCCGGTAAAATCATTTATCGTCTTCTCTATGAAACCTGTATATTTAAAAAAGCCGAGAGCCGCTATAAGCACTATGACTCCGCTGACGAGGAAGCCCTTCGTGCTCCCCGCTCTTTTCCTCTGATATGAGATCAGCCGGCCCGTGTACCATCCGAAAAAGCTCAGCGCTATGATAAGGACCAGATACCCGACGCCGGCGCTCGCATACAGGATTATTGAAAAAATAAGCAGCACCGCGTTCTGAGCCTTTACGCCTCTGGCAAGCAGATAGATTATCAAGAAAACCGGCAGGATCACCAGTACAAAGAAAAGTCCCCAAAATGTCATATCAATTTCTCTACTTTCTCAAATTTACAGACTCTTATTTTATGTTGGCATCAGACCTTTGTCAATGACTTAATATCGTAACATTTCTGTAAGAAATGCAAAAAAGTCCCGGTGTCTTTTTCTGACACCGGGTATGTAAATTGGAAGGAATTACCTGTGAAATCCAAACAGGCCTTTTTTCTTCTGAACCTCAGATTCACTGACATCCAAAAGCTTGTAGCCGATGTCCTTGAATGCCGAGTTCAGGTCGTGCTTTACCATGCCGAGAGGCATCGGCTCATCGAGCAGAAAAGAAGCCTCTCTAGTCGTGTGATCAGCCGTGAGCTTCTTAGCCTCCGGGATCTTCTTTCTGATGGCATCCTTGATATGTGCCTCGCACATACCGCACATCATACCATCGATCGTCATCTCAATCTTCTGCATAACTGCCTTCTTTCCAAAAATCGGATTCACTTCCGCGCTTTCTGAAGTTTCACGATATGCCTCTGCATCGCTCCTACTTCTGCGCTTTCTGAAGTTCCTTAAGCCTCTTTATCGTGCGCTCGACTTCACGGCGGGTCTCTTTGTCCATATGCTCATTCTGGCAGTGACCGCATCTGCCACGGCATACCTCGTCGCCGCACACATATCCGCAGGTAGGCTTTCCGCTCCTTTTGTCGCGGATGATCGAGCCAGCTGCAAGCACTATGAAAAATGCCAGTACCGCAAGTACAATCAAATCAGCCATTGAAGCCACCTCCACTGCTTTCTGTATCACCTGTATCCTCTTCGCATATACCCCTTGGGGGTATCTCATTTCATTTACTACTATACACCCTTTCAGGAAAAATACAAGTACAAAACGCTATACAATTTATTAGTTGTGTCTAACTTTTATTTTTTAAAAGATGAAAAGAGACGGGTGGAGGTAATCCCCTGCCCGCCCGAAAGATTGTGCAGCAATATAGTTATACTGTTTGTTTTAAGCTTTAGCCTTTGAGATCCCACCACGGTCAATCTCGACATACTTCTTGTTCGGATCCGGTCTGAACAGAAGAAAGAGGTAACCGGCAAGAACAGCGAAGGCTGCTACGGTCCAGCCTGAGAATGGTACTCCATTGAAGAGACCAATGATCTGGTAAACCATCAGAGCTACGCACCATGCTGAGATGTTCTGGAAAGCAATGGCCTGCCAGAATTTCTTTCTGTCTCCGATCTCCTTTGCCATTGAAGAAATGGCTGCAAGACATGGGCTGTCGAAGATGTTGAATACGAGGAAGGAGATAGCTCCCATTGAAGCACCTACGTGTGCGCTTCCGGTTCCGAAGAACTCTGTGAAGGCTGTACGCAGAGCATTGAAGTGATATCCGCTCTCAGTAACGGCATCAGATACATCAACACCGAGCTTTGATACGATTGAAAGTGTACCTACGAGCTGCTCCTTTGCGACGAAGCCTGAAAGAGTAGCACCGACTGGCTGCCAGTGACCAAATCCAAGCGGAACGAAGATTGGAGCGATGAAACCACCGATAGCAGCAAGCAATGAATTTCCTGCATCGTCTACGAGGCCGAAAGCGCCGCCCTCGATACCGAATGATGTCAGGAACCACATAACAGCACAGCAGAGGAAGAGGATTGTTCCGGCTTTCTTGATGAAGGCCCAGAGACGCTCCCACACATGAAGAAGAAGGCCCTTAACTGTAGGGAAATGATATGCCGGAAGCTCCATTACGAATGGAACAGGCTCACCAGCGAAGGCCCTGGTCTTCTTCAGGATAATGCAGTAAACTATTACAAGTCCGATTCCTGCGAAGTAACATACTGGAGCGAACCACCATACATTTGAACCCATTACATATCCTGCGATAGCAGCGATTACAGGGAGCTTGGCTCCGCAAGGGATCATCGTCGTAGTCATCATTGTCATACGACGGTCCTTTTCACTTTCGATTGTACGGGTAGACATGATTCCCGGAACTCCGCATCCTGAAGAGATGAGGAAAGGAATGAATGACTTACCTGAGAGACCGAACTTTCTGAAGATACGGTCCATGATGAATGCGACACGGGCCATGTATCCGCAGTCCTCTAAGAATCCGAGGAACAGGAATATGATAGCCATCTGAGGTACGAATCCGAGCGGCGTAGCGATACCATTTACGATACCATCTACGATAAGTGAATCTACCCATGCAGATACGTGAATATGCTTGAACAGGAAGCCTCTGAAGAAGTCCTCCTCGATCCACTGTCCAAAGAGTGTGTCGTTGGTCCAGTCTGTAAGAGGACCTCCGGCAAGGGTTACACCTACGTAATAAACGAGGAACATAACTCCGACGAAAATAGGAAGCGCGAGCCATCTGTTCGTAACAACTCTATCGATCTTATCTGAAATTAAAAGCTCTCCCTTGGCGCGGCCCTTCTTTACGCACCTGCTGATAAGCTCTGTTATATATTCATATCTCTGGTTTGTGATGATAGACTCAGAATCATCGTCCATCTCCTTCTCACAGTCTCTGATGTGACCTTCGATCTCATCAGCTGCGTCCTTCGGAATGTTGATGCCCTCGAGAGCTTTCGTATCTCTCTCGAAAGTCTTTATTGCGTACCATCTCTCCTGATTCTTTGGAACCACATCCTGGATTGACCCCTCGATATGAGCAATAGCGTGCTCAACAGAACCTGTGAAAACATGTGGAAGCTCTCCGACCTTCTTTGCCATGGCTGCTTTGACTGCCAGCTTTACAGGTTCATCGACATTATCGCCTTTAAGTGCTGAAATCTCAACGACCTGGCATCCAAGAGCTTCACCAAGCTTTTTGGTATCTATCTGGTCACCATTTTTTCTTACGACATCCATCATGTTGATAGCCATGACTACCGGGATGCCAACCTCAATAAGCTGTGTAGTCAGATAGAGGTTTCTTTCGATGTTTGTTCCGTCGATGATATTTAAGATAGCGTCAGGCTGATCCTTAACGAGGTAATTTCTGGATACGACCTCCTCAAGGGTGTACGGGCTGAGTGAATATATACCGGGCAGATCCTGAATGATAACATTGTGATCCTCTGTGTAGCGTCCTTCCTTCTTCTCAACAGTAACACCAGGCCAGTTACCAACGTACTGGTTGGCTCCCGTCAGGGAGTTGAAAAGTGTAGTCTTACCGCAGTTCGGATTTCCGGCAAGAGCAATCTTAATCTCCATTTTTCCTCCTAAAAAATATTCCAATGTAGTTCTCTTGCTAATCTCAGAGAACGACCTCGCTTCGGATTCGAACAAGGAAGTTCTCTTCGTTAAGCTCACGCTGCGCCTTCGGCTTGCGTTCGCTAATCTCAGAGAACGACCTCGCATGTGGCTCGAACTTCGTCTTCGACTCGTTCTCGCCTACATGCTTTCGGTCATTCCATCTCAAGAATGTCTGCGTCATCCTTACGAAGCGAGAGCTCAAATCCACGTACTGTAGCCTCAACCGGATCTCCGAGTGGGGCAACCTTTCTGACGTAGATCTCAGTTCCTTTCGTGATACCCATATCCATGATACGGCGTTTTAAAGCACCGGCGCCATGAATGGCTTTAACCTTAGCGGTCTCGCCAACTTTTACATCGCGGAGCGTCTTCATAGAAAAATTCCTCCTATCTACTTGATATCTGGCTCTGACGGTACAACCTGCACCTTCGCAGCCATCTGATCTGTGATCGCAAGCCTCGATTCCTTAAGATTCACTATCACATTCCCATTTCCAGTCTGGCTTATGATCTTAACACGGCTTCCAACAACAAAGCCCAGATCCTCAAGATGCTTTCTGACATCCTCTGAACCGCCGATCTTCGCGACCATAACGGTCTCACCATTTTTAGCGAATGACAATGGTAACATAACAATTCATCCCTTCCATTACTTAACACTTCTCACACAAATTAAAAAAGCGCTCAAAAATGTTAGTTAGTCTAAACTTGCATCTAGTATATTAGCATCACCTTACAAATCTGTCAAGAAAAATTAGTGATTGCTAACAACTTGAATAAAATACCATTTTAGTGTATATTAGAGGGAATAATATGAATCAGATATTTAAATGTAAAAATATAAGGAGGGATTTCATATGAAGATGCGTGAATCAGCTCAGGATTATCTGGAATCCATACTAATAATTTCACAGCAGAAAGACTATGTCCGCGCGACAGATATCTGCAACTACTTTGGCTATGCGAGGGCCACAGTCTCAGTTTTCATGAAGCAGCTCAAGGAAAACGGCTATGTGGATATTGACGAGCATAACCACATCACACTCACGGATTCCGGCATGAAAATTGCCCAGCAGATGTACGAGAGGCACCAGTTTCTCTCGAAGCTCTTCATCAAGATCGGGGTGCCGGAGGATATCGCAGTGCGCGATGCGTGCAGAGTTGAGCATTACGTGAGCACAGAGACCTTTGAAGCGATGAAAAAAGCATTCAGTTAAGTTATCTTATGTAGAAAATCGCCCGCGTGTGCCGCTTTTTAAGCACAAAATCGCCCGCGTGTACCGCTTTTCAAGCACAAAATCGCCCGTGAGTGCTGCGTCAGGTCAGCTGGATAAGCTGCCGGGACGGCACTCACGGGCTCTTTCTTCATAAGAGTATGCGCCACCGCGTTTTTTACTACTGTAAGGTTAAGAAATATAGTTTGGTGAACAGATACCAAGGTTTCGATTTGCAGCTGCTCATTTTTTCAATCGGGGCGTTCGCAGAGCTGGAATTCTTAAGGGCAAAAATGCAAGTATCAATATAGATCCAAAGCGCATTAGAAATCTTAAACGTCCAAATGCACATTTTCAATATAGCCGTATGCGGTGCTGGAATTCTTAAATGCCTTGTAGAAAATCCAAGAGCTCAAAGCATATACTGAAAACCCCAAAACTGAACTGTAAGTTTTTGAAAAAATTGTTCATATATATTGAAAAAGTAAATTTACATTTTAAGATTTTGAGGCTCTCCATGATCTATCTTAAAAACGCCAACTCTGCCATTGTATAAAATTCACCAATTAAAGTTATATACTGAAAACATTCACCAATTCATATTTTTCAACTTTACAGCCAGATTTATTTTACCTCAAAACCCATTCACCAATTCATATTTTTCAACACTCCGATCGCCTCAAAACCCATTCACCACATCGTATTTCTCAACCTTACTCCAAGCTGCTTTCTGTGACGCTTATTTATACACAAAAAGAGCCCTTGAGGACCGCGGCAGCTTTTTCCAGCTGCTGGGCGGTCCTCAAGGGTGTTTTTTATATTTATACTTATACCATCTGCGCTTTAATCAGATTCGTCGTTCCCGAAATACCGAGCGGCACACCAGCGATGAGAACCACGATATCGCCCTCATCTAGGAGCTTCTCTTCCTGGCAGCGCTCGAGCGTATGCGAGAAAAGAGTCTCGGCGTCTTTTTCCTCGGAGATCATGATCGGAGTCGTGCCCCAGCAGAGGTTCATCTGGCGGCAGACTCTGTCGTCCAGGCAGCCTGCGATGATCGGCGACTCCGGGCGGAACTTCGATACGGCGTGAGCCGTGCGGCCGGATTTCGTAACTGTGACTATGGCCTTGGCGTTCAGGTCACCCGCGAGCATGCAGGCTGAGTGAGTGATTCCATCTGTGATGGATGGCTCAGCCGGCCTGTCGGCCTTTTTCATACGGTTAACATAGTTGATATCCTGCTCTGTCCTGCGGGCGATGCGGTCCATCGTCTTGACAGCTTCGACCGGATATTTTCCAGCGGCAGTCTCACCCGAAAGCATGATGGCCGAAGTGCCGTCGTAAACGGCGTTTGCTACATCTGTAGCCTCGGCTCTGGTCGGCCGCGGGTGTGTTATCATCGAGTCGAGCATCTGTGTGGCAGTGACTACAAATTTGCCGGCCTCGTAAACTTTCTTTATGATCATCTTCTGGATGACCGGAACTTCCTCGAGAGGAATCTCAACGCCCATGTCGCCACGTGCTACCATGATGCCATCTGCTGCCTGAATGATCGAATCGATATTCTTGACACCCTGGTTGTTCTCGATCTTTGCAATGATCTGAATCTTTTCACCACCGTGATCTTTTAAAATCTTCCTGATATCCTCGATATCCTGTGCAGTTCTCGTAAATGAAGCTGCAATAAAATCGAAGTCCTCCTGGACTGCAAAGACGATGTCCTTGTAATCCTTCGCGCTGACGAATGGCATAGAGAGCTCTACATTCGGGACATTTACACCTTTTTTATCTGAAATATGTCCGCCGTTGATCACGGTGCAGGTAATGTCTGTATCTGTAACTTTCGTTACAAGCATCTCAATGAGTCCGTCGTCGATCAGAATATGTGTGCCGCGGGTAACATCCTTCGGCAGATCCTTGTAGGTGATCGATACCATATGGTTATCGCCCTCTACATCTCTGGTCGTCAGGACAAATTCCTGGTCATCGACAAGATCTGTGCCGCCATCTTTGAATGACTTCAGGCGGATCTCTGGTCCCTTCGTATCGAGAAGAGCTGCTATAGGGTATCCGAGCTCTTTTCTGAGTTTTCTTAAAGTCTTAAGCCTCCCGAGATGCTCCTCGTGGCTTCCATGTGAAAAATTAAATCTCGCTACATTCATTCCTGCCTTGATCAGGGAAGCCATCGTATCCTCTGACTCAGATGCAGGTCCTAAAGTACATATTATCTTGGTTTTACGAATATTATTCATATATACTCCTTAAAAAACGCATCACTTAGCTATCATAGTCCCGTCCCTGCCTGCAATAAGCGGCTTCTCCGGGTCAAGTTTTGCGATAAGTGTCTTTCTGATGGCCGAATCTCCAATATAAGAAACTGCAGCTTCAATCTTCGGCTTCATCGTGCCTTCCTCAAACTGGCCTTCCTCGAGATATCTCTTCGCATCTGCCACTGAAATAAAATCGAGCGGCTTCTCTTCAGGTGTGCCAAAGTTCAGGCAGACCTTGTTCGTTCCTGTCAAAATGATAAGCATATCTGCATCTACCTGATCAGCCAGAACGCCTGCTGCCGTATCCTTCTCAATAACGGCAGATGCTCCTTTAAGCAGATGATCCTGCATAAGCACCGGGATTCCGCCGCCTCCACAGGCGATAACCACCTGGTCAGCATCGAGCAGTGCTTTTATCGCATCGATCTCAACTATACTCTGCGGCTTAGGTGTCGCAACTATACGTCTGAAACCTCCATCCACTTTCGTGACAGGATTTCCCTTTTTCTCCTGGGCCTGTGCCTCTTTTTCATTCAGGACTCTGCCGATGATCTTTGTCGGGCGGTAAAATGCCTCGTCGTAAGGGTCGACAGTGACCTGCGTCAAAACTGTGGCCACAGTCTTATAGATGCCTTTATTTATCAGGGCTCCCCGGATAGCACTCTGCAGATCGTATCCAATATAGCCCTGGCTCATAGCCGAGCACACACTCATAGGAGTGTCTGTGTATTCCGGATACTTCTGTGAAAATTCGTTCATAGCCGTATGAATCATACCGACCTGCGGTCCATTCGAATGTGTGACCACTACCTGATAGCCTTGGGAAATAAATTCAGCTACCGCCTTTGCGCTGCCCTCCGCCGCTTTCTTCTGTTCAGGAAGCGTCGTTCCAAGAGCATTGTGTCCTAATGCTATTACGATTCTTTTTTTATCCATGAGTCTCCTTTGCTCTACATACATAAAAGACGCAGTGGAAAACCACTACGCCCTTTATTATATTATTTATCTGCTTTTTTCACAAGAGAAACATGAATTAGTTTCCGAATATCTGGCTCCAGTCGTAGAGATTGCCGTAGCTGTTTGAACCGCCATTGTTGTTCGAATTTCCGTTGGATGAGCCCTGATTGTCATTATCATTGTTGTCGGATGAAGAGTCCTCACTCGGACGAGCCGTGAGCGTGATCTCAATATCCTTCGCCTTGTAGTTATTTTCAACGGTAGCTACTGATACCTTTACCTTGTCGCCTTTTTTCTTGCCTGAAATATAGCTGTAAAGGGACGACATAGATGTAATATTCGTTCCATCAACTGCTGTGATCACGTCTCCCTTTTTGATGCCTGCCTTATCTGCCGGGCTTTTTGAGACAACCTTTGTCACATAGACACCCTCAGGCATATTGTATGAGCTTGCCATTTCTGAGGAGATGTCTGCTCCCTGAATTCCGAGGAAGCCCTGTTTGCTGGTGGTTGATGCAGAAGACCCTGAAGTATTGGAAGATCCCGGTCTCTTGGTAACTTTTCCGGAATCCATCAGCTGGTCGATGATAGTCTTGGCATTTGAGATAGGGATTGCAAAGCCCATGCCCTCTACAGATGCCTCTGTCGATGAACCGCTGCTCGAATATTTCGCAGATACGACTCCTACTACCTCGCCCTTCGAGTTAAGAAGCGCGCCGCCTGAATTTCCGGCATTTACAGCTGCCGAGGTCTGGATCATCTTCTGTGTGTATGTCTTGTTCGTCTCCTCATTCTTAATGGAAACTTCTCTGTTCAATGCACTGATGACGCCTGTCGTAACTGACTGGCCATAGCCTAATGCATTTCCAATAACTATAGCCTGCTGGCCTACCTTAAGGTCCTCAGATGTACCGAGTGTAGCGACCTTTATAGCTTTCTTTGTGCTGTCCTTAAGTGATGAGAGCTTGACTCTGATGACTGCCAGATCAGTCTGTACATCGGTTCCTACCACTTCGCCGGAAACACTCTTGTTATCGTTGAAAGTAACTGAGAGGCTGTTTGAATTCGACACTACGTGGTTATTCGTAGCAATATATAAATAATTATTTTTCTCGCTGATAATAATTCCGCTTCCAAGGCTCTTCGTCGGAACTGTCGATGAAGTGCCGAACCAGCTCTGTACCTGCTCAAGTGACATATTTGTCACCTGAACTATGGAAGGAAGTGTTTCGCTCGCAATCGTTGAAACATCCTGAGATCCGGCTGTAGCCGATGTCGTTGTCGAGCTGATCTGTCCATTTCCATTCGATGTGCTTGAAGAGCTGTTCGATTTGGTACTCTGCGAAACTGATATCTTATCGTTTCCCGTCAGATGGTTCGTCAGCATATTCGTGCCTGCCGTAACCGGTCCTGCAACCGCTCCGAAAATAAGGGCAGCGGCCACAACCTTTCCGACAAACTTAGCCTTCGGATGAGGCTTCCTGACCTTTTTCTTTGGCTGCTGATACTGTCCATTGTTGTTGTACTGATTTGTGTAAGGATTGTACTCGCCATTCGGCTGATTGTCATCGTCGCCGCCTGGCTGATATTCATAGTACTGATAGTTGCTCATTATATATTACCTCGCTTTCTGGGGCTCATTTCCTTTTGACAGTATCTATAGTACTATTTATTTATGTTGAAAATGTGTCCTGAAAAGCTTTTATCTGTGAAAGTGATTTGAATAAAATAAGAATAGAGTTTCTTCCCGCTCCGCGGAGCCGCTTGTTTTCAACATGGATTGGGATTTGGATGATTCGCTACAAATCGTTCAGGCTTCCCGCTCCGCTGTCAAGCTTTTTATCAACATACAGGAGATTCCAGATAATTACCTCCAGTGACCTTCGAAAAATTCTCAACCGGGCTCAAAGAAAAATCCAAATGTGACAACAGCTTCAATATAAGCATAACTCCCTGCAATTTGTGCCAAATATGATTTTTTAATTTTTAACATATGCTAAAAAAAGCACTATTTCCTCCAAAGCCTTGGAGCGCTTACGCTTGATAACGAGCTATAGTGATAAAATAACTTTATTTTAATAACGAAAATGCTGTAATCTTTGGTGATATCCGGATTGACAATTAAATATAGTGATAATTCTCTGCAAAAAGACCATCGCAGGCACATATGGCTTTGCACCAAGAAGCACCGCCGCTGATACGGGCGCCTATTATTCAAGAAGCAGCGCCGCAGATAGAGACGGGCTCGCGACCTTAGGATTTTTCGTTGTGAGCGGCGGTTCGCCGTTTCCGCTCTGACTTCGTCCTTCGGACTCGTCAATCGCGGACGGCTATCGCATGGGCGGTTTATAATGCTCTCGCTTCGTCCTTCGGACTCGCGACAGCATAACAACCGCTCCATGCGTGCTAGCTGCGGCCCGGGTTGCCACCCGCTTGGACCATAAACGTATGTAAACCATACATTGGCAAGAGGGCCGCAAATAGGCGCGCGCACGCGAACAGAAAAATCCTACGGAGCGAGACCGACCATCTGCGGCGCTGCTTCGGGCTTGACGAGCATAATTTATCTGACAATTCCGACTTTGGGACAAAAAGAACCGTCCCTTCTGTCCCATTATTCGACTGTTACTGATTTTGCGAGATTTCTCGGCTTGTCGACGTCGCAGCCCTTGCCTACAGCAACGTAGTATGCGAAGAGCTGGAGCGGGATGATTGCCAGTGAGTTTGCGAAGAAATGGTTCGTCTGCGGAATGTAGATCACGTAGTCCGCATTCTCTTCGATGCTGGTATTTCCCTCATTTGTAACGGCGAGCACGAAGGCCCCACGGGTCTTGACCTCGACGATGTTTGATACAGTCTTCGGATAGAGATCATCCTGAGTAGCAACTGCTGCCACGAGTGTTCCGTCCTCGATAAGAGAAATCGTGCCGTGTTTCAGCTCGCCTGCCGGATAGGCCTCTGAATGGATGTATGAAATCTCCTTGAGTTTCAATGAACCCTCGAGAGATGTAGCGTAGTCAATTCCTCTGCCGATGAAGAAGATGTTCTTTGCAGCGATGTATCTGTTGGCAAATTTCTGGATTCTCTCTTTATCATGTAAGAGGAGCTCTATCTGGTCTGGAAGCTTCTCCAGGTCATCGATATAGGCCTTCTCTTTGGCATCGTCTATTTCGCCCCTGGCCTTCGCAAATTTGATAGCGATCAGGTAGTGGCAGATCAGCTGTGCGCTGTAAGCCTTTGTGGTTGCTACGGCAATCTCCGGGCCGGCCCAGGTATACATAACCTCATCAGCTTCTCTTGCAATAGTTGAACCGACTACATTTACAATGGCGAGGGTCCTGATTCCCTTCTCCTTTGCCAGACGAAGTGCCGCAAGAGTATCGGCCGTCTCACCTGACTGGCTTACAATGACTACGAGGTCATTTTTGTTGATGATAGGGTCGCGATAGCGGAACTCGCTCGCGACGTCTACGTCGGTCGGAATGCGGGCCATCTGCTCATAGACATATCTGGCTGTCACTCCAGTGTGATAAGCACTGCCGCAGGCGACGATATGGATTCGGCCAATAGCCTTTATATCGTCATCTGACATATGGAGATCGTCTATTACAACATGGCCTTTGCGAATTCTCGGAGAAAGAGTATTCTTGACGGTCTTCGGCTGCTCGTACATCTCCTTTAACATAAAGTGGGCATAACCGCCCTTCTCGGCAGCATTTGAATCCCAGTCGATATGCTTTGACTGCTTCTCGACCGGCTCACCATCGATATTAAAAAATGTGATGCCATCTCTTTTCAGGCAGGCAACCTCCTGATTGTCAATATAGTAGACATCGCGGGTATGTTTTAAAAGCGCTGTGACATCTGAAGCGATATAGCTTCCGTCATCTGCGAATCCAGCTACGAGCGGTGAATCCTTTCTGACTGCGTAGACTCTGTCAGGGTGATCTGCAAAAAGAATTCCTAAGGCATAACTTCCCTCGACTCTGTTCATTACCTTTGTGATAGCTTCGAGCGGATTTCCCTCGTAGTAATAGTCGAGGAGCTGTGCGACAGTCTCTGTATCTGTCTCAGAAATAAATGTGTAGCCCTTAGCAGTCAGCTTGTCTTTTATCTTCTGATAGTTCTCAATAATTCCATTGTGAACTACGGCAATAGTTCTGTCCTTATTGAACTGAGGGTGTGCGTTGACCTCATTTGGCTCACCGTGTGTAGCCCATCTGGTGTGACCTATTCCGACCACTCCCGGCATAGTGCTGCCATCGTGTGTCAGTTCCTCAAGCACCTTAAGGCGTCCCTTGGATTTTTTGATTTCAATCTGGTTACCATCGTAAACAGCGATTCCCGCTGAATCGTAGCCGCGGTACTCGAGTTTTTCAAGTCCGTCCAGAAGTACCGGAGCAGCCTGCTCAGTTCCAATGTATCCTACTATTCCACACATAAAAATCTCCTGACTATGATAGAAAAATCATCATGCGCTCTGTTTAATTTGTTGTGCCTATACTTGACGAAGATGAAGTCGTCGTACTGGATGTCGACGAAGAATCATCTTTCTTGTCATCTATACCTTTATTACCCTCATCAATACTGAAGTCCACTGCCGAAGATGCATTTTTTCCTGTCTTATACATAATCGTCTGACTGATTTTTTGTACAGTACGGGAAGGGGCGTAGTTTGTCTCGTCGAACATCTCCTGATGGAGTCTCTCGACATTGTCCTCAAGTGTACATGGAATCAAGACCGAGCCCCAAGGCTTTATCGTATCAATACTCTTCGAATATGGGAATCCGAAAGATTTCTCTATCTTATAGGACTTCGCAGCTGAAGCAAGTGACAGTATATCTGTCGCTGAAAAATTAGTCGAAACCTGTGGAAGTACATCGTCGATTATCTTGCTTATCTGGCTTACAGATGCGTTCCTTAACTTCTCCAAAGTTGCAGCCATAACTCTTCTCTGTCTCTCGGCACGGCCAAGGTCTCCCTTGTGGTCCGGAGCATGTCTGATACGGCAGAGTGAACAAGCCTGTACACCATTCAAGGTCTGGCGTCCGGAATGCGTAACAGGAGTAGCTTTCTTTCCCGAAAGTCTGGCAACTTCTGAAATGTAATCGTACTTCTTGTACTGGAAGGCCTGATACTCAGCGTCCGTTACATCGATCTCTACACCTCCAAGATCGTCAATTACATCGGTTACTGCCTTGAAGTCGAAAGTAACGAACTTGTCCAGATTGAGATCCAGGTTACCATTAACCATCTCGAGGGTCTGCTTTTCACCACCCTTTGCATAAGCGGCGTTCGATTTCTGATAAGGTTTCGAATCTGATCCCATCGGATCAGTATTTAGCAGAGTATCACGATACAGTGATGCTATACGTATCTTTTTGGTATCGTTATTAATGCTGACAATCATCTGTACGTCGGAGCGGCCCTGCTTCACAGCGTCCGTTCCCACACCTCTGCTGTCTACACCAAGTACAAGAAAATTCGTATAGCCTGAAAGAGACTTCACGGTTTTTTCGGAAAGTTTGTTAGTCTTTACTGTTCCGACATCGCGGAAACGTATCTGGCCGAACTTCAGCCATGCAAACAGTATTACTAAAAACAGCACCAGTATGACTATCTCAACGATCAGAAGTATCTTCCTGCGCTTTCTGCGCCTCGCTCTTCTCGATTGGTGCATTGACTTTTCGCTCATTTCTTACCTCACAACAAACGCAATAACCGTCCGGTTATTTCATATTTACTTCAGCACTGCTGTAATCTACTGCTGAAGATTTGTTTTTACCTGTTTTGCTGATGATCGTCTGGCTGATAGACCTGACCTTCTCAGAAGGCGTATAGTCAGTCTCATCAAACATCCTCTGATGTAGTTCCTTTACATTGTCTTCGAGGGTGCACGGTACTACGATCGATCCCCATGGTTTGATTGTTCCGATCCACTTCGTAAAAGGGAAGCCAAGAGACTTATCCATCGAATATGACTTTGCTGAAGTAGCAAGTGATAAAATCTCTGTAACCGAGAAGTTTGTCGAAATCTTCGGAAGAATATCGTCGATTATATCATTTAGCTGGCTTAAAGATGCTTTCTTTACTTTATCTAAAACAAGACGCAGAACTCTTCTCTGCCTCTCGGCACGGCCAAGGTCGCCCTTGTTATCTGCGCAGTGTCTGATACGGCAGTATGCGCAGGCCTGTACACCGTTTAATTTCTGAAGTCCCGGATGTGTCAGATAAGTCGGGCTCTTCCCTGCCAGTTTTGCCGTCTCCGGTATCATATTCCATTCGTGGTTCGACGCTTTCATTACATCGTACTCAGCCTGTGAGACATTTACCTCAATGCCGCCAATATCGTCTACGACATCAACTACCGCATTGAAATCAAAAGTGACGAACTTGCTCACATTCAGATCAAGGTTTCCGTTCATCATCTCAAGGGCCTGCTTCTCGCCACCGAGAGAGTAAGCTGCATTTGCCTTTCTATAAGGAGTCGAATTTGTCCCCATAGGATCTGTATTCAAAAATGAATCACGGTATACAGATAACAGACGCATCTTCTTTGTGTCGTTATTTATGCTGACAAGTATCTGCACATCGGAACGGCCTTCCTGCGTAGCATCAGTTCCCGTAGATCTGCTGTCGACACCGAATACCATAAAGTTCGTATAGCCCGACAATGACTTTACAGTCTCAGCTGATAGTGTGTTGGTCTTTACTTTACCGACATTCTGGAAATGTATCTTTCCGAACTTGAGCCAGAAGAACAGTACGATAAGGACCAGTACCAAAATGATCAGCTCAACTATCAGAAAAACCTTACGGCGCTTTCTGGACTTCGTTTTTCCAGAAGGACGCGGTGTATTTTCACGCATCTTTTTACCTCACGAAATATTATGATATAAGGGTCAACAAGCGTGACTTAATGACCCGCCCCACAGCTCCAGAAAAGCTAAAAATATAGTAAAATAAAATTTATATGCATTTAGCTTTTCTGGAGCTGTGGGGTTTTGTGAGTGTGAAACACTCACAAAACTATATCATGATTTGGTGGTCAACCTTTTGACCACCAAATCATAATATAACTCGATAACTTTAGCATAATACCCCAATTATTTCAGAATGTCAATCTCAGAGATAGTAGTTCTTAATCCCCGCAGGAAGGTTCCTGTTGTAAAAAGGATCTCCCGCCGTTATAGTCCTCTTCCACTTCTCACGAAGTACAGAGCGTGAGTTCTCGTCGCCTCCCTCATCTGTTCTGCTGCGATGGGCCGTGACCTTCGGGACATAGACGACTCTTAGTCCTCCAGCTCTTGCTTTAAGACACAGGTCGAGTATCATATCGTTGCCGCGGAGCCGTTTGTCGAATCCACCGCATTTTTTAAAAAAGGAAGCGTCTACCATGCAGAATGAAAAGTCTACCATAGAGACGTCAGATGCAGTACGGATACGGCCATAGAGCCCCGGCGACAGCGGATTTTCTCCTCTGCATGCCGGATAGGTAATTCCCTCCTGATCATAGATGTAACCGCAGTTGTTTACCGACAGGCCGCTGATAAATTTTCCACCGGCTACAGCTATATCCGGCTGTGAAACATAGCCGTAGAGCTTTTCGGCCGCGTTTCTCGTAGTAACATGGACTCCCTTGTCTTTTATCAGAAGAACCGAGCTCATATGCGACCTGTAATCGCTCCCGTCATACCGCACAGACCACGAGTCGTTTTTTGTCCGCTCGACTTTGCCTCTGATCCCATTTTCGTTCAGGTAAGCGCTTACCACTGTCATGTGCTCTCTGATACTCCTGTCTCTAAGCGAAAGGAGCTCATCGTTTACAGGTGAATCAGGTGCTACATTGTGCCAGAGGAGCGCCGCAATGTGCCCGAATCTGGCCTTTCTCTGCATCGCCCTGATAAAAAAATCATAGGCAAATGCGAATGAAAGCTCTTTTCTAAAGAGTCCCAGTCTCCTTATAGAATCGCGTTTTACTATGAAAGTGTCCCCGATATAATTCTGCCCGAGGAGCAGCTCCTTATTGAAATCAGGAAGAAAATAAGGATTCATCCGGCAGGCGTCTTTTATCTCGTCGTGATCGGTGTAGATGATATCACACTCCGGATGCTCTCCTATGAAATCACTCAGGTATTTGAGGATCATCGTATTCAGCTTGTCCGTAAGCCCGACGAATATCAGGTAATCGCCCTGTGCCCTTCTGATGCCCTCATTCCAGACATCGGCGAGGGAATTTTTCGGACGGAGCTTCACGTACTTCAGCCTGTAGTCATCCTTCATGACCGACCTCGTAATATTGCCAAGTCCAGCCTCCGGGCAGGCGTCGAGAACCTGGATCTCCATATTCCGCCATTCGAGAGCTTTTGCCGACTCTAAGGACTCCTTAAAATACCAGGCTGCGGTCTGATAGGCTCCGATGATCACTGAAAACCGGATGCTCTCAATCGCCATCGGCATTTCTCCTGGCTTCAAGCAGTTTCCTTGCGGAATCGACCGAGTCGGTACCATGCAGGTTTTTTACTGGGGCGAATTCGTCCTCGCGCTTTACCTCTACCGGAAGAAAATCCGGGAAAAATTTCAGGATATCTGTGATAAGAATCTCAAATTTATAGCCGTTCGGCTCTTCGGGCTTTACAAGCCTTCCATCCTCTCCGATATACGGGATCTTCTTTTTTACTTTGTGAACCGGCATATCCTGCCCGACAGTATTTAAAAGAATAGAAGTATCAAAAAGATAATTTACAGTGACTCCTGCGCTGTAGAGGAGCTCTCCATCCTCACCGCGCTCGTGAGCCTGCTCGTCGCCAAGCTCAAAATACTCTACTATAGACGGATGCCCGTTTTTCTCGCAGACGACTCCGACATTTTCCGACGGGTCCTTCTTAAGGACTGCCTTGACAGCAGCGGACTTGTGCTCTTCTATGACTGCTCCCAAGAAGGCCGGGTCGGCGATCTTCGCGAGGACATTGTCAACTCCGAAGACATTGAGCCATTTTACACCGCACCGTTTTAATATCTCGCCGTATCCTGCCTTTACGAGCGAAGTAAAAAATCCGCCGTTTCCATTCGGAGAAGTAGCCGGGACATCCTTTCCTTCGAGCAGGAGCTTCTCATCAAAGTCACAGGCCGGTGCCATCTCCTGCTTGAAAAAATAAATGAGCTTAGGATCGTATCCGAAGTAATTTTTCTCTTTAAAAAATGCCCTCGTGGCCTGATCATTTTTATCAGATGTCATAACGAAAAACGGCACTTTGATGTCTCCGATATCTCTGCGGAGATTGTCGAAAAGGCATCCGAAAATGGACTTGTCCTCTTCGATAGGATAAGTTCCCTTCGGCCCGCTGAAGCCGAGCCTCGTGCCCATGCCGCCCGCAAGGAGCAGAAGTGCCAGCTCTCCGCGCTTAATAGACTTAAGGCCTGCTGCCCTGTACTCGTCATATTTCTTCGCGTAGTCCTTAAGCCTGAGTGTCTTTATCGGGCTGATATCTGATTTTTCGCACGCTGTATTATCATCCGAAAGTCTTAAGTATTCCGAAAGTTTTTTCTCTGCCTCTGCTGTAGTCATATTACTCCTCATTCAATGCCTCAAGCCTCATAAAAGGCTCGAGATCTTTATTTGAAATCTCAACGAGAATCCTGCCATTGTCTTCTCCGCAGCGTATCAAAAGATCATCGCCTTTTCGTGCCTGGTTCTTGTACTCTATCCTGTAAAAATCAAACGGCCCCCTGCCCGAGAGAACGCTCTCAGCGAGCACAATATACTTGCCGTTATTCATGTGTCCATTCGAATCGATCATGATCTCGTTGACCTTGATCTGGCCGACCGTCTCGAGGTCACCGTCGAATTTTATCTTTCTCTTCCCGAAGTCCTCTGTCGGCGGTGCTCCGGCACCGTAAGCAGTAATCATCTCCTGCGGCGCACGGGTAGGTTCCGATCTGTCGAGATCCATATATACCCAGAGCGAGTTTGCCGTAACAAACGGGGTCTCGTCCCAATCCGTTATAGTAAAATACCTCGAAGCCAGTGCACCTCTGGCCCTGTATGGGTAGGTACGTACGGTCACATTTTCTCCCATGACCGGACTTTTGTGAATTCTTATCTGCCAGTCCGTTACGAACCAGCCTCTGCGTTTTCCTGTAAGCCACTGCATCGTATAACCTGTATCCTGCGAATGAAATGTGGCGCAGTCCTGCAGTTCATTTATAATGCCTGACAGCGGCATCTCAAGGTTTTCGTTCACCTGTGAAAATCCCACTCTGGTCTTCATCTCATACATAAAATTCGACCTTTCAGCTAAGTGTACAGTAATATCAGTTATTATATCATTTAAAAATGAGCGGTGCAATTCGCATTCCGCTTCGCTTCATGCTCATTCGCGCGTTCGCGCTATTGAAATAACACATCGGATGCCTTTGCGGATGCAAGCATCCGCCGGCACCGATATGTTATTTCAGCACCGCTCATTTAATACGCGAAAAAAAGAGGCGATGTACTGATGTACATCGCCTCTTAAAAGAGCTGGCCCACAAGGATTCGAACCTTGAAATGACGGAGTCAGAGTCCGCTGCCTTACCGTTTGGCTATGGGCCAACAACAGATATTATTCTACTCCGTTTCTGAGATATTGCAAGTTTTTATTTGAGTACAATCCTGTGATCTCAGCTTTTTGAATTTTTGCGTGAATTATGTACTGACGCGGGCGGTATCCGGGATGTGTGAATATTGCAGGTCCGAAGCATATCATCTGCCGAAATCATATATTTGCTGTCTTCGGTACCCGGACTTCCTCCGGTAATAAAGACTTCTTTTACTATGTCAGACTTAGGGCAGAAATCTCCAGCCGGGAGTCCCGAAATCTTACAAATGTCGAGCTTTACATGGTGGTCACAGGTCTCTGTCGGCACTGTATCAGCTGTGAAATACTCTTTTACGACCATAGAGCCTCTCGGGTCCTTGTTGCAGACATTCTCCTCAGGCAGTTTCCCTGATTTCCTGCAGATATTTGCAGAAACTATTCCTGCAGGTCTCTTGAAAATCTTATAGCTCTTATCCATATGAATCTGCTGCATTATTGACTTCCAGATCTTTGTCGTATATGAAGTATCCTTCTGCGGCGAGTCATCGTCGCAGCCTCCGGTGACGACGCAGGTGTAATACGGCGAATAACCAGCTAACAGTAAGTCCCGGTTATCAGTTGTCATACCACTCTTTCCCGCGAGAGTCATGCCGTCAAACGATGCATTTATCCCGCTTCCCTTGTTTATGGCGTCTTCCATCGCAGATGTAAGAAGCCATGCCGTGGATTGCTTCAGAACGCGGTGTCCCTTGTCGTTGGTGGTATCGAGGATAACTTTACCAGTACTGTCCTCAATCGTAGTGTAATATACAGGTCTCCTGTAATAGCCACCATTTGCAATGGTTCCATAAGCCGCCGCAAGCTCTATATTTTTAACTCCACGGGTGAGTCCGCCGAGTGCAAGCGATTCGTTGTTATCTCCATCCCTTAACGTCGAAATGCCAAAGTCCTTTACATACTGATATCCAAGTCCCGTTCCAATTTTTGTAAGCGTCTTAACGGCGACAACATTTACAGAACTGGTTACAGCATCCCTTATCGTCGTAAACCCACGGTACCTTTTATCGTAGTTTTTTAGTTTCTGCCCGTTCTGGTATGTCATCGGCGCATCATCTTCGACTGTCGCTAGTGTCTCTCCGGCGGCATCTATGGCCGGCGCGTAGGCTGAGAGAATATCAAAGGTTGAGCCGGGCTGTCTTACGGTATCAGTTGCCCTGTTTAAAGTCCGCCCGTTCTCTCTGTCTCCGCGTCCTCCGGAGACCGCCCTGACTTCTCCCGTTTTCTGGTCTATTATCGTAACGGCCGTCTGTGGTTCTAACATATAGTTTATGCACTCTCCGCCTTCAGGTACTTTTCCGTCGGCGGTCATCTGCTTCCTGTATGCCGCGTACGCTTTCTTCGCCTCTTCTTTGGATTTATAATTCAGGGTGTAAGCCTTATCACGTCCGCGGTAGTACTTTAGCATCGTCTTCTCGTTGTAATTTTTCGTCGTGCCGTTTTCTTTCTCGACAGTCAGCGAAAAACTAAGTGAGTACTTCGTGCCTCCCGGATAGTTTGCCTTACGGTCGACTTCCTTATCGACTATATTCTGGATGCTCTTGCTCTGAGTCGCGTAGATCTTCAGCCCTCCGGTGTACAGCTTCATAAAAGCTTCGGTCTCAGTGAGCCCGAGCTGCCTTTTTAGATCTCCTACGACCTGCTCTGTCAATGCATCTTCAAAATAAGACGACTTTTCCTCATCTTCGTAATTTTCTGACGCGATACGGCTGTATACATCGTCATCTATCGCTTTCTGATACGATTTACGTGTAATATATCCCTGGTCGAGCATAGTCTTAAGGACTTTCTCACGTCGCAGTGCATTGTTTTTCCGATGGTTTATCGGGTTGTATTTCGTGGGATTTCTGGCAATGGCGGCAAGTACTGTGCACTCCGACAGATTCAGTTTCGAAACATCCTTGTTAAAATACCGCTCTGCGGCAGCCTCGACTCCGAGAGTATTCCGTCCGAGGTTTAGAGTGTTTAAATACTTCTCAAGAATCTGATCCTTGGACTTCACTCTCTCAAGCTGGACAGCCAGATACTCCTGCTGGATCTTGTGGTCGAGCCTGTCCACAAAGCCCTTGTCCTCAGTCTTCGTTGAAAAATAGGTGATATCGAGGAGCTGCTGAGTTATAGTGCTCGCCCCCTGTGAAAAATTTCCGCCGTTTACGAGTCCTGTAAAGATTGCCCTGATATTGCTGCGAATATCCGCTCCATTGTGCTCATAGAATCTCTCGTCCTCTACTGCTACAATCGCATGCTGAAGATCCTTTGGAATTTTTTTCAATGAGACATACTCGCGCTCTGTTCCTCCGGCCGACAGTGTCGCCAGAATCCTGCCGTCAGTATCGACAATCCTGGTCTTATTCTTTGAAGGCGAAATATTTACAGCCGAGATATCCGGCAGCTTGTCGATCTGCGATTTGACATAGTAGGCTGCGCCTGCGATAGAGAGAGCCAGCACTATAAGAATCAGGATAAGGATAGTCTTTATAAGACTGTGGATGAAGCGGTTCTGCGCTGCCAGCCTTTTTCTGATTCTCGGCGAGTTGTGATTTTTTACATAAGTTCTGCTGAAATCCATCTATAAAAAACCTCGGGGGAAAATATTAAGCTGAAACTGTTAAATACAAAAGCCACTTTATTATAGCAAAAATATTTCGTATAATAAAGCAGACAGGCTGTTTAAAAAAACAGGAGAATTCGAATGTACAGGATTTTAAAGACCGGAACAAGTGAATACGATGAAAAAAAGTCGCGCTTTCTCGGATATGTCTTTGCGATAGAAAGCCCTGAAGAGGCCGCCGAAAAAATTTGCGCACTAAGAAAAGAGCACTACAACGCCAGACATGTCTGCTTTGCCTGGCAGGTCGATGGAATTCTCCGCTCTTCTGACGACGGTGAACCACAGGGTACAGCCGGTCACCCGATAGCAGACGTACTGACTCACAGGGGATTTGATCACTGTCTTATTGCTGTAGTCAGGTATTTCGGGGGCACGCTCTTAGGCACCGGAGGCCTGACCCGCGCTTACAGCACAGCAGCGTCTTTGGCAGCTGATACTGCAATCGTCATGGAAGTTCTTACCGGATACCCACTGACTTTAACACTCGATTACAACGATTTTGGCAGGGCCAGCTATTTTTTCAATCAGAAAAAAATACCGCAGACCGGTATAGAATACGGAACTGCGGTAACGGTACATCTGATGGTACCATCTGATCTGAAGGGCGAAACTGACAGGAAACTCTCCGACATCACATCCGGACAGGCTTCCCCAGAGTGGGGAGATGAGACTTCCTACGGTCTGTCTCAAGACAAAGTCATTTCGCTCTCCTAGAATTCATTTGGCTTTCCTGGTCAGTGTCTTCGACCATTTACCGAAATATTTTCTGCCATTTACTGTGATGTATGGGCGGACGCTGACCCAGTAGGTCTTTCCCTTTTTCAGCTTCGTAAATGTTTTCTTCGTAGATGAGGTATAGGATTCATTCCACTTCTTTGCAGTCGACCGCTTAATCGCAGTCTGATATTTCACGGTCTTTCCGCTGACCTTTACCTTTTTAAAACTGATAGTCAGCTTTCTTTTCCCAACGGAAATTTTTGTGATAGAGCCACGTTTCTTTTTTATAGAAGAAATCTGCTTCGAAGATGCCGACTGCTTCTTTTGTGAAGCATTTCTGATCTTGACTTTAAGTGCCTTTTCAGTGGTCTTATCAAATGATGTGTCAGAAAGCTTCAGCTCACTGTTCGTATAAAATTCTCTCGTGTCATCATCATAAGTGTGCTCGCCAAAAGTATCGCCATTATCTACAACTGACTGACCGCCGAGAATATACTGCGGTTTGTATGAAGGGGAGTCTGTGGTCTTGTCATACCAGGTCACGTCGACGATATAGTTTTTGCCGCCGATCGTAACTACGTTCCACATGTGGCCAATGCCGCCGGCATTGCTTGTCACGATCTTTGAGACTATCCCCGCATTGGTAAACTTCGTGGTATTGTCCATCAGGTACTGAAAGGCCTTGGTGTAACCCTCACAGACTACATTCGTAGATGGGTCACGGTCAAATACAGAGATAAGGCTCCACGGAGAGCTGTTTGTCCTGTACCCATCCGCGGCATCCTGATCGTAGCTTACCTGTCCTGCGATGTAATCCGCGTAGGCTTTTATAGTATCGTAAATTCCCTTCTTTGAATTCGCAGAAATCACCCGCGCGGCCTCTTTCTCGGCGGCTTTAAGCTTTGTGAGAGCTGATTTACTTAAAGTATGCTCCTTATCCTTTCCGCTTCCCTGATAGCTCTCGTCTACAGCAATATAGGCTGTAAAAGATGACGCCTTATGGTTTTTCAGCGTAACTCCAACCGAACTGCTCTTCGAAGATAAAAGATCCTGATAGCAGAGCAGCTCCGGATGGTTATTCGAAGCATATGTATAGAGCTTCTTCCAGATATTTAGTGCATCCTGACCAGACGTAAGGTGCAGTTTGTACGAAGAACTGTTAAAAGTGATCTTCGTAGAACCGCCATTTTTCAATATTCTCCCCAGCTCACTTATAAGATGGTCGTACATCTTCTTTTCAGATGATGAGAGGCGGCCTACACCCCACGATGCCATCTTCAGCGATGCTTCCGCTCTTGTCGGTGTAAAAACCGGTGTCGTTACCATGGCGGCGGTCAGTATGGTCACTGCAAATTTTTTAATGGGTAAATATCTCATAGTACTGCTCCATTTGCCTGAACTTTAATCTAATCACTGCCCTCAAAATAAATATACCACCTTATTTTAAAAATGTCCAACCTGTTCAGGCACAACATAAGGCAGGAGAAAACTCCTGCCTTTCGTAATAAAATATCTTTGAGAAAGAGGCACAAATGTGTCTCAAGCCTCCTGTTATTTGATGACTGTGAGTGACTCACGATCAGCGAAGATGAAGACGAATACAAGGAAGATGATTCCCTGGATCAGCTGCTGTGTTGGTGTAGTAAGACCCATCATCTGGAGACCTCTGTTAAGGACTACATAGAGGAATGAACCTACGACAACGTTCAGGAAGTTAACCTTAGCGCCGCCTGAGATAGGCATACCACCAAGTACTAAGGCGATCAGGATCTTTGTCTCGAGCATGCTTCCACTGTTGTATGTAGCAGAACCAACTTTTAATACGTTGATGAATGCTGCAAATCCTGTGATAGCTCCTGCGAGTACGTAGATCAAGAACTTCGTCTTGTCAGTCTTTATACCTGCAAACTTGGCTGCTGTCTCGCCTGCGCCGATAGCCTTTAAGTCTGTTCCGAATCTTGTGAAACGGAAGAAGATAAAGCCGATGATCAGCACAATAGCTGTAAGAGTTACAAGAAGAGGTACTGAGTAAAGGTTTGTAAGGTTTGCTGATGCTGCAACAGGTGTGTTCGATGTCAGGTACTTGATGATACCTCTGAACAGGAACATGGTGCAGATTGTAACTATGAATGACTTGATCTTTCTCTTTACATAGAAGAAAGCGTTGATCAGGCCGATAGCTGCGCCGGCTGCTACACCAGCGATAACAGCAAGTGCTACGTTGTATTTTGAAAGAGCACAGATAACAATCGATGCAATTCCTAAAATTGAACCCTGAGAAAAATCGAGTCCGCCCATCGTCATGATGAAGAATACACCCATCGATGAAATAAGTGTTACATATACATCAGAGAATGTAAGCGCAAGGCCCTGAATCATTTGTCCATGTGTAAGAATATTGAAGATAACAAATATGATCACCAGGCCGACGATAGGAAGTAATGTTCTCATCAGCG
Organism: Lachnospiraceae bacterium; assembly: GCA_003862155.1. Classification (GTDB taxonomy): domain Bacteria; phylum Bacillota; class Clostridia; order Lachnospirales; family Lachnospiraceae; genus Weimeria; species Weimeria bifida. The sequence goes on from QOUV01000005.1 coordinate 75,951, forward strand.
ACATTCTGGAAGCTTTTTTCATAGCTTCGTCATCGGTTTCTGCCGCCGTAACTGTTTTTGTTGGCATTGTGTTTCCTCCTTATACCATCATTCCGATCAGATCATTTTCTGACAGTTCAGGACTTCTCTTAACTTCGCCGTTTATCTTTCCATCCTTCATTATCATGATTCTGTCGCACATTCCAATAAGTTCCATCAGCTCTTCTGAGATCATAATGATCGACTTGCCCTGCTTGCGCATCTTGTCGAGGAGCTGATATATATCCTGTTTTACCTTGATATCGATACCACGTGTAGGACTGTCGAATACACAGATATCAGAATCTTTTCCGATCCAGCGGGCAACTACTACCTTCTGTTTGTTACCACCTGACAGTTCAGATACGAACTGGTTTACATTGACCATCTTTACAGACATTTCCTTTGCGTATTTATTGGCAAATTCATTCTGCTTTCTGTCGCTTAAGAGATGTGACTTACCTGCTATCTGATCAAGTGAAGGCAGGCATATATTGTCCTTGATGCTCTGGTTGATAACGACTGACTCGTTATCACGGTCCTTTGAAGTGTAGGCGATGCTGTGCTTGATGGCAGTCGGGATATCGTTTATCTGTGTGCCGTCTGCTAAGGTAACGCTTCCCTCTCTGTCAAATGATGCTCCGAAGATAGCTTTGCCGACTTCGTGCATACCTGACTCTGAAAGTCCACCGAAACCTAAGATCTCGCCCTTGTGAAGGTCGAAACTTACATCGGAGATGATTCCTGGAACTGTTACATCCTTTACAGAAAGTACTACCTGATCAGAGATCTTCTCGCCATAATCCTCTCTGTAGTAAGCGCCTGTCATCTCACGGCCTACCATCAGGGTTCTCAAGTCTTCCTCGGTAACATCTGCTGAATTTACAGTGTCGATATACTGACCGTCACGAAGAACTGTGATCCTGTCTGACTTGTCGAGAACTTCCGGCAGATCGTGCGAAATGAAGATTACGCAGCCGCCATAATCTCTGACACGGTTCATATGCTTGTAGAGCTCTTCACGGCCTTCCTGTGAGAGGGCTGTGGTCGTCTCATCGACTACAAGAACCTTCGGTTTAAAATATGTAGCTTTTACAATCTCGACGAGCTTTCTGTCCTCGAAATTGTAGTTGTCTATCATGTCGCCGGCCTTGATACGGTCAAATCCGAATTCTTTCAGAAGCTTGTTTGCTTCACGGTTCATGGCGCCTGTGTTCTTGAAGCCGCCATGGATGAATCTCTGCTCATGTCCAAGGAAAATGTTCTCAGCGACTGTCAGTCCTGAAAGAGTTCCGATCTCCTGAACGATAATTGAGATTCCCTGATCGTTGGCTTCGACCTGGTTCTTTGCATTTACTTTTTTACCATCGAGGATAAACTCACCACTGTCTATGGAATAGATTCCTGTCAGCATATTGGTAAGTGTTGACTTACCGGAACCATTCTCACCGATCAGAGCGTGGATAGTTCCCTTATATACGTTAAATGATACATTCTGTACAGCCTTTGTAATTCCGAAGGATTTGCACAGATTTTTTACTTCGAGTCTTACCTCATCACTCATTTTTGTGTTCTCCCTTCGTAATTATTTAACAACCTCACCTTTTCTTACCTTAGTTGTGATAGCAACGATAAGAAGAAGGGCAAGACCTGTGATAACGTCCTGGATAGCTGTAGGTGCACCAAGAGCTATGAATCCATAGAAAATAATGTTGATGACGAACTCACCAAGGAAGATAGCTGGAAGTGGAATTCCATACTTTCTGAATGCGAGTCCGAAGAAGCATCCCATCGTAGGTACGAAGTTACGGCTCATAGAAAGCATTCCTGTCTGAGCTTCCATTGATGATCCGAAACTGATAGTAAGGATAGCCTCGATTCCGAAGAATGCGCCGCTGATAACGAATGCGAGAACCTTGTACAGGTCTACATTGATACCCATGTTCTTGGCGACAAACTCATCTGAACCAATAGCGTATGTGTAAGTTCCCAACTTAGTGTAATTCAATAAAATGTATGCGATGATAAATGCCATAGCAGCAACGATCAGGTTGCCCGGCATTTTTCCAAGGCCTCTTACGTTTGATGGAAGGGTCTGAAGCTGACCACCTGCGAAGTAACTTCCGAGTGCCTCGTAGATAAGAGCAAGACCTGTAGTAACGATCATTGAAGGGATGTGAAGCTTTACATAGAAAAGACCATTGCAAAGACCAACGAGAGCGCCGGTAACAATACATCCGATTACAAATCCTACATATCCTAACCCGGTGTTTGACTGCACCAGTTTATTAGCAAATACACAACCAACAATAGCAGAAAGCATGATATTTGCGCCGATCGAGAAGTCGAACATTCCCATGACCATGACGAAATAAAATCCTACAGCTCCTGTAGCTGCCATAAGTCCTGCATTGAAGTAAGTCATCATCTGGCTCGGTGAACCGAAGTTTGACGGGCTCAGAATTTTAAAAATCAGCCACGCAACAAAGATGAAAATAACCAGCATGCCATAACCTGCAGGCTTGCCTGTAAATTTCTTTTTTGCTGCTGGTTTAGCAGTAGCGTCCATACATTTACCTCATTTCTGAAAGATTTTTATTAAGTTGACAAAAAAGGTTTTCAAAAAGAATTTTACAAAAGTTTGACCGGAGCCTCCCGGCTCCGGCCCTTTAAAAATCAAAGTATTGATTTGTATAAAATCTGAATTACTTTCCAGATCTTGACTTGGCATCCTCGATAGAAACAGATGCTGCCTTCTTTACAAGATCGTCATAGCTTAACTTTGACATCTCAACAAGCTCATCATCTGTATATGGGAGCTGCTTTACGAAGTACTTATCATAGTCCTCGTAGTCCTTAGCAGATGAAACATACAGATAAGGGAATGGGATATCGTTGAACTTGCCAGCGAAATCTTTGTAGTTGCCCTTGATAGCGTTGTAAACGAGCATGAAAGCGATAAGAGGATCGCAGTAATGTCCGCCTGACTCAGCTGCCATTGAACCATTAGCAAGTCTCTTTCCAAGGTCTGGAAGGAAGTCTGTTGAAACTACATCAACATCCTTTGTCTTGCCTTCTGACTCGAGCTCTGCGATAGCACCCTGAAGAGGATCACCGCCGCCGCCTGCCGGGATAATAGCATCGATCTTTGGATCTGCCTGAAGGAGGGCCTGGCAGGCCTTAGCACCACCATCTGAAGATGTACCAGCGTACTGTGGTTCTGAGAGTTTAGCTTTATCGTTAGGATGTTTCTTGTTCCATTCCTCAACACCCTGCTTATAACCTTTCCAACGGCCGAGCCATGTAGCATCACCCTGCTCCCAGCCGATAAGACCTATATCACGATCGCCCTTGTCAAGGAGGATCTTGACGAGCTTATTTCCGTTCTCAACTTCGTTCTCGTGAACGGCGCCTACATAGTAAGGTGAATCTGTAGCTGCCTTATAGATGTCCGGGCTGTTCTCCTTGCTGATTACACGGAAGAACTGTGCGAGATATACCTTGTTCTGGTTGCATGTCTGGATAGCTGACTGCATCTCTGTATCTGAAGAGTTGCAGATGATGATACCCTGGCATCCTGCAGCTGCAAGTGTCTCAACTGATGCTGTAACCTGCTCAGAAACATGTCCCTGATCGACGTACTGAACCTTAACACCAAGTGCCTTGGCAGCCTCATCAATGATCTTCTTACACTGAGAACCAAGTACATCTGTTGAACTCCAGATAGAAACACCGATCTTGATGTCTCCGCTCTTAGCTGAGCTTCCGGAATTGCTTGTCGATGCAGCAGAACCGCTGCTTGAGCTGCTTGAGCTTCCGCCGGACTTAGCTGCGGATGATCCGCATCCAGCAAGAAGTGTCACAGACATTGCGCCACAGAGAATGGCGCTTAAGATCTTCTTTTTCATGTTTAACCACTCCTTTTCTCCGGTACCCTGACTGAAACCTTTTCTGTCGGGCCCTCGATCAACTATGTATAATTTACATTTTTTTAGACAAAAAAGGAATGGACTTATTTTTATTTTTTGGTAATTTTTTCACAACTTGGTTGTAATTTGTTCACAATTTGGTAAATTTTTCACCTTTTGGCTGTTTCTTCACAGCTCTTTTTTGTATTTGCTCGGCGAAATGCCCTCGACTTTTTTAAACACCTTCGTGAAGTAAAAGTAGTCCGAGTAGCCAGACTGCTCTGCCACTTCCTGCATCGAGAGGGAGGTTGTAGAAATAAGCTCCTTTGCCTTCTGTATCCTAAGCGAGGTGACATAGTCAGAATATGTCATACCGAGCTTTTCTTTAAGCTGTGAGCTCAAAGAAGCAGCGCTTACGCCGTACTCTTCGGCGAGCACTGATAGAGAAATATCTTTAAGATAGTTCTCCTGGATCTCAAGTATCGCCTTATCCGCTATGCTTACCGCACTCTCATGTGCGATCTGCTTGACTTCCTCCTGATTTTCCTCAGAGGTCTGTTCCGGGTTTATCTCCTTTATTATCCTCTCGAGGACATTTTTTAAATCTTCCTCATGAATCGGCTTTACGATATACTCGTAGGCGTTTCCCCTGATGGCTTCCTGGGCATAAGCGAAATCTGCATAACCCGATATGATTACGACTCTGGTATCTGGCGAGAGTTCCCCTATATCCTTTAAGAGCTCAAGCCCATTCTCACCCGGCATTCTTATATCTGTAAACACGATATCCGGTTTCAGTTTACCGATCTCATCTCTGGCAGTCAGTCCATTGTTGGCGGAGCCGACTACTTTTACAGCCAGTCCCGTTTTCTTAAGCTGCTTCTGAAGGCCGAGAACGACCCAGACCTCATCGTCTGCAATATATACGGTTAACAATTTTTCACCTCCGATTTGCTGCTTCAGTTCATACTGTCCATGACTTTTTTTGTCACATGGTCAAGTACCGATATTCTAATTGTCGTACCTGCCCCTTCGGTGCTGTCGATCATAAATGTATAGGAACCATCGTAAAAAAGTCTGAGCCTTTGGATAATGTTTCCAAGCCCGATTCCATTGTTTTTCTGCTTCCTGTTTCGCGCGGTATCGACCTTTATATCAGTTCCTGTCCCCTCGACCTCATTTACAGGCTGCATGAAACGGGGCACTTTGTCCTGGTTCTCTTCCACAGGAGAAATGTAACCCATCTTCTCATATGAGGCTCTTAGTTCGTGCAGTTTCTCCCGCGGGATTCCGACACCGTTATCCGATACTGTTATCCGAAGCCTCTCACCGTCGTGATAAATTCTGACTTTTACATAGCCTTCTCCCATCTTCTGCTCGAGTCCGTGGAAGACTGAGTTTTCGACAAGCGGCTGGATAAGAAGTTTCGGGAGCTGAATATTTTCAGCATCTTTGTCGACATCAGCTATGATGTGCATCTTGCTCCTGCCGGTTTCAATGTCCTCCATAAACCTGGCTTCGATGATCTTGCTGTATTTTTTCAGGTTGGCGACTTCATCGGCTACCGTCACGACATTGGCCCCCTTGACCGCATACCTGAAAATATCAGAGAGCGCCATCGTTATATCGGCTATCTCCTCTTCGTCGTTCATCAGTGCCATACCGCTGATACATGAGAAGGTATTGTACAAAAAATGTGGATTTATCTGGTTTCTGTAGGCGAGTATCTCCATTTTCTGTTTCGAGATCTCGAGCTCATACAGAAGGATCTTGTTCTCCCTGATCTCATGTATGTTTCTCTCGTTCTCATCGAGCAGGTTGTCGAGGCTGTTCGACACCTTTCCGATCTCATCTATCCTCTTAGGCCTAAGGCGCGCTGCCTTGTTTACGGTCGCGCTCTCGATAAACGTCTGCAGGTTGTGTATCGGAAGAGCCATACGCATGTAGCTGAAAAGGATCAGTATGGCAAAAGCCACAGCCATGACTATGAGCGTTAAAAATATCAGATTGCTGTACTGCTGTTCCTTTCCGGCATTAGCCTCGATCGAAACGGCAGTAACGATCTTCCAGCCGTTTTTTCCAAAATATCCTGTAGTCGAATTGTAGCGGCCACTCTGGACAAGCTTGTCTATGCTCTTCTGGTTCAGCTCATCGGTCTGCATATAGGTCATGATGTTGCCATTCTGATCCAGAAGCTCTACCGCAGATGACATTGCCGAAAGAGAATTCATTATCGTATCGTCCAAGGCTCTTCTGTCGAGAAACAGTACGCACATTCCGACCAGTTCTCTGTACCTTCCGCTCTTTACGCTGTACTCAGGCAGGTAAAATGCATAGGCCCTGCTGTCATTGTTGCCGAAATAGTAGTCCATATTCATCTCAACGACATTCCTGAGCCTCATTTCACCTTCGGGGAGCTGGTAATTCTGTCCAAATGAAGCTATAAGGTTCATGTTTGTGTCGTAGAGCTTGATGCCACGGATATGGTCCTGCAGAAGGATCGTATTTGAAAATACAGTTTTTAAATTGTCGATATACCTGATCCTCTCCAGAGGCGATTCACTGAAAAACTTTGTCACTTCTGAAGAGTATCCGAACGATTCGGCAGTACCCTCGAGTGAATCATAATACGACGCCAGTGAACTCTGAGTCTGAGTGAGCGTTGTATTGGCGAGAGTATTGGCGTTTTCATTCTCTACACGCTGGAAGTATTTAAAAATCTGCTGCATCATAAATACCATGACCAGAAGTATCAGCACTATGATGATGGCCAGCTGAAGAGTAATGCTCTCTCTTATTTTTCGAATAAGCTTTTTCATTTTTTTGCACTGCTTTTCTTACGGTTGGCTGACGTATTAAATTCTTTCCTGTTTTTTTCTATCTGGGAATTTAAGGCATTCCCAAGGTCATTATTACGCAGAGACGAGTAATTTTCAAGCATCTCTGAATACAGCTTCTTAAATTCTCCCTTCGATTGGGCAGAGAGAATATCGGAGATAAAATCCGTCGTATCTTCGAAAATACTGTTGTAATTATCTTCTAGCTTCTGGTGATTTTTAAACATTCCGACAGGTAATGTCAGAAGCCTCGGGTCGTATGTCTTGAGCCCGGGTTCTTTGGAGTAGACGCCCCGTAATTTATGCAGTTTTTTGTAATGATTGGAATTGATATAAGACTGCCCGATAAGTGTTCTGTCCCACATCGGATTTGAAAAAACGGCGAAAGGGATCACCTGCGAATCATTTGTCACATCGTCAAGCATCTTCCCACCTATAACATAATCTAAAAGCTTTGCTGTGCCCGGCAGATCGTTGCAGCTTTTGCTTACAAATGTATTTGGCAGAGTGTATGAAGAACTGCTCAGATTCTGCAGCACTGGAGCGGCTCCGGTATCGCTTCTTACTGCGCCGCTCGATACCCAGTTGTCAAAATCTATATCGAGCTCATTAATATTTCCGATGTAGCAGAGGACGGAGGATTCAGCCATCATCTTCTGGATCTGCGGCAAATCGTAAGCGAGATACGACGGGTTCAGTATTCCGGTCTCAAGCAGTGTGTTTGTAAAATCAAGCGCTTCCTTTCCGCCCTGAGTCGTCCAGATATTCTGGTATCTGCCCTTACTGTCAAGCTCAGATGCTCCGAATGAATATGCCAGAAATGTAAGCGAGCCGTCTTTGTAATGTGTACCGTCAAAAAGAATCGGTATCATCTGAGGATGGTGAAGTGTCCTGTAATCTTCTGCCTTTTTTAAGGCTGAAAGCATCCCGGACTCAGTCTTTACATCGGAAATGTTTATCCCGATCTTTTCGAGGAGCGCTTTGTTCCAGATGATCGTGTTGTTGTTCTCTTTAAAGTCGTCATCCCTGTAGCCGGTAGGCAGGGCATACCACCCGTCGTCTCGATACATAAGGTCTGAAAGTGTGCCTTCCGGAATATTTTTTAAAATATCAGAATCGGACTTGTACTCTAAGAAAAATTCCCGCAGATTCCAGACCTTGCCCGAAGAGATAAGCTGCCTGATAATATTGGAATCTCTTACGGTAATAATGTCAGGGAGCTTGTTTTCGACGAGAAGGAGTGAGAGCTCCTTATCTGCGTCCTGGGCAGGAATATTGAATGTAAGAGACACATCGGAGTGGTCCGAGATGGCTTTCGTAAGCGTTCCATCCCGAAGAGACCACTCCGGAGCATTCCAATCTGAGATATCTGAGAAAAGAGTAAGATTTACCGGCTTGCTCTTTGCACTCTTTGTGCTCTTTTCTGCGTCGCCGGAACTGCCAGCACTGTTCGAATCGTGGTACCAGACAGCGTACCCGATCAAAAGCATAGCGCAGAGGATTATAAAAGTCAGTACAGGTATCTTTAATTTTTTCTTCCAGTCCATTAAAAAATCCCCTTTGTCTATTTTACAGACCCGTGTGTCGGGCAGAGATCGTACAGAAAACACTCAGAGCACTTTGGAGACTGCGACTTGCAGATAGTGCGTCCTAAAGTGATAAGCTGTGTGTTTATAATGATCCAGTGGTCCTTTGGCAGCTCCTTCATCAGGTCGAATTCGACCTTCTTCGGGTCCTTTTCTTTAGTAAATCCCAGGCGGCGTGAAATACGGCCTACATGCGTATCCACGACTATGGCCGGATCATCGAAAACGTGTCCCCTGATAAGGTTTGCGGTCTTTCTTCCAACTCCCGGAAGTGTCAGCAGATCGTCAAGGTCCCGCGGCATCTCACCACCGTAGACATCGAGAAGGCGTCTGGCCGATGCCTTTATATTTTTCGCCTTGTTGTGATAGAAGCCGGTCGATTTGATGTCATTTTCAAGCTCTTTTATATCTGCGTTGGCAAATGCCTCGAGGTCCGGATATTTTTTGTAGAGTGATCTCGTCACCTCATTTACCCTGGCATCTGTGCACTGGGCTGAGAGTATAGTAGCAAAAAGGAGCTGCCACGGTTCCTCAGAGTGAAGAAACAGGGGCAGCTCAGTTCCATAAGTTTTATCTAATCTGTTTAAAATCTCTTTTGTGTTGCTGTTCATAAATATCTCCAGCTTTAATCTGCAAAGATCATCGCCCCAGAAAACCAGTGACCAGGCACCAGATCCCGGCTATGATCAGCAGTACAGCTCCCGCAATATAGAACTTCGGCCTGGAATTAAATCCATATCGATATCCTGTATAGAAGCCGAGTAAGACCATAACTATAGTTGCCGCGAAGATAAATCCGAGCATCATAAGCGGATACTGCGGAAGATTCTGGTTCGACGACATAAGGCCACAGGCAAGTCCGGCGAACAGAGTATAGATGGCGCCTGCGAGAACGATCCTGACGTATGCCTTAACGCTCATCTCTTCGCGCTTTTCCTCAATCTCCTCGTGCCTTACAGCTTTGTGGATAAGGCGCCCCGCAAGAACGAAAAAGATGATGCCCGCAAGCTCAACTCCAAAAGAGTTCGGATTGTCCACGGCGTTGTGAAGCACAAGCTCGTGCGTTATAAAATATCCACCCAGAAAAAATACACTCTGTATCAGAGTAAAAACTAAAGCCGTAAGTATCAGCACCTTAGTCTTGATCTTGGCGAGCATAGCGCCCCGCACTTCCACCGCCGCATATACATCAAAGCTGATTCCCACTATTATCAGCAGATTTCCAAGCCAGTTCATTAAAGTCCTCCAGAACCATTTACTTTTTACAGACTATTATCAACTTTAATACTATAGTTTAAAAGAGCCTGCTCTTGAATATTCAAAATAATTTTCGTGTAAAAAGGGCTAATACACTTTGGAAGTTATGTATTACTTGTAAAGATTGCCGATGATGTCCATCAGTGAATGAGTGGCAACATAGATGAAAATGTCCACCAGTTCGTTCATAGGAACGCGCATGTCATCCTTGACCCACTCAATGATAGCGTAGCAGAGTGCCTCACTGAAGTAGTCTGCCACGATCTCGGCAGTCAGCCATTTTTTCGGGAGAAGCTCATCTATCTTTTCCCTGTTCAGGCGCGAAAGCGCGAGTTCTGAAACGGCTTTCTTAAGCGTGTCGGCAAAAGAATTCTGTCCCTCGAGATACACGACTCTTGTGTAAAATGCCTTTTCATTCTGCATAGTGGTAAGCGCCAGTATCAGAGCCTCCTTTAGCATACCGTTGTTAAGCAGCGGTTCAGTCGGCTCTATAAGCTCGCGCTTTACTATCCACTCTAAAAGCTCATATTTGTCCTGGAAATGATTGTAGAATGTCGGACGTATAACTCCGGCTTTATCTGTGATCTCTCTGATGGTTATTTTTTCGATAGGGCGCTTCGACGCCAGCTCCTTGAAGCTTTGAGCCAGAAGCACATCTATTTCGTTTGCTCCCTGATTCATCGTTTACACTCCTAAATCAGCAGTTTGGTAATAGTCAGGTTCCAAGCTTTTCTGTCTTCTGTAAGGTCTATCTCCTCCCCGGTTTCCCTGATCTTCACTCTCGGCCGCATGATAGAGCCTCTCCTGTTCGCAAGAACCACCGCCCTGAATCCGTTCGAAAGCTCGACTTCACAGCCTACCGGATATACGCAGAGCTCACGGCTCATCATATGTACGACAACAGGATCAAACTCCATGCCGTTCCTTCCCATGATGTACTCGAGAACATCGGAAGGCAGATAAGGATTGTGATAGCTTCTCTTTCCGGTCATCGCATCGTAAACATCGGCGACTTTTATAATTCTAGCCAAAAACAGTATATCATTCCCCGCTATTCTGCGCGGGTATCCGCCCCCGTTGAACCACTCGTGGTGCTGGTACACGCCCTGGAGAACGTGCTCATTAAAGTTGTACTTGTCCTTTAAAAAATCATAGCCCATCCTCGGATGGTCCATCATCTTCGTTCTCTCATCCGGCGTCAGTTTTCGCGGGGCGTTCAGTATATCTTCACTGATGAACACTTTGCCCACATCGTGCAGAAAACCGGCCGTTACTATATCGCGGAGATCCTGTTCGTTCAAACCAAGCCTGGCTCCGAGCACTCCCGAAAGAATGGCAACATCCACCGAATGAAAATACGTGTAGCCATCGTGTGTCCTTATAGTTATGAGATTTTCGACAACATCATTGTCGGATATCACATCGTCGGTAATACGGTCGACCACTTGAGAAAGTTCCTTCTCAGATGCCGCCTCGTGACGACCTGCCTTTATAAAAACGTCGTGAACTATGCGCAGGGCAGCCCTCCTGACCTCGCTCCCTACGACTTCCTCAGCCTTCGCATCCTCCGAAAACTCCTCGTCGATATAGACACCTGGAACTCCCGTAAAAATGATGAAGCTGATGTTATCCTCGTTTAATACAGTGTGCTTTGAGAGCAGGAGCCTGCCATCCGAGTCGTATATTTCCTGACCCAACACCATGTCAGGTTCTAAATTTTTAACTAAAACGTATCTCATCTGTACTAAACTGGTTCCTCGTCAAATTCTACAGTGACATAATAGCCCTTAGGCGTCTCCCTGACATCGGTCACGACGCCTTCTCTTGACTTAAGTCTCTGCAGAGTAGTGTAATTGGCAGACATGGCATAAGCCCTGCCGAGTGTATAATAATACGAATTTGGCAGCTTTGATTCAGTAACTGGAAGGCGGTCTCCCTTTTTAAGGAGGCCGGTCCTCTCCATTTTAAAATCCATTGTCCTCAAAACTTAAATTCTCTTTTCATTCTACGATATGTGAATCCACAACACCCTTTTCGGCCCTGTGAACTCTGATAAGCGAATACAGTGATGTAATTCCATCGTAAATAAGCATAATGCCAATTATTATCATCTGAAGCTTTAAAAGATCAAATGCGCCGAGGATACAGAACACGCCAAAGGCAAAACTGATAATGGCAAGAATAAGCGATACCCACCATTTCTCGATTCCAATGCCTCTCATCGTGACTGCGTTGTTGATTCCGGAAACACCGTCTACAACCATCACCACACCGAATACGACGAATATCAGCTTCAGCACATCGTTCGGTCTTGAAATAATAAAAAGACCTATGGCCACAATAACTGCTCCCAGAATGATCGCCGGCAGTCTGTAGCTATTATCCTTTATCCTGCTGAATATCATAACAGCACCGACTATCACGATGACAGCTCCGATGATTCTTCCTATTATGGCAGAAACTCCGCCTGGGTTCGCTACACAGAGAACTCCAAGTACCAGAGCAAGTATTGCGATAATAAGCTCAGATATTCTTGAATCCTTTGTTTTATCCTTATTATTCATACTATCACTTTCCTTCCTTAATCGATTCGAAGCACAGTCTCTCCATGCCCCTTGACACGAGACTTACAGTGCCTTCCTGATTCCAGAGAGCAGTTCGTCAAATGTCTCAAATGCCGGGATGTCCGGATTTGCTGCCTTTATGGCATCTGTACTCTTAAACAGAAATCCTGCCTTGCTCGCGCGGATCATTCCGAGATCATTAAAACTGTCGCCGCTAGCTATCGTCTCAAATCCGATAGACTGCAGTGCCTTGACCGTCGTCGTCTTCGAATCCTTCACTCTCATCTTATATCCAGTGATCTCGTTGCCATCGACTTCGAGGGAATTGCAGAAGATGGTCGGCCAGCCGAGCTTTCTCATAAGTGGAGATGCGAACTGCTCGAACGTATCACTTATAATAATGACCTGAGTGATACTCCTGAGCTCGTCTAAAAATTCTCTGGCGCCGTCCAACGGCTGAATACCTGCGATGACGTCCTGAACTTCCTTAAGTCCCAGTCCGTGCTGCTTCAGGAGGTCTATCCTGTATCTCATCAGCTTGTCATAGTCGGGCTCGTCTCTCGTAGTCCTTCTAAACTCAGGTATCCCGGTCTTCTCCGCAAATGCGATCCAGATCTCCGGTACCAATACTCCCTCCAAATCAAGGCAGACTATATTCATAATATCCTCCAAACAAAAACTAATTTCCATTTTTTATTATAACGATAAACTGTATAAATATCAATTGTAAAAAATTCATAAAAAAAGACCTCATCCAGCCAGGGATAAGGTCTAAATTTTTATAATTTTTTGAATATTAAAGTATATCTATCATTTCTCCTGCAAGTGCCTTGTTCATAGAACGTACTGCGCAGAACTTTCCGCACATGGAGCAGGTGTCTGAATGGTCGTCCTCCGGAAGGCGGCTGTCGCGGATAGCCTTCGCTGTATCCGGGTCGAGAGCATGCTTGAACTGCTCGTCCCAGTCGAGTTTTCTTCTGGCGTCTGCCATCGCATCGTCCTCGTCCCTTGCACCAGGGAGGTGCTTTGCGATGTCGGCCGCATGAGCTGCGATCTTAGAAGCGATGATTCCGTTTCTGACGTCCTCTACATTTGGAAGAGCCAGGTGTTCAGCCGGTGTAACGTAGCAGAGAAAAGCGGCTCCATTCATGGCTGCAACAGCGCCACCGATGGCAGCTGTGATGTGGTCATATCCGGGTGCAACATCTGTAACGAGAGGTCCAAGTACATAGAACGGTGCGCCCTTGCAGATCGTCTGCTCGATCTTCATATTTGCAGCGACCTGATCAAGAGGTACATGTCCCGGTCCCTCGATCATTACCTGTACATTCTTCTCCCAGGCGCGCTGTGTCAGTTCTCCGAGTCTTATCAGCTCATCAACCTGACTGATATCAGTAGCGTCTGCGAGGCATCCCGGTCTGCAGGCATCGCCAAGTGAAATCGTAACATCGTGCTCTGCGCAGATGTCAAGGATCTCATCGAAATGGGAATAGAACGGGTTCTCCTCGCCTGTCATCGACATCCATGCATAAATTAATGAACCGCCACGACTTACGATGTTCATTTTGCGCCTGCCGTGTTTGATCTGCTCCAGGGTTTTCTTGTTGATTCCGCAGTGAAGAGTGACGAAATCGACTCCATCCTCTGCGTGAAGTCTTACGACATCGATAAAATCCTCAGCCGTAAGGGTATTCAAGTCTCTCTGATAGTGGATTACAGCGTCGTAGACAGGAACTGTCCCGACCATTACAGGACACTCATGTGTAAGCTTCTGTCTGAACGGCTGTGTATTTCCATGGCTTGACAGATCCATGATAGCATCTCCGCCGAGCTTTACAGCCTCTTTGACTTTCTCCATCTCTACATCGTAGTCCTTGCAGTCACGGGAAACGCCTAAATTTACGTTGATTTTCGTTTTAAGAGCGCTGCCGATTCCTTCCGGATCAAGGCACTTGTGCGCCTTATTTGCCGGGATTACGACTTTTCCCTTTGCGACGAGTTTCATAAGTTTGTCCTCGTCCATGTGCTCTTTTCTGGCTACGGTCACAAGCTGCTCAGTTTTTATGCCACGTCTTGCCGCATCCATCTGTGTCGTATAGCTTTCTGACATGATTCCTTTCCTCCAACAAAAAAAGCGGTACCCTGATAAGGATACCGCAGGATTAACTACCTACATGACCTTCCTACGCCGGCATTGTCCGGATCAGGTTCTCGGGTTCTTCTCAACTGCAGCCAAAGCTGCTCCGTGCCCCGGGTCATAGTAGATTGTATACTAATATGAGATATTTTTCAAGTACAATTTTAAGCTCCGACTTTTTCGAAAACATCCGTGATCTCTTTGTCCGGAGCCTTTGTAAGAAGACTTACGATCACATCAAATGCGAGTGCTGTTAAAAATGCCGGCAGAAGCTCATAGATATCAAAAGCTCCGCCCAACGGTCTTACGAGGAATTTCCAGACGAAGATCATGATTCCGCCTGAGACCATACCTGCGAGTGCTCCATTCCTGTTCGATCTCTTCCAGAAAAGCGCGAGAAGCATTACCGGGCCGAAGGTCCCGCCAAAGCCTGCCCAGGCGAAACTTACGATCTGGAATACAGAGCTGTTCGGGTTCCATGCCAGAAATACGCCGAGAACTCCGATACCCACAAGGGCAAGTCTCGATATAGTCATCAGTTTTTTCTCAGGGATCTTCGCGTGCAGACACTTAGTCAAAATATCCGAAGTCACTGACGATGACGCACAGAGCAGCTGTGAATCGGCAGTAGACATAGTAGAAGCCAGAATTCCCGAGAGCACGATTCCTGCGATCACTGCAAAAATCGTACCGTGGCCTGCAAGCAGGTTTGAGACCTTAATAATGACAGTTTCTGAATCCGAGCCCTTGAGCTGAGGGATCAGGCCGTTTGAGCTCATAGCCAGTCCCGAAATTCCGATGCAGACTGAAACAGCCATCGAGATAAGCACCCAGATAGTTGCGACTCTTCTCGAAAGCGAAAGCTTTTTTTCATCCTCGATCGCCATGAATCTGAGCAGTATGTGCGGCATTCCGAAGTATCCGAGTCCCCACGCAAGCGTAGAAATGATGCGGACGATATCGTAAGGCTCTGCCTTTCCGGTAACAGCATTGTGGGTGTGAAGCATCGAAAAATATCCGGCCAGTCCTCTGGCGTTTCCGATGACTGCACTGGCACCGCCTGCAGACATGGTTTCAAATACCAGGACTATTATAAGAGCGGCAGACATAACGATGCTCTGCACAAAGTCTGTGGTAGAGGCAGCAAGGAAGCCTCCGAGCATAGTATAGGCAATGATTACGACAGCGCTTCCGATCATAGCCGTGTGATAATTCGTATTGAAAAGGATAGCAAAGAGCTTTCCGCATCCAGCGAAACCGCTTGCAGTGTAAGGCACAAAGAATACAATGATTATGACTGCTGCGATAAACGTCAGGATATTTTTCTTATCACCATATCTGTCTGAGAAAAATGCCGGGACCGTGATAGATCCGGTCGCCTCGGTGTACCTCCTGATGCGCTTTGCAGTGACAAGCCAGTTGATGTAGGTTCCAGCAGCCAGTCCTATTATAGTCCAGCCCGCATCTGCGATTCCCGACAGGTACGCAAGTCCTGGAATTCCCATCAGAAGGTAGCTTGACATGTCGCTCGCCTCCGCACTCATCGCGGTAACAAGCGGACCGAGATGTCTTCCTCCAATATAAAAATCACCGACGGTCTTGTTCCTGTTCGCGACCGCTGCTCCCATCAGAAGCATTGCCACGAGATAAACGACCATCGTCACAAACATTCCGATCTGCGCTGTACTCATTTTTTCTCCTTCCATCTTCTACTTTAACGCATTAAAACGTTGATATTTTATACTATAAGGAGTCCCCTGTCAATGAAATGAATTTTTTTCATGCTGTTGAAGAATTTTTTTCATTTTTTTGAAAAAAAATAGTTCATTTCAATCTCAGTGTAGTATAATATGACTAGTTTAATTTTTTCAGGAGGTAAACAGAATGAGACCAGAAGATATTGACTGGGGAAACCTGGATTTCAACTACAGACAGACTGATTACAGCTTTGTCTCCATGTACAGGGATGGCAAGTGGGATGATGGCGAGCTTACAAAGGACCACAACATCACCATGAACGAGTGTGCCTGTGTTCTTCAGTATTCACAGTCCTGCTTTGAAGGGCTTAAAGCATATCACACGAAGGACGGCAAGGTCGTCTGCTTCCGCCCGGATGCAAACGCCAAGAGAATGCACGATTCCTGCGAGCGTCTTGAGATGCCGCCATTCCCTGAGGACAAATGGGTCGAGGCTGTTGAGAAGGTAGTCAAGGCAAACGAAGCCTGGGTTCCACCATTCGGCAGCGGCGCTACACTCTATATCCGCCCATATATGTTCGGTTACAATCCTGTTATCGGCGTTAAGCCAGCAGACGAGTACATGTTCAGAATCCTCGTTACACCAGTTGGTCCTTATTTCAAGGGAGCCTTAAAGCCGGTTGAAGTTACGATCCCTGATTTCGACAGAGCAGCTCCTCACGGAACAGGCGGAATCAAGGCAGGTCTTAACTACGCCATGTCACTCCACCCGATCATGGAGGCACACAGACACGGATTCAATGAGAATATGTACCTTGACCCAGCTACACGCACGAAGATCGAGGAGACAGGCGGAGCCAACGTCATCTTCATCAAGGATAACGGCAAGACTCTTGTCACACCACTCTCAGATTCTATCCTTCCATCTATCACCAGAAGATCACTCTGCTACATCGCTGAGAACATGCTCGGCATGAAGGTAGAGCACCGTGTCGTTTACTTAAATGAGGTAGAGGATAACGAGTTCGACGAGATGGGTCTCTGCGGAACAGCCGCTGTCATCTCACCAGTCGGCCGCATCAACAACCACGGCAAGATCACGAACTTCAAGAGCGGAATGGACGAGATGGGTCCGACACTTACGAAGCTCAGAAGCACACTTACCGGAATCCAGTCAGGCGAGATTGCAGATCCTGATAACTGGGTACACGAGATCAAGTAATTCTCTAAAATCATAGCAATAAAATCAGCCCGTGGCTGCCGTAGCGCATCTTTTCTTTTCAAGGTGCGCCATGGCAGTCACGGGCTTCTTTTTGTGTATGAATAACCGCTTCCGAAAACAGCCCGGAATAAGGCAAAAAAGCCAATCTGGTGAATAGTTTGCGGCACTCCTGTATTTTCTGCAAAGCATTTATTATTTCCGGCTCCGCGTTTACGGACTCTGGCGTGGCTTTCACTCTCCGTCCGTAATCCTAAGCTTGCGTTTACGGGCTCATGCACGTTTTTCGCTCACAGTCCGTAATTTCCTGATCACTTTTACGGACTACTGCTCACTTTCCATCTCCAGTCCGTATTCCCTGGCTCTCTTTTACGGACTACTGCTCACTTTCCATCTCCAGTCCGTATTCCCTGGCTCTCTTTTACGGACTACTGCTCACTTTCCATCTCCAGTCCGTATTCCCTGGCTCTCTTTTACGGACTCTATCACATCTTTCATTCTCAGTCCGTAATTTCCTTTTGCCTTTTGTAAATTTCCGGCTCCGCGATTGCCCAGATTGAAAAACCAGGCCACATTTTCCGGTAGGAGGAAATCTTTTAATATTTCCGGCTCCGCATCAAACCCACATTAAAATCAAGTCAATGCATCCAAAATAAAACTATTTATTAATTTTAACAGCAGCCAATTCTATGACTACTGCAGGCATCCGCCGTATGCGCTGGTTGCGAATGCAACGTTTTATACTGCAGGTCAATGAACGCATCCGCCGACAGCGGTACGGCGAACGGATCCAATGTTTTATGATGCCAGTCAAGGAATGCATTCGCCGCCGACGGCACGGCGGACGAATGCGCGTTTTCCGTTGTGAGGGAGCGCGCTAGCAGCGGCCCGGGCGACCACCCGCCTGAAACATAAACGAATCAGAACCATACATTGGTCGGAGGGCCGCTATTAGGCGCGCGCGACAGAACAGGAAAACGCGTACTGAGTCCGCCGTACCGACGGCGGCGAATGCATAACTTGCACTTCCAGTCAACATACTGAGTTCGCCGTACCGACGGCGGCGAATGCATAACTTGCACTTCCAGTCAACATACTGAGTTCGCCGTACCGACGGCGGCGAATGCGGAATTTACCCTGCCAGTCAACGAAACGAGTCCGCCGTACCGACGGCGGCGAATGCAGAATTTACCGGACATCAGAAAATAATATGCAGCACAATGACCACCGCAAACGCCCCGAAGATATAAAAATACCCCATCACATCCCGCCTTCTATAGTGCAGCGGCTTCATACTTGTCCTTCCCTCACCGCCATGATAGCACCTCGCCTCCATCGCGAGAGCCAGGTCATTGGCACGGCGGAAAGCCGAAACGAAGAGCGGCACGAGCAGAGGCACCATGGCCTTCGCCTTATTAACAATGCCTTTGCCGTCAAATGACGCACCGCGGGCCATCTGAGCCTTCATGATCTTATCGGTCTCATCATTTAAGATCGGGATGAAGCGGAGCGCGATAGACATCATCATCGCGATCTCGTGCACCGGCACATGAATATAGTTGAGCGCCCGAAGCCCGGTCTCAAGACCATCCGTCAGCTGGTTAGGTGTCGTCGTAAGAGTCATTATCGAAGTGCCGATGATCAGGTAGATCATGCGCACGAGCATAAGAATTGCGGCGCGGACACCCTGGATCGTAATCTGAACCTTTCCCCATTTTACGATGGCGTCACCCGGAGTCAGGAACAGGTTGAAAAGGCCACAGATCAAAAGCAGGATAATTATCGACTTGAGGCCGCGCACCATAAAAGAAAACGGCACTTTTGAGAGCGCTATAATAGCGAACAGGCAGACAGTCAGGAAAATAAACCCGATCGGATCATCTGCAACAAATATACTTATTATGAAAAAAAGTGTGGCGACCAGTTTTACCCTCGGATCGAGCCTGTGAATGACCGAATCTACCTGGTAATACTGACCTAAAGTAATATCCTTTAACATAATCTATTATCCAAATACCCGAAGAATCTCTTCTCTTGCTTCCTCTACCGTAACAGCGTGTTCATCGACCGGGTAGCCCTTTTTGTGCAGGTCATGGAGCAGGTAAGTCACTGAAGGAACTGCGAGTCCCAGAGACTCGAGCTCACTTACATGTGAAAATACCTCACGCGGCGTGCCGTCAAATACCGGGTGCCCGCTGTCGATAACGATCGTCCTGTCTACATACTCCGCGACATCTTCCATGCTGTGTGAGACGAGGATTACAGTCTCTCCCGATTTGTCGTGCATCTCCTTTATAAGGCCAAGTATCTCGTCGCGTCCCGCAGGATCGAGTCCCGCTGTAGGTTCGTCTAAGATTATGACCTGCGGCCTCATCGCGATAACTCCGGCGATAGCAGCTCTTCTCTTCTGTCCGCCTGAGAGCTCAAACGGAGAAGCGTCGAAAGAGTCCTCAGGAAAGTGGACTTTTTTTAAAGCCTCATAGGCTCTGAGCCCAGCTTCCTTGTCATCGAGCCCCATATTTTTCGGGCCAAATTTCACATCGTTTAAGACTGTCGTCTCGAAAAGCTGGTGCTCAGGATACTGGAAGACCATTCCAACACTGGTGCGCAGAGCCTTCTTGTCGAAGTCTTTTTCAGAAATATCTCTCCCGTTAAAATATACGTGGCCGCCGGTCACGGGAATAAGCCCGTTAAGAGTCTGGATAAGCGTCGATTTACCGCTTCCAGTGTGGCCGATGATTCCAATGAAATCGCCCTTATTGATCTGGAGAGAGACGTCATTCAGTGCGTGTGTCTCTGTGCCTCCGTCCTTATAAGTAACTGAAACATGGTCGAGGATCAGGACCGCGTCCTCAGGCGACTTTTCTGCCTTTTTTTCCTCGTGGGAAGGTGTCATTTCAGGCGCGCCGGACGGAGCTTTTATACGTGAAAGTGAATCCTCAAGCTCAGGTCGCGTCAGGACGCCATCCGGCAGGTCCATTCCGTCTTCCTTTAACCTGAAAGCGAGGTCAGTGACCTGAGGCACCGTAAGATGGTAGCTTTTTAAGATATTTACCTGAGAAAAAATTTCCCGCGGCGTTCCCTGCATGACGACCCTGCCGTGATCCATCACAAAAACGCGGTCAGAGTAGACGACTTCCTCCATGTAATGCGTAATCAGGATAATCGTTACGCCCTTCTTTTTATTCAGTTCCCTGGCCGTATCTATAACTTCCCTGCGGCCATCGGGATCGAGCATGGCTGTAGGCTCATCGAGTATAATGCACTTCGGCTCCATCGCCATGACTCCGGCGATAGCGACACGCTGCTTCTGCCCGCCTGAAAGACGGTTCGGGGATTTTTTACGGTATTCCCACATGCCGACGCCTTTTAAAGCCTTCTCTGCTCTCTCC
Organism: Lachnospiraceae bacterium; assembly: GCA_003862155.1. Taxonomy (GTDB): domain Bacteria; phylum Bacillota; class Clostridia; order Lachnospirales; family Lachnospiraceae; genus Weimeria; species Weimeria bifida. The sequence goes on from QOUV01000005.1 coordinate 96,566, forward strand.
CAGATCTCATCGGTCGGAACGCCGATATTTTCAGGGCCAAAACCCACATCCTCCTCGACTACCGAGGCAATGATCTGGTTGTCCGGGTTCTGAAAGACCATACCGGCCTCTTTTCGGACAGGCAGCTCATTTGCGGGGTCTTTTGTATCTTTGCCGTCGACAATGACCGTCCCCTCGGTCGGGATAAGAAGCGCATTGATATGCTTTGCAAGAGTCGACTTTCCGGAACCGTTGTGCCCGAGGATCGAAATAAACTGTCCCGGCTCAACATCGAGATTCACATGGTCGACTGCCGTATCGATCGATTCGACATTGCCTTCCTCGTCTCTTCTATAGTACTCGTATACGAGGTCTTTTGTCTGAATAACAGGTTTCAAAATATGCCTTTCCCGTCACTTCGCAAGTGACTTGATGAACTTCTCAATACGATTCAGGGCAATCTTTAAATTTTCCATGGAATATGCATAGGAAATACGGATAAAGCCCTCTCCACAGTCTCCGAATGCAGTTCCCGGGACGACTGCTACTTTTTCGGTATTAAGCAGCGCTGTCGCAAATTCGTCCGAACTCATTCCGGTGCTCTTTATAGATGGGAACACGTAAAATGCGCCGTAAGGCTCAAAACAGGAAAGTCCCATGTCGCGGAGGCGCTCGAGCACATAGATGCGTCGCTCGTTGTACTGCATCTTCATATCTTCGACCTCGCGGTCGCAGTGCTTTACAGCCTCAATACCTGCATACTGCGAAGTAGTCGGCGCACACATTATCGCAAACTGGTGGATCTTTAGCATCTGCTTTAAAATAGGCGCCGGAGCGCAGGCGTATCCAAGCCTCCAGCCTGTCATAGCGAATGCCTTTGAAAATCCGTTGATATAAACTGTCCTCTCCTTCATTCCCGGAAGAGAGGCAATAGACACGTGATCTGTCTGATATGTGAGTTCAGAGTAGATCTCATCTGTCATCACATAGATATCGTGTTCTCTGATCACCTCGGCAATGGCCTCGAGATCCTCCCTCTCCATAATGGCGCCAGTCGGGTTGTTCGGGAACGGAAGGATAAGCACCTTAGTCTTCGGCGTGATCGCATTCTCAAGCTCGCGCGCTGTAAGGCGGAACTCGTCAGACTCCTTTAAATTGATGATGACGGGAACTCCGTTCGCAAGAATAGTGCAGGGCTCGTATGAGACGTACGATGGCTGCGGGATAATGACCTCGTCGCCAGGGTCTAACATGGCGCGAAGTCCGATATCAATGGCCTCGCTTCCACCGACAGTCATCATCATCTCAGTCTTTGGATCGTAGTGCAGGTCATATTTTCTGTCGAGATAATCTGACAGAGCGATCTTCAAGTCCATGAGGCCGGCGTTCGATGTGTAAAAAGTCCTGCCCTGTTCAAGTGAATAGATGGCCTCGTCCCTTATCCTCCACGGCGTCTCAAAATCCGGCTCGCCGACGCCCAGGGAAATGGCGTCGTCCATCGTATTTACAATGTCGAAAAATTTTCTAATGCCCGAGGGCTTTATCTTTGAGATTTTATCGCTGACGGGATTTTTCATGAAAGCTCCACCCTTTCATCCTTCTTGTGCTCATCGACCATGATAGTTCCGTGGTCCTTGTATTTCTCAAGGATAAAATTGGTCTTGGTCGAAAGAACTGAGTCGAGTGTCGAAAGCTTCTCAGAAACGAAGCTTGAAACCTCACGGAGAGTCTTTCCCTCGACAGTTACCATCAGATCGAATCCACCGGAAATAAGGTAAACCGAGCTTACTTCAGGGTAGTTGTAAATCCTTCTGGCAACTCTGTCGAATCCCATTCCCCTCTGCGGAGTCACACGGACCTCGATCAAAGCTGTGACCTTCTCAATGCCAGCCTTATCCCAGTCTATAAGGGCCGGATAGCCGCAGATAACGTGCTTTTCTTCAAGTTCGGTGATGTTTTTCTTTACAGCTTCCTCGTCCTCACCAGTGAGCATTGCGAGCTCCTTGGTGTCAATCTTTGAATTTTTCTCTATAATATTAAGAATCTTTTCCTGCATGATGTCTCCTAATCTAATACTTTTAACCCAAAACTTTGTGAAATTCGTCAGCGGCTGGCGGCTTTAAATATCTCGTCTGTCCGTCGTAGTGGACGACTCTCTGATTCGTGTCGTCACAGGAGCCGATCACTGCGGCATGAATTTCCTCTTGTTCAAGAGCCGTGACAACTTTCGAGCCATTCGGCGCCGCTATGAGCATTGAACCACTTGAAATAAGACAGTACGGATCAATTTTAAAATAGTCGCAGATCTCAACTGTCTCCTGTCTCAAAGGAATTTTCTCGATGTCCACAGAAAGACCGACTCCCGAGGCTTCGCCCATCTCCCAGAGTGCCCCGAAGATACCTCCTTCTGTGACATCGTGCATCGCGGCAGCTCCCGCCCCCGCCGCAATAAGTCCGTCCTTTACGACAGAAAGCATCGTATTAAAATGTATCGCGTTATCTATAAAATCTTCAGGAAATTTCTGCAGAAGCTCTTCTTTTTTCTCTGAGGCGATGATCGCAGTGCCCTCGAGTCCTTCATACTTGGTGACTACAAGGTCCATCCCAGGCTTCGCTCCGGATGTCGTTATCATGGCATCACGCTTTACTTTTCCGACTCCGGTAACAGAGAGGACCGGGCGGTTCACGACATCGGTCACCTCCGTGTGTCCGCCTATCACGGACAGATTCAGTTTCTCACAGGAGGCGTTTACATCGCTCATAATGGTCTTCAGCTCCGCCTCATTCGACTCCTCAGGAAGCAGAACCGTAAGAAGGATTCCTATCGGCTCTGCCCCGGCGCTGGCTATATCATTTGCAGTGATATCGACCGCAAGATGCCCTATGTCTATAGCAGTCCCTGTGATCGGGTCAGTAGACATCACGAGGACTTCATCCGGCTCACAGAGAACTGCGCCACAGTCCTCGCCTACGCCGCTGCCCAGAATGACCTCGTCTCTTTTTACTCTAAGCGGAGCTATTACCGACCGCTTTAATATTTTTTCAGGAATTTTGCCCGGTTTTAGTATTGTTGCTTGCTGCAGGCTTAGTGTTTTTGTTCCCATTATCCTTAGAATTCTGATTGCTGGCGCTTGAATCACCTGTGCTCTTCTGTGTAGCGTTCTGACTGTCTGCGCCCTGCTTATCCGTGTTCTTGCTGTCAGCGTTTTTACTATCGGTGTTCTTATCGCCGCTGTCTGTGTCCTTGCTGTCAGTATCGTCTGTGTCCTGTTTGCCGGCATCCTTCCACTGCGCCGCCGCAGCTTTTACAGTGTCGATATTTCCGGAAGCTATAGCCGCCTTCATTGCTGAAACGGCATCCGCCGAGTCAGACATGGTCCCGACAGTGTACTGTTCATCCGTCGCTGCATATCTCGAATTGTTAAAGACCGTGCGGCTCTCTTCTTTGCCGTTTACCTTTACGATCTTCCAGAGGCGGGCCTTAAGGCCATCTTTTCCATCAGATGTCTTCGTTACTGTGCCGACAGGCTGTGAAGGGTCTGCTGTGATCTTTGTCTTCTTCGGTATGGTATCAAGCCTTTCAGTCTGAAACTCTACCGTCCTCGACGGGTCGCGCGTCTCCTTACCGTATACCGTAAACGTTATGACGCCGCCACTCGCGATCCCCTCAATATAGACAGGGTACTTCGTGCTGTTCTGGAACTTGAAATCCTTATAAAATCCGGCGATCGCTGCGTCATCTGAAGGTTCTACATAGTGGACCATCATGGAGTGCGCCGATCTCTCGAGGACTTTAAGCTCAGACCTTATGACCGCATTGTAAAGTGTGGTCGACACCTGACAGATACCGCCACCGTAGGTGTCTACCGTCGTGCCATTCTCATAGGAAGGAGCTGGAGCGTAACCGTTCTCGGCAGTCATAGGATTCAGGGCCTTTGCGACTGAAAACTTGTCTCCCGGATAGAGGATCGTTCCATTTATCTTCGAAGCACCGTTCCTTACATTCTGCGCCCTCGCACTTGTCGAGGTGGCAAAACTCGTCGAGAACTTTCCTAAGACATCTTTCACCTTAGAAAGCTCCTCCTTGGTACCTTTCGGCTTCTTTGTCTTCGTGACAAGCTTTACAGTATCGGTCTTGTCGTATTTTCCCGAAGAGACATAGTTCATAACGGCCGCAACCGATGCGTCCATATCGAGCCTGTGTCCTGCTTTTCCCGCTACATATGAAAATTCACCGTTTTCTCTCTTCAGTGAACCGTCGACAGGTTCTGTAACAAGCTTACATTCATTTTTCTTTAAAAAATCCCTGATCTTCGACTCATCGGCCTTCGTCGAGAGTGACAGGCACTTTTTCTCCCCTGCTTCTATATCCTTAACGGATTTGTATCTCTCGATCAGATTGCCTTTCCTGCCGTACTTTATCGCCGATTCGACCGAATCGCCCGAGTCCGCGGAAAATCCAAGGTCTGAAGCGCTGACAGTGATCTTTTGATCCTCTGTCGCAAGTGTGATCTGCTTCTTAGCAGCCTCGGCCACGTATTCACTGATCGCATTCTCGGCTTCCTTCGATGTCATCCCCGAGACATCGACTTTGCCGATCTCTACATTATCTGCTATTCTGCTTTCTGCTTTCGCGTCATGAGCCCCAAACAATGAAACAGCGAAAAGCGCCCCCGCTGTCAACCCCATTGCCATAAACTTTTTCATGTAAAATCACCCGAAAAGTGTTATCATACCTGTGGGGTCATCGCCGCAATAAGAGTGATGACCATGGTTCCTACGAGGACAGCGGCAATGATGCCTGCCAGTATCCTCGAACGTTTCTGACGTTTACGCATAGATTCTCCTTATTAGAAAGACTGACAAATGATACTAACAATTATATTTATCGCACTCGTTCTCTGGCTCACATTCGCAATCAGGCACTCCCGCAAAAAAAGTGAATCCACCTGGAAGAGCTACTACGACCGTGAGCGCGATGCCGACATGGCTGAAAACCGCGATATACGTAATCTACAATATATTACCATTCCATTCGAAAAATTTCCATTAAATTTTTTTGAAAATACGGATAATGAAGACTACCCGATTATAATAGATGAGCTGAAACAGCTCGGAAAGACCCGTCTTCTCAACTTAAACGGCAAGTCAAACACCGACTTGAAGCTCGAATACGGTCCCGCAAACCTCACTGAAATGCAGGAGATCGGCGACCGCTTTTCAAGAGTCTGCGTCCTTTTAACCGACCTCGCAAAGTGCTTTCTGGAAGAGGGCAACCCCGCCGGAGCCGCCGCAGTCCTCGAATACGGCTCTGAAATAGGCAGTGACATCTCGACAAACTACACGCTTCTTGGCGAGTGCTATCAAAAGCTCGGTGAGTCAGACAAATTTGACGCACTCTGCGACCATGTAAGGTCCATGGATTTTTTGATGAGGGATGCAGTACTTAAAGAACTTTCGGACATGAAAAAATGAGCGGCGCGATGCGCATTCCTCTTCGCTGCCTGCTCATCAATGACAAAAGGAAAGAGGTACCGCCTGTCCCTCTTTCGACAACCGGTACCTCTCTGGTTTGTTTTCGCTATATCTCTCTCTGAATGATCTGCATTTATAATATATCCCTTGCAATCAGGCATTCATTAACAAATGATAACATTCATCGACGCGTCAAATGCTTCCACTCTCTGTTCTTATAATTCAGCCTGCACTAACTTAAACCACTGAAATGCAGACTTCAAATCCGCGTTAATAGTTTATGACCTGACAGCTCTTCTGATGTGCCAAGATTCTGCCAAAACTTCCGACCTTTTCTCTTCTCGGATCTTCTTCTCACTAATTGTAGCTCTACTTAAAGCTCATCCGGTGAGAGCTGAAATAGGTGTTTGTTTTAAAGAATTTAAAGTATCTCATACTTTTTAAAAACCTAAAGTTTTCTGCTCACCGCCTTCTATGTGCTGTGTGTATAGGAAGCTTCCTCTGTTTCTCTATGTCTGTATGTTAGTACAATTTTCCCGTGATGTCAACAGAATTTCTGATTTTTTTGATTTTTGTTGGAAGTGCACAAAAATTGTCAGTTACTTTTGTGCATGATTCCCAGCTGACTTTACAATATCTGCCTCAAAGTGCATTTTTGCATTGCCGCTTTGAACAACATGCGGATTTCGTGTATAATATGAATGTTACTTTTTGCAATTTAAAAGTATCTGGGAGTTGTAAAAATATGGCAAAGAGAAGATCGGATCTTAGTGTGATGAGGATTACTGCCACCCTGGCTGTCATCCTCCTTCATACATGCAGTACTATATCTCAGAATCCGGACATTTTTAAAATAAATAAGGGGCAGTATCTGCTCTTTACTACAATTGTGTGCCTGATGAACTGGGCAGTCCCGTTGTTTTTTATGATAACAGGCACTCTGATGCTCAATCCAAAGAAAAAATTGTCTGTAAGAGATGCTGTCTTTAAATATGCAAAGAGGATTTTTCTGGCTTTAATGATATTCGGAATTCCAATGGCCTGGGTCGTGGTGCTGATCACTCACCGGCAGATTTCGCTGAAGCTGATACTGCTCGGCATATTAGATACCATCGAGGGAAAAAGTTTCTCGCACCTCTGGTATCTCTATGCGATAATCGGGCTGTATCTGATCATTCCGATGTTAAAGCCCTATGTCAACAGCACATCGATAAATACGAAGCGGTATATCCTGATCGTATTATTCGCGTTTAATTTCTGTTTTACCCTGATCGACAGGCTTTTCAATATACATATAGCCTTTGAGCTGCCGATCGCAGGCAACTCGGTCTTCTACCTTCTGACGGGAGAATACTTGAACGAGATATCCGCAGACGGTGATATTGACAGAAAGCTGAATGCATTTCTTATCGCTGTAGTCGTTGGTACCATCATCGCAATAAATATAATCGCCTATCCAAAAGCGCCATTATTTCTCGGTTACGACAGCCCGTTTATCGCTGCTCTAAGCATTCTGATATACAGGCAGCTTTTCGGCGTAAAGTGCGGGCTGAGACACCTTTGGGGTATAGACCGCCTGACATTTGGCGTGTATCTTATACACCCGATCTTTATCCATCTGGCCTATAATTTCCTCGGTATAACGCCTATGGACTTCAAGCCTCTTCTGCTCTCGATCCTTGTCATCTGGGCAGTAGTGGTTACACTGTCGTTCGTATCGAGCTATATCCTGAAACATATAAAGTGGCTCAGAGACAACATCCTCTAACTCTTATCAATAACTCTCCAGTCGAGGATCAGTATTTTTGAATCTTTTTCGTAAAATGCACCGAAAGAATGTGACGCCTTAGTCAGTTTATTTTTCATAAAAATCAGTAGTCGATACGCACAAGAACAAGCCCCTCGGGCGGTGCCGTAGGGCCTGCCGCCTCGCGGTCCTTAGCCTCAAGCGCCTTTTTTATGAAGCCTCGTTCCCGCTGCCCTGAACCTGCGAGGATAAGGCTTCCTGCGATGATGCGGACCTGGTTGTAGAGGAATCCATTGCCCTCGACATGGATGGTTATTATGTCATTTTCATCTCTTCTGACACTGATGGAGTGAATCGTCCGAACGAAGGTGTTCGTCTGCGACTTTACAGAGGCAAAGCTCGTAAAATCGTGCTCTCCAACAAGCGCCTGCGCCTCTTCATCCATCAGCGGGACGTCAAGGTTTCTGTGAAAAAAGTACGTATACCTCATCAGAAGCGGGTCCGGGAAAGTCCGGTTTAAGATCCGATACTCGTAGACCTTATTAGTCTTTGCAAAGCGCGGATGAAAATCCGCTGTAACCTCCTCTGACTTCTGGATTACGATGTCGCGCGGAAGCCGCTCATTAATCGCAAAAGCCATTTTTTCGGCTGGCATCCGGCTGTCGGTGTCGAAGACCGCGACATTTCCCAACGCGTGAACTCCGGAATCGGTCCGGCTCGCGCCGATAGTCTTGATTTCCCTCCCGAACAGATCCGAAAGCGCCTGATTTAATTTTTCCTGAATGGTGACTCCATTCGGCTGGACCTGCCATCCGCAGTAGCCGGTCCCGTCGTAGGAGACTGTAAGCTTGACCCGCATCAGATTCCGGCGTCTTTAAGAACTGATTTCAGTGTATCTGCTGACTTGTGAAGCTGGGCAAGCTCCTGCTCAGAGAGCTCATAAGGAATCAGTGTATCGACTCCATCGGCTCCGACGATAGTAGGCATTGAGAGGCATACTCCATCGAGACCGTATTTTCCTTCGATATAGGTCGAAACAGGAAGGATAGACTTCTCGTCTCTGACGATCGCCTCGCAGATACGGCGGACGCTCATTCCGATGCCATAGTAAGTCGCACCTTTTTTCTTTATGATCTCGTAAGCTGAATTCTTGACTTCCTCGGCGATACGGGTCGTCTCTGCGTCGTGATCCGTGTAACCTCTCATCTCGCAGAATTTGTGGATAGGCACACCTGAAACATTTGCTGAAGACCATGCTGCGATCTCGGAATCTCCGTGCTCACCGATAATGAATGCGTGTACCGAACGGGCATCGACACCGAGGTGCTGTCCGAGCAGATACTTGAATCTCGCTGAGTCAAGAGTCGTACCGCTTCCTAAAACCCTGTTCTTCGGGAATCCTGAAAGCTTCAATGCTACCTGAGTCAGTATGTCAACAGGATTTGCGACAACGAGAAGGATTGCATCTTTATTGTACTTTACGATCTGAGGAATGATCGATTTAAAAATAGCCGTATTTTTCTTCACAAGGTCGAGCCTCGTCTCACCCGGTTTCTGGTTGGCGCCTGCGCTAATTATGATAAGACCAGCATCGGCGAGGTCAGGATAGTCGCCTGCGTAAATCTTCATCGGCTTCGCAAAAGGAAGTCCGTGGCTGATGTCAAGAGCTTCACCCTCGGCCTTGTCCTTATTCGCGTCGATCAGAACGATCTCCGAAAAAACCGAACCCTGCATCAGTGAATAAACCGATGCACTGCCTACAAATCCGCATCCGATCATAGCTGCTTTTCTAAAATTTGCTACTGCCATTGTAAAAACCTCCTTTGTTGTATATCCCTGTTCACGATTATATAGTATACCCTTCTGGGGTATCTTTTCTGTTGTATTTATAACATTTTCTATTAAAAAATGCAAATTATTTTCAGAGTCTATCCGCGCAAGTTCCTTCTGACGCGATTGATATGGCGCTCGAACTCACCGGAATTCAAAAGTTCTCTAAGTACCACCTGGTCAAGCACCGGAACTGTGCAGGAATAAAAGGCGACCTTTGATAACAGTTCCCCGCTCAGTTCATTTGGCAGCACCAGATATCCGACTCTCGTCGCATGTGAGATCGTGCGGCTGAAGGTATTAATATAGAGCACATGCCTGTCAGGCTCCATTGAAAAAAGAGTGTCCTCACGCCTCGTCTTTACAGTAAATTCGGAATCGTAGTCGTCTTCTACGATAAACGCGTTCCTGTGCTTCGCCCAGTTTATATATTCGGCCCGCTTTGTCGCGTCCGCGGTAGCTCCTGACGGGTAACTGTGAAAAGGCGTCACATGCAAAATCTCTGCTCCAGTCTCCTGCAGTGCAGATGACCTGATTCCATCCGGTTCCATCTTCAGTTTCTCGACTGAGACGCCATTCTGCACATAGACCTTCTCTATCATCTCGTAGGAAGGATCCTCGACTCCGTAGACCTTATCCCGACCCAGCATCGCGACGACTATACCGTAAAGGTACTCTGCTCCGCTTCCGAGAAGAATCTGCGCAGGACTTACTTCCATACCACGGCTTCTCCTCAAATACGAAGCAATGGCCTCGCGCAGATCGAGCCTGCCCTGGTTTTCAGACTTGACAAAAAGCTTCTCTCCCTCATCCGAGAGAACTTTCCTGACGGTCTTCGCATATGTCAGAAACGGAAAATGCTCGACAGCAGGTACTGCAAAAATCTCTCTGGAATCTGGTGAAATCCCGGAAGTCTCCCTGGCACTGCCGTCCTCTTCGTAATTCCCATTCCCCGATAAAAACGGGTCTGAGTCGTCGTAGCTCACATAGTAGCCGCTTCTCTCCCTGGCTTCGACATAGCCCTCCTCGGCGAGCAGATCGTACGCGTGAGAGATCGTAATCACCGAAAGATGCTCGGTGTCAGCGAGCTGCCGTTTCGAAGGCAGCTTCTGGCCGAATCTGTAAGCCTTCCCCGTGATCTGGTCTTTTAATTTATAGTATATTTTAAGGTAAGCCGGCTGTCTGGTCATATAAAAAATCCTCTAACTGGATATTCACATAATATCATGTAATGATTATAATGTCCACTAAAAATAGAAAAGAGGTACGATCATATGCAATCAAACACAACAACGAAAACTGTATCATCAACGAAACTTAAAGTGTTAGTCCTTGCAGCACTGTTTGCAGCTCTGACATTCGTAGGGACATTCTACATTAAGATGCCTGCCGGAAAGGGATACATTCATCCGGGCGATGGCTTCGTCCTCCTGTCCGGAATCTTCCTCGGACCTCTCTGGGGCGGGCTTGCAGCAGGCTTTGGCTCAATGCTTTCCGACCTTGTCGGCGGCTACATAATCTATGTACCGGCCACATTTGTCATCAAGGCACTGGTCGCCGCAATCGCCGCAGGACTTACATCCCTTATAGAAAAATTAATGAAATCAAAGAAAAATGTTGTTCCAGTCATTGTATCCGGAGTCGCAGGTGAGGCCTTTATGATCATCGGATATTTCATATTCGAAGCTTTCGAGAATGCCCTCGCAGCATCGGGCGGATTCAACTCCAAAACACTCGCCGCAGGCATTGCTGCATCAGCCACCGGAATCCCAGCCAATATCGTTCAGGGAGTCGCCGGAGTCGCAATCGCAGCAGTCCTCTACCCGATACTTCGTCCTATCTTAAACAGGTTCAATCAGAATTTATAACATGATTTGGCGGTCAACCCTTTTACCACCAGATCATAATATAAAAAAGCCGCCGGCCCAAAAGCCCGGCGGCATATTTTTTACTGTGCTACTTTTTTAACTACAAATACATCTGGCAGGAATCTTCCTAGGCTTGAAGCACTCGAAGGCTTGGTGATCTGTTTGCCTCTGTAGATCATGATAGAGGAGCTTCCTCCGTCTACACTCTGAGCCTGATAGGCCTTGTAGCGAAGCAGGATGTTCTTGCACTCAGCCACTGTAGTGCCCAGCGAATATCCAGGCTGGCGGCCATCGATCTCAAGCATCAGGAAATCTCCAGTCTTGGTCTGGCCTATAGCTGCGCGGGGCTGGATTCCCATCATAAACTTACCATCGACTACATCCTTGCCATCTACAACAAGAGACGGGAGTGACTCAATTCCCCACTTGTAGTCTGAAATCTTTGTCTGGTAGTAATTGCTGATATACAGCTTTCCGTCGTTCTTAAGACCTACAAATTTCCAGTAACCTCTCTGTGGTTCTGCCGTCTCTTTGCCATCGATAACGCATGCGCCTTTGATCCTGCCGCCGCTGCCGTGTCCGCCTGTATCAAAGAAATAGTTACAGTTGATGACGACCTCAGCATTGTATCTGCTTGCGTAATTGGCTGCTACTTCGCCATGTGAACCGATATATCTCGACTTCTGTATCGAGACCTGATTGATGTCCTTTACGACTGCAAGCTTTCCGACATAGCCATTGCCGCTTATGCCTAAGATAATAGTATTGTTTGGAGCATCGACAGCCAGGATCTTGTCGCCCTTCGAGCTTGTAATGTCTGCAGCTGAATTCAGGTTGTCAATCTTAAGCTTATTAAGTCCGTTTGCAGTAAGCTCCGGATGCTGCTTCAGATAGTTCTTAAACGAATCTGTGTCTAGTTCCCAGTATTTCGTGTAGAAGGAGTTCTTCTTCTTTACAGTTTTCTTTGCTGGAGTCGTCTTCGTATCTGTATCCCACTTGCTCGCAAGCTTCTGCTGATCTTCCTCATCCTTCTGCAGCTTGGACATAACCTCGTCGATAATGTCATGAGGTATAAAAGCCTCTGCAAGCCACTTGTGCGAATGTGTGGTCATCGCGGTCTGGATATAGAGATTTCTCAGGTTTCGCAAAGCCGGGATCGGGCTGAACACAAAAAGTACATAGCAGGCAGCGAGCGCCGCAGCTATACCTACAATTACATTTCGAACGACCTTTCCGCGCCTGCGTTTTCTTCCACTCTTCATCGGGCGTTTTCGTACGAGTGCCCCCTTGTGTTTCTTTGAATTTCTTGATGAGTCTGCCATAATTTTCCTTAATTTACTTTCCTTTTAATATTATCTCTGCGACGTCCCCTCCATTTGTCACAAAGTATATGCATTATTGTAATTTCTTTGTAATAAAATTGCAATCAATTTTTTCTAAAATATGGTATAATTATATGGCAATTTTTTTAAGGAGGTAAAATCATATGTCTTGTACGACATTATTAGTAGGAAAAAACGCATCGTGGAACGGTTCGACCATGATAGCCAGAAACGATGACTCCGGTTCGGGAAAATTTACCCCGAAGAAATTTACGGTAGTAGAGCCGGAAGATCAGCCGAAAGTATATGAGTCCACAATCTCGCATGTGAAGATCGAGCTGCCTGACAACCCGGTCAGATATACGGCTATGCCTAATGCCTTAAAGGGTGAAGGCATCTGGGCTGCCTGCGGCATCAATGAGTACGGGGTCGCTATGACAGCCACCGAGACCATCACCTCGAACCCGAGGGTTTTAGGCGCAGATCCGCTCGTAGAATATCAGAAGAAATGGGAATCTGAGAACCTCTATTTTGGCACCGATTCGGTTATCGAAGAGGAAGGCTCAGATGAGGAGAAAGCCGGCGGAATCGGCGAAGAGGACCTTGTTGTCATCACTCTGCCTTACGTAAAGACCGCCCGCGAAGGTGTCAGGCGTCTCGGCGCCCTCCATGAAAAATATGGCACTTACGAGGAGAACGGCATCGGAATTTCTGATAAGGACGAAGTCTGGTGGTTCGAATCAGTCGGCGGACACCATTGGATCGCCAGAAAAGTCGACGACGACGGCATAGTCGTTATGCCGAACCAGCTCGGCATAGACAGTCTCGATATAGACGACGCCCTGGGTGACCAGGAGACCAACATGTGTTCTCCTGACCTCCGCGAATTTATCGAGAAAAATCATCTCGACGTAGAAAACCACGATTACGACGATTTCGATTTTGACGACGATGATGATGAAGATTACGAGGACGATGACGACGAGGAAATTTCTGACGACGATTACGACGATGACGGCGAGCTTATCGACAGCGACTACGTCATAAATCCGCGCCTGGTTTTCGGAAGCCACGACGATGCAGACCACGTCTACAACACTCCGAGAGCCTGGTTTATGCTCCGCTATTTAGACGATGACAAGTCAGCATACGACGGTGATGACGCCGACTACAAGCCTGAGGACGATGATCTCCCATGGGAAATTTTCTCAGACAGAAAGGTAACCCCTGAGGACGTCAAGTACCTTCTCTCCTCACACTATCAGGGCACGAAGTACGACCCGTACCTGACTTATGGTGATAAGTCCTGTGCCGGTGCTTACCGTTCGATCGGTATCAACAGAAATGATTTCTTAGGTTTTGCTGAGCTCCGCCCTGACGCAGAGCCTCTCGAGTGGATTGCCTTCGGAAGCAACGCCTTCAACACGATGGCGCCGTTCTACACGAACGTCTCTAAGACACCTGAGTATCTGTCGAATACGACCGGCCGCGTCTCTACCGATAACTTCTACTGGTCTTCCCGCCTTCTCGCAGGCCTCTCTGATGCGACCTACGGCAAGTGTTTAAACGTCATCGAGCAATACACTGACTCCGTTCTCTCGAAGTCTCACGCTCTCCTGAACAAGTGGGACGCCGAGCTCGCCAAAGCTTCTGACGACAAGAAGCAGGACCTTTGCGAAGAGGCTAACGAAGAGATCGCCGATATGCTCAAAAAAGAGACCGACAAGGCCTTAAGCAAAGCGCTCTTCTTCAGGTCCAATGACATGTCGAACAGCTACGCTCGTTCCGACCACTAATGGGACAGTGGGGACGGTTCTTTTTGTCCCATTTTCACAATTTTCAGATAACTTTATCCAGAGCTGGCACGGTAGTGCCGGCTCTTATTTTCCGGCTTTTTTCGTGCCCGCTCTGGTATTTTTTCTGAATGCCGCTTCAATGGCGGCAAAAAGCACGGTGGTGCGATGGAGACCCGGGATCGCTGCCCTCTCGATACTTTCTGCAGCATTCCTGTTTACAAAAACATCTTATCACACGGTTTTGGTATTCTGGTTTTGCTGATGTCGTAAGGAATGACTGTTAACTCGCATCTGATAAAACAGGGTAATCTCACGCCAGGAAAATATCTCACACCCCCTCGCAGTCAAAGTCCGGAATAAAGCTCTCCTTCGCAACGTCACCCTCCTGCATAAAGGCGTTTTCTATGCCCAGGTCCAGTGCGTAGTCGAGCACTTCGTTGTACTCGTTTTCCGTGACTTTTCTCGATAGCGTCGGATGGCCGCTGACCTGCGGCATTGGCGTGTATTGATTCATAATGCTTAAGAAAATCGAATCGCCATAGGTCTGGTACAAATATTTGATCACATTTTTGGAATCGTCGGCGCAGCCTGGCAGAAGCAGGTGGCGTACGATTGTCCCTTTTTTCATCAGAACCTCCCTGCCCTCGTCCATAATCTCTTCAGCACACTCATTGTAAGTGGCCGCATCCATCGTATCCTCGGACTCCCAAAGCCCGAGCTGCTGATCGAGGCGCGCCTTCTTTTTTACAAAAAAAGCAGGCGCGCCAGTCTGACGCACCATCTCATCCACAGCATTTTCTGCCACCTCAAAATAGTCCGGTGCCTTCGAAAAATCCCCAGAAAGCCTGCTGCTTACATATTTGAAATCAGGCAGGTAAATATCAACAAGTCCGTCGAGCTCCCTGATCTGCGCGACCTTCTCGTACGACGAAGTGTTGTAGACGATCGGAACGACGAGTCCTCTGTTCTTCGCGTCCTCAAGCGCAGGGACCACCTGCGGCAGAAAATGTCCCGCCGTCACCAGATTGATATTGTTCGCCCCCTTCTCCTGCAGCTCAAGAAAAATATCCGACAGCCTTTCAACGCTTATTTCCCTGCCAACAAGGCCGTCTCTTATTTTTTCATTCTGACAGAAAATACACTTTAAGTTACATCCCGAAAAGAAAACGGCCCCAGACCCGGTCGTCCCCGAAATGCACGGCTCCTCCCAGAAGTGCAGCGCCGCACGGGCAACTTTTAAATTTTCACCCTTACCGCAGAAGCGGCCCATGCCGCAGTTTCTAGGGCAAAGAGTACATATTTCCATAAAATTCTCCCGAATTTATTACAGTAGATTCTATAACTTTAATTGACTGAAAATTCTAAAAATGGGACAAAAAGAACCGTCCCTGCTGTCCCATCAATCCGCATGCACTTCCGCCGGCTCACCAAAAATCTCCGCAAGCTTCTCTTTACCAAGCTTCTCCCCAATCACGATCACAATGTCCTGCCCATTCTCAACCGACGCCACCGTGAAATCATCCTTCGTGACATTGACTTCCATCCAGCCTTTTTCAGCATCTTTGAAAAAACCCTTAATACGAATGATGCCACCACACTCAGGATCATTGATCGCAGCTGAGGCTTTCTCTTTTATCTGGTCGAGCGAAAACTTCTTCTCCATGAAATAGAGCGACTCGTATTTGTGCTCGTCCATGACCTGCTGCTTCTCGAAGCCGTACGTTTTGAAGCCAGCAGACTCGATCCGCTTGAAATCTTCGTCGGTAAGATCATTCCAATCCTTAGCAACTGTTTCAGAAGCCTTTAACTTTCTGCGGCAGCTGATCGAAGCCAGAGACTCGTTCAAATACTTAAGGATATTTGAAGGAGCTTCAGGATTATTCAGCTGAGTCTTGGAAAAAACAATAACACCGGCGTTGGCTGCTTCAGAGGCGAAGACATACCGTGATGTGTCCGAGAGCGGAAGCCTGAGTCCGGCATCGACTATAGTGATATGCGCTCCGGCCTTATACCAGCGGTTAAGCGGCTCCTCCGAAAGACTGTCATAGAACTCGTCGACGTCGAAAACTCCAGACGGTTCGACCAGAACATGGGTGTAGCCGATCATGCCCATCTCTATAAGCTTGCTTTTGAAACGGCGTCTGTGGCAGTCGCTGTCGCAGCCGCCGGAAACCATCTCCATGTCGCAGTGATCGCCGAGAAGGTCGGAGATCAGCATCATGTCAACATTGACAGCACCGTAATCATTCTCAAGGATGCAGATATTTTCGCCCTGTGCGAGAAGGTACTTTACATATTTTCTAAGAAAAGTAGTCTTGCCGGAGCCGAGGAAACCAGTGATCAGGTCGATCGTTATCATAGAAACCTCCTGAGCCTGTCACAGAAACTCTTCTGGTCTGTGACGATCTCAGAGTCCATTCCGAAGTCGACAGCGCCCTGGACATTTTCAGCCCGGTCATCGAAGAAAATCGACTCGGCCGGATCGATACTGTATTTGTCACAGAGAGCGGCGTAAATATCGCGGCCAGGCTTCGTCTTGTGAATCATGTACGAGACCATGATTCCATCCATATCTTCCATGAAATCCGCATACTGAGTGTGTTTATGGAAAAGAGTCTTAGGATAATTTGACAGGATGTAGAGATGGTAGCCGGCCTCTTTCAGCTGATGCACGATCTCCCAGACCTGCGGGCGTGGGACCATCATATACTCGCCGTGCGTTATGAACCAGCGGATGACCTTGATGTCGTCCGGGTAAATTTTTTCAAAATCTGCAATGATCTGCTCGTCGGTCTCATTTCCGACGTCGTACTTCGACCAGATCTTGAGCGGGCAGTCGAACATCTCGCGCCCGATCCGCTCTGCCTCGTCAGGAGACAGACCGTAGTCCTCAAGCATCTGCTTCCAGCGGTAGGAAAGAAGGACATCCCCAACATCAAAAATTATATTCTTATATTTTTTCATGAAACTATTCACCTCGCATATGGAATTATAACAGAATTCGTGTTAAAATAAAAATCTGAAGAGACTATTATTTCGAGGAGGTGTTTCTATGGCTTTAGGTGCTGTCTCGGGAGCCGGCTATTACGACGGCTACCAGAATTTTTCTATAAATGGATATGGCGACTCGAAGAATAACGACGATTCTAAGAAGCCGGTCGTAAATCCCGGCGAGTCTGAAACAAAGAAGCCTGGCAGGAAATCATCTCCGGCGGAGTGTGAGACCTGCAGGAACCGCAAGTATCAGGACGGTTCGGATGAGGGGAACGTCTCCTTCAAGGCCGCTTCACATGTAAGCCCTGAAGCCGCAGGGCCTGCAGTCATGGCGCACGAAGGCGAGCATGTTGCGAACGCTTACAGTAAGGCATCCCAGCGCGGCGGCAAAGTTCTCGCAGCAAACGTCACTATCAAGACTTCTATCTGCCCGGAGTGCGGCAGAGTCTATGTTTCGGGCGGAGTCACGAATACGATGATCGCATACCCGCAGGCGAGCACCCAGCCGTATCAGGCGAATGCCAAATCACTCGATGCAGCGAACGGAGCTATCGGCGCGAATGTAAACGAAGTCGCATAAGAGTGACGATATGGCTTCCAAAGTATTTCAATGAATTTTAAAGATTTTAAAGCAAAATTTTCCATAAATCTGACAGAGCAGCAGGAAGAAGCAGTACAGGCAGTCGAAGGGCCGGTACTGCTTCTTAGTGTACCCGGAAGTGGAAAGACTACAGTCCTTGTAACCCGCATTGGATGGATGATCTACGGCTGTGGCATAAAGCCGGAATCCATTCTTGTCCTGACTTATACCGTAGCTTCTGCCCGCGATATGGAGCGCAGATTCGCGTCAAAATTTGGTGAGGACCTCGGGAGCAAGGTCCATTTTTCCACAATAAATTCCATATGCCAGCGCATAATCTACTGGTACGCGAAAGCCACCGGAAATACAGTTTTCGACTTTTCGGACTACTCCCCAAAACAGGCCGCTTTTCTAAGCCAGGCCTACACCAGGACTTCCGGAGGTTACGCGACAGAATCGGATCTGCAGGATATCCGCACCCAGATCACCTACATCAAAAATATGATGCTCTCAAATGAACAGATCGATGCGATGAATGAGGACCTCGACTACGATATCGCAAAAATCTACCGCGGCTACAGGGAGTTTATGCGGCAGCAGCATATCATGGATTACGACGACCAGCTAGTCTACGCGCTCGTCATGTTAAAAAGCGACAGGAGGGTCCTAGAGCATGTCCAGTCGAGATTTTCGTATGTTCTTGTCGATGAAGCTCAGGACACCTCGAAGATCCAGCATGTGATAATTTCAATGATCGCGAAGCGAAATGACAGCGACAATCTCTTTATGGTAGGCGATGAGGACCAGAGCATTTACGGTTTCCGCGGCGCCTACCCGGAAGCTCTTATGTCCTTTGGCAAAGTACATAAAAATTCAAAAGTCCTTCTGATGGAGGAGAATTTCCGAAGTGACGCACATATCGTGCGGGCCTGCGAGCGAGTCATAAATCACAACGTGCTCCGCCATCCGAAAAAGCTTAAGGCAAGCCATGCGGCAAAGATCCCGGTAAAAATGGTCGAAGTTTTTACAAGGGGTGCACAGCTTAACTATCTGCTAAAGGCCGCGTCCGACTTAAAGGAAGAGACCGCTGTCCTTTACCGCGACAACGAGAGCATAATCCCATTCGTCGACATGCTTGAAAAGCACGGAGTCCCTTACCGCATCAGAAAATCTGAACTCAATTTTTTTACAAGCAGAATAGTAAAAGATCTGGCGGACATCATACATTTCGCCTACGATCCGACCAACACAGAGGCCTTTATGAACATCTACTTCAAGGTCCGGACCTATCTTAAAAAAGAGAATGCCCGCGTCCTGTGCGGTGTCAGCCAGTCGAGCGGATGCACGGTTTTTGACGCGGCATACAACAGCTCCCTCTTAAAAAGGCGGCAGCTGTCTTCGATAGAAAAGGTGGATTCGGATTTCAGGCATATAGTAAAGCTCTCTGGCAAAGACGCTCTAAGCTGCATCCTCTACTCGATGGGCTACCTCGACTATCTGGAGCGTTCAAAGATGGATACCCGCAAGCTTTTTGCCCTGAAAAAAATATCCGAAGGTACTCCTGATCTCAGAGGATTTCTGACGAGGCTTGATTTTTTAAATAAGACGATAAGTGAGAAGGAAAATGATCCGGGTGTACCGCTGATACTCTCGACTATACATTCGAGCAAAGGCCTCGAGTACGACAACGTCTATCTGATCGATGTGATGGACGGCGTATTTCCGAAGGCTGAAAAGCCTCCGCAGAAGATCACCGATGCAGATAAAGTGACTCCCGAACAGGAAGCATACGAGGAGGAACGGAGAATATTCTATGTCGGCGCGACCCGCGCCAAAAAGAGGCTTACGATCTTTACATTCAAACACGCATCCTCTACATTTGCAAATGAGATGCTTAAATAATCACGCTGTTCTCTTATTTTTCTTTAGGAAGG
Source organism: Lachnospiraceae bacterium (assembly GCA_003862155.1). Classification (GTDB taxonomy): domain Bacteria; phylum Bacillota; class Clostridia; order Lachnospirales; family Lachnospiraceae; genus Weimeria; species Weimeria bifida. The sequence goes on from QOUV01000005.1 coordinate 116,091, forward strand.
TAATGTATTCATCCTTTGGAAGAGGTTTGCTGAAATAGAAGCCCTGAATGTAGTCGATATTCAGGTTCTCCATAGCGTTCAAATCCTCAGCGGTCTCGACTCCCTCGGCTACGACCTTGAGAGAAAGCCCCTTTGCCATATGGATCATCGAGTCCATTATAAGACCCACGCGGCTCGATTCAGTGTACTTCGTGACCATCGATCTGTCGGCTTTTATGAAGTTAATAGGCATATCCACCACATAATTCAGATTGCTCTCGCCGTTTCCGAAGTCGTCAAGCGAGCAGCTGCAGCCGGCGGCCCTGAAAGCACTCAGATTCTTCAGGAGACTGTCACGGTCTACTATCATCGCGGTCTCGGTGATCTCAAAGCAGAACATCTGAGGAGGCACATCCGCCTCTCTCATCTTCTGCAGATACCTGTCCGAGAGAGTGTCATCTTCACACTGGAGCACCGAAAGATTGATGTCGATAAACTTCACGCCAAGATCTGCGAGCCCGCCATTCTTTATCAGGTCGAGCGTCTTTTCAAACATGATATCACCGATATTTGTGACCTGTCCGGTCTTTTCAGTTACAGGAATAAACATGCCAGGGGGAACAATAGAGCCATCCTCTCTTCTGATGCGGACCAGCGCCTCAGCTCCTGTAAATGCGTCCTCGTTTGTCGAATAAATAGGCTGGAAAAATGGCTCGATCCGATCCTCCGCAATGGCGTTCTCGACTTCCTTCGCCATGTTCCTCTCCTGCCTCAGCCGTTCGTACATACTGTCAGTCATAACGATAATATTGGAATCTGAGTACTCTCCGTTCACAGAGAGCTGTCCTAAAAGTTCGAGGATCTCTGTAACAGAATCAGCCCTTCGCCCCTGTGTCTCAAAGGCCTCAATGAAGTTTATCCCTTTCTCCTCACAGAATTTGTGAGCTCTATGGTTTATCTCCTCTGCCTTCCCGGAAGCAGCCACAGGGTCTCTGAATACAATGATATAGCCGGACTGTCCATCGTAAAAAGTCTTGGAATGCGGCAGATTTCCAAAATAATTCGCTGCGCTCATCATAATGGCGCTGTATCTCTCGGATGTTGATGCCAGGTCGTCGATGATCTTCACATAAATATAGGAGAACTGTAAATCCTTCTTGTAGAAGTCCTCTATGTACATCTGGAATGTGCTTAAGTTAAAAAGTCCGGTAGTTCGGTCTATCCTGATCACAGGGTTCTCGAGTTCAAGGAACAGAACGAAAAGCCCCAGCGCAGTTCCGAAACCGACGAGAAGTAAATTCGGATGGAAGAACTGAATCCCCGCAGTGAGACTTCCACACAACACCCAGGAGATCATAGATATGGTAATATTCCACGGCACTCTTTTTCGGTAAATGAGTACCATCACAAATGTAATTATCAAAAAATAGAACGAGAATAAATACGTAACTATACAGGAAGGTCCAAAGGAGAATGTGATATTCATGCCATTGGTGTAATAATCGATCGGTACAACAAATGTCACAGCCGCACCGGTAAGGTAGATAAAAAAGCTCGCCCGCTGAATGATGATCTCACCGTGCTGGGTGACCGGCATCAGAGTCGTCGTATAGGCGAAGCCAAAATACGCCATAAACATCAGCGCGATCAGGTAGAGCTTGCAGATGATATCGACGACAATCGATGGAGATCCAATACTGCCGCCATAAAGCCTGTCAGCCATTATCGCAAATACAGACACAACATCGAGTATCAGACAGACCAGTCCAACCATAAGAGCCCTCCCAAAATAGCGGCTGCTCCTCAGGTCGACCTTCTTCTGCCTTTTATAAAAATATGCAATTATTATCAGCAGCGCAATCCCGCAGCACTGAGTGACAATATTCATATCATCCTACCTGCTAAAAACCATGCAAATATCATTCAAGTACACAAAACATTATAACATAGAATTTGGATCCGGGCACATTTTTCAGATAAATCGGTTCTGTCGCAACCGTTTTACCAACAATTGTTTCTAATATTTTTACAAAATGTGGTAGAATTCTATTATAAAAAGTCAGGAGATACAGAGACAGATTCATGAACGACAAGATTAAAAAACAGGTTTTTACTCATATCCCGGTTTACTCGGGCGACGTGTCCGGAGCAGCTTCAGCGCTCTACGAGTTCGGCGGACTCACTGTAATCCACGATCCTAGCGGCTGCAACTCGACTTACAATACATTCGACGAACTCAGGTGGAATAAGCTCGAGAGCGCCATCTACATCTCAGGTCTTAAAGAGAGTGACGCGATAAGTGGAAATGACGAAAGACTTATCGAAGATATCGTATCAGCCATTGACGGCCGCTCCAGACGCCCGAAGTTTATCGCGCTCTGCAACTCCCCTGTTCCGGATATCATCGGCACTGATTTCGCAGCGATCTGCCGCCTCCTTGAAAAAAAGACCGGAATTCCCGCCTTCTATGTCCGCACAAATGCTATGCACGATTACACTTTTGGCGGCGCGAATGCTTTTCTCACCCTTGCCGAAAAATTCCTGGGCGGCCCGGATCCATCTGGTACGAAGTCAGATCAGCTGGATTCTGTCGGCAGGAATCAATCTGGCAATTGCAGTCTCCGGGTAAATCTTCTTGGCCTTACTCCGTTTGAATATCCCTTCGATGCACAGATTGACGGGCTCTATGAGATTATAAAAAATGCCGGCTTTAGTGTCTGTGCGAACTGGGGGAAAGGCACTGCAGATCACCCTGTCACCTTTGACGACGTGGCTATGGCTGCGACAGCCGACGTCTCGCTCGTGCTCTCTTCCTCAGGGATAAAAGCTGCGGAGTTCCTCCACCAGAAATTCGGCATCCCATACGTGATCGGAGATCCTCTTGCCTCGGATGAATTTGCTTCAGTTATATTTAACGATTTAAAAGCACCTTTTTCCATGAAAGTAGTTAAAAATTCTTATCTGAATATACTGGATGATGAAAAGAGCGATTCAACTGTATTTATCGGAGAGCCGGTGACAATGGGCTCAGAGGCCGCAGCATACGCACTTTCCCACGGTCATGCCTCACTTGTCTGCACGACAGAGTTGACGGATTCTCTTGTAAGTGAGAACACTTCCTGCCCACGCGGTGAGGCTGAGATTGCCGAATCTATAATGAAAGCCAGCGTTATACACGGGGATCCGATACTTAAAAACGCCACGTCTCATGGGAAACGTGGCTTTGAGAGGCGTCACCAGACATGGGTGGACGAACCGCACCTGGCTATGTCTGGCAGAATGTTTTTCAGGAAATAGGTTAAGCTGTTTTTTTATTTTTTCTAAGGAATCTGATGTACTCGTCTTTCGGAAGAGGTTTGCTGAAATAGAAGCCCTGAATGTAGTCGACCTTCAGGTGTTTCATGGCGTCGAGGTCTTTTACAGTCTCAACTCCCTCAGCAACGATCTTTAAGGAGAGGCCGTTTGCCATGTGAATCATCGAATCCATTATAAGGCCTACACGGCTCGATTCAGTGTACTTCGTGACCATCGACCTGTCAGCTTTTATGAAGTTAATAGGCATATCCACCACATAGTTCAGATTGCTCTCGCCGTTTCCGAAGTCATCCAGCGAGCAGCTGCAGCCGGCATCCCTGAAAGCATTCAGGTTGTTAAGAAGACTGTCTCTATCTACTATCATCGCAGTCTCTGTGATCTCAAAACAGAACATCTGAGGTGGAACGCCCGCCTCTATCATTTTCTTTAAATATCTGGAAGAGAGAGTGTCGTCCTCGCACTGGAGTACCGAAAGATTTATGTCGATAAACTTGACACCGAGATCAGAGAGTTCGCCATTTTTTATAAGAGCAAGAGTCTGCTCAAACATGATGTCTCCGATGTTTGTGACCTGTCCGGTCTTTTCAGCCACAGGAATAAACATGCCCGGCAGTATGATGGTACCGTCCTCTCTTCTGATGCGTACTAAGGCCTCAGCTCCGGTGAACGCGTCTTCATCAATCGAGTAGATAGGCTGGAAAAACGCCTCGACTCTTCCCTCTTCGATGGCATTTTCAATTTCCTTTGACATGGATCTCTCCTGTCTCATCCGCTCGTACATGCTCTCTGTCAGAGTGATTATCCCTGAATCTGAGTACTCGCCATTCACGGAGAGCAGCCCCAGAATTTCAAGTATCTCTGTGACAGAGTCAGCTCTTCTCCCCTCTGTCTCAAGGCCTTCCAGGAAGCTTATCCTGTTCTCGTGGCAGAATTTCTTTAGTTCTCTGTTGACCTTATCAGCTGTCTCTTCAGCCGTCTTCGGATTATGGAATATTATGAAAAATCCATGCTGTCCGTCATAGAATGCCCTTGAATGCGGCAGGCTTCCAAAGTATGAAGCGGCTTTCATCACAGTAGCGTTGTATCTTTCAGATGAAGTCGACAGATCGTCGATAAGCTTTATGAAAATATATGAAAACTGTAGATTTTTTCTGTTGAAATCTTCGATATAGAGCTGGAAAGTGCTCAGGTTAAAAAGTCCGGTAATCTTATCGATCTGAGTTCCCGGGTTCTCGAGTTCGAGATAGATGACACAGAGTCCAAGCGCTGATCCGAAGCCTACTACAAGCACCTGAGGAAAAATAAACTGAATCAGAGCCACAGCCAGGTCAGTTGTAGTCAGAAACATGATCGTCGCAAAGACTGTCCTCGGAATCCTCTTCCGATAATAGAGTGCCATGATAAGTGTCGCAAGGATGAAAAAAGCGGCAAAAGAGTATGTCGCTATACATGCCGGTCCATATGAATATGTGATATCCCCGCTGTTCCAGTAGTAGATAGGGAGAACCGCTATTAAGACTGCGATAAAGATATACAGTGAAATAGCTGCGTGTGCTATTTTTTTCTCACCCTCCTGCGTTATCGGCATCTGAGACACCGTGTAGTCAAAGCCGATATACAGCATAAAGATCAGTGCCATCAGATAGAGCTTGCATATGACAGCCGTCACAACACCAGCGATCTGTCCGCCATAATAGTTGTCGTGTATTATGGCAACGATCGAGAGGATATCCAGAAACAGGCAGCTCAGATCGGCCTCAAGAGCAATATTGAACAGATAACTGCTTCTGAAATCAACCTTCTTCTGTCTTCTGTAAAAGAATACGACAACAGTCAATAACGCTATTCCGCAAAGCTGAGTAATAATATTCATATGATTCTCTCCTGGTATTATTTCTCACTCACTACCTGGAAAATAATAAATTTCAAATAGTAGCTCGTATCCAGTCCCCAGAGGATCGGGTGATCCGGAGCCTGAGTGCTGAACGATACCTGTCTGAGCCGCTTGTGTGCCGCGGTCGCAGCCTGCCCTATGACTTTTTTGAACAAGTCCTCAGTCATAAAATGAGAGCAGGAACAGGTGGCTAGAAATCCGCCGTCTCTAACAAGCATCATTCCCTCGCGGTTGATCTCACGGTAACCTTTCTCGGCCTGCTTTACGGTATTTTTCGACTTCGTAAATGCCGGCGGGTCGAGGATCACAAGGTCATAGAGCCTGCCCTCCCGCCTGAATTCCGGAAGCGCATCTAAAACATCCGCCACTTCAAAGTGTGCTGCAGAATCCAGGCCGTTAAGCTTCGCGTTGTCAGCCGCCTCCTGAACTGCAAGCTCAGAAATGTCAAGGCCGAGCACGTCCTTTGCCCCGCCCCTGGCAGCATTTAATGCGAAAGTTCCCATATGTGTAAAGCAGTCGAGTACTGACTTTCCTCTGGATAGATTCTGAATCGCAAGACGGTTGAATTTCTGGTCGAGGAAAAACCCGGTCTTCTGCCCGTTCTCCACATCTACTTTATATTTTACACCGTTTTCGACGATTTCGGTAACAGGATTTTCAGGTCTGTCGGGGAAATTTTTGTCAGGATTCCACTCCCGCTGCATATCGTTAAACGGCTTTTCAATAAAGCCGTCCTTTTTTGTGTAAAGCCAGCCTTTAAAAGGCTTCATGCCCTCTTTTTTTCTGACAGGGGCATCGCTTCTCTCATAGATCCCACGGATGTTAAAGCCGTCCTCTTTCAACTCTTCAAGGAGGAGACGAAGGATAATCGGCTTTAACCTGTCAATTCCAAGTGAGAGCGACTCGACTACGAGAAGGTCGTTGTACTTGTCGACGACCATTCCCGGGAAGAAGTCTGCCTCAGAAAAAATCAACCGGCAGGCGTTCATATCGACCACATCTCTCCTGTAATCGACAGCTGCTCTTACTCTCTCCCTGAAAAATTCCAGGTCAGGTTTTTCTTTTCTGTATCTCGAGAGCATCCTGACTCTGATCTTCGAAGCGGAATTGTAAAAACCCCATCCCATGAAATAGTCATCGAAGTCGAGGACTTTCACAAGCTCTCCATCAGCTGTATCATCAGAAGTCTCACTGATCTCATTGTCAAAGATCCACGAGCCGCCGCTCTTTAAGAGACGTCCCTCACCTTTTTTTATCTTTATATACATTAAGCGCTCCATTTAATATATCGGCTGCACCGGTCCAAATAATCAGCAGATCCTCGGAAGAAGCTCGTTTCCCGGCTCAGGAAGATAGGTCTCGGTGCCGATCGGTGTCTTTACTGTCACATGTCCCTGGTGCTCGTCACTTACTTCACCAATCACAGCCGCGCCGGCCGTATCGTCATAGTCCCGAAGTATCCCGACGATCTCATCCGCATCTGATGACGGTGCTGTGATCACCATTCTGCCTTCGCAGGCGAGGTAGAGCGGATCTAATCCAAGCATATCGCAGACTCCTCTTACAGCTGAGTCCACCGGCACTCTCTCACGTGAGATCTCAATCCCCACACCGCTCTCGTGGCAGATCTCATAGAGCACAGTACCGACTCCGCCGCGGGTCGCGTCGCGGACTGCATGAATGTCATGGACTTTCTTAAAGACTGCTGAAAGCGGCTTCCAGAGCGGCGCGCAGTCACTTGTAACATCGGCTTCGATTCCATATTCATCTCTCGAAAGTAGGATAGCGCAGCCGTGTCTTCCGACATCTCCTGTCACGATGACGGCGTCTCCCGGCCTCGCAAAAGCTCCTGAAGTGTTCGTCCCATAGACGATCTCACCGATACCAGCTGTCGTTATAAAGCACCCGTCCACCTGTCCTTTTCCAGCGACTTTCGTATCGCCTGCGACAATGGAAACACCGCATTTTCCTGCGGTCTCCGCCATCGAAGACACTATCTTTTCCAGAAGAGCGACCGGATACCCCTCCTCTATCACAAAAGAGCAGGTCAGGTACAGAGGTCTCGCGCCCATACAGGTGAGATCGTTTACCGTGCCACAGACGCTTAGTTCTCCGACATTTCCTCCCGGAAAAAATGCCGGGCTTACGATAAAACCATCAGTCGACATGGCTATCTGGCCATCAGGCTGCGGCAGAACTGCTGCGTCGTCAGCAGTAAAAAACTGATTTTCAAGATGCTTTTTAAATACGTTTGTGATGAGCTCAGAGGTCTGTTTGCCACCAGCCCCCATCGCAAGAGTTACATAGTCTGTCATAAATTAAATATTACACTAAACTTGTAGAAAGAGCAATAAATTGCTGATATGATAATAACTTCAGCCTGTCAGGAAGATGCATTTGCAAAGCCAATCCCCGCCGAGACCAGAAGAAGCGCCAGAAGCGTCAGCCAGTTGAAAGCCTGCGCGCCCTCATTTAAAAACAGCGCCGACAGCAGGACGCCAAGCACCGGGTTCATAAATCCAAGCACTGTGATCCTGCTGACATCGTTATATTTTAAAAGTATGCTCCAGATCGTATATGCGCCAGCCGAGATAAATCCCATGTAAATGATAAGGACGATCGCCGACGCGCCGGTCGGCTGCAGCTTTCCTCCCGCAGCCAGGCCGATAAGCATCATTACCGTGCCGCCACAGAGGAACTGCCATCCGGAAAGAGCTGCCGGGTCGTCGTGGGATGAAAATTTCTTTACAAAGCATCCGGCGAAAGCACTCGACAGCGCCGCAATTATCATCGCTCCATCTCCCGCTATCGAAAAATGGCCGAATGTCTCGCTTCCGCCTCCCACTATAATAAAGACTCCGAGAAATCCCAGGATACTTCCGAGCACTTTTCTGATATTGAGCTTCTCGAATCTGAATATAAAAACAGCCAGGAATATTGAAAAGAAAGTTCCAGCGGCATTTATGATCGAGCCCTTGACTCCTGAAATGTGGGCCAGCGCCATATAGAAAAATATGTACTGTATTATCGTCTGAAAGCACATAAGCACTGCGATATATCCTGCCGAGGTCTTTTTCGGATGGAAAAAGTGCCTGTTCTTCGCGCTGAAAAAGGCTATGACCATAGCTCCGGCGATCATAAATCTGACCCCGGCGAAAAGTATCCTCGATGGCGTGTCGTCGGCTGGAATCTGAAAAAGTGCGTACCCGCTTTTAATAGCTGGTGAAGCGGAACCCCAGAGCAGGCAGCAGATAAAGGCTGCAATAAATACGACAAATGGGTTCTGCCAGGCGATGGTTTTATTTTTATCAAACATAAATTATCTTCTCTGAGTGGGACAGAAGGGACGGTTCTTTTTGTCCCATAATCAGACAATTCAGATTATGGGACAAAAAGAACCGTCCCTTCTGTCCCATTTCAAAAATGTCTCGTAGTCTGCTTCGTTCTGGTCGGCATAGCTCTTCGCAAAACGGACCATGGCGTCGGTGAATTTTTCACTCTTTCCAATGTAAGCCGCAATCGCGTGGCGGTCGCCGGTTTTTGCATGTGCGTGGGCAAGCGTCCTGGCGCATAGCGCACAATAGCCTGTGAAATCCTGCTCATCGATCTTCGTCAGGTCGAAAGCTCCCTTGTAATCCCAGTACTGTCTGATGTAATAATCCCGCGTTCCATCCGGCTCAGGCACCCTGACCCATCCTGTCAAAATATCACCATAAGTCTGTGCTGCCCTGAGACCCTCTACAACTCTGCGGCTGTGCTCGATAAAATCGGACTTTCCAGCGTATGGCTCCAGAGCAGACTCTCCTGCCTCTTTGACCTGAAGGACCAGCGTGCCGTGTTTATCGCCTTCCTCAAGAAGCAGAAGCCAGCAGCGTGTTCCGACACTCCCGACGCCCACAACTTTTCTCGCTGCATCGATCAGCCGATACTGGTCCAACAGATATCTGCGCTCCCGCGGAAGACTTAATCTGTATTCTTTCAGCACCAGCGTCAGTAATTTTATAAATTTATCCTGCGACATGTCCAGTTTATTTTCGCCGATCATATCCCGGACAGGAACTATCGTAGGCGGATCCGAACGGAAACGGAGCTGACCGTTTATTTTTTCAGTGTATTTTGTAATAGCCTTCTGGCTGTTTTTCTCAAGGGCCTTTTGCATGGTCTTTCTAAGCAGCGCCTGACTCATCTCGGTGATATTTTCAGGATGACTTCTCTGAAGAGTCTCCATATCCAGATGATCGTACCACACGTCAAGCGCACTCCTGGAAGAATATTCTCTCATCGATTCACGGTAAATATCCGCCGCTTCTCTGAGCGCCATAGTTTTGGTCTCTTCTGAAAAATTTCGGTCACGTCCGCAGACCTCAATGCTCGCCATCATACGCTTGACATCCCACTCCCATGGTGCCGGCAGCGTCTCATCAAAATCATTGATATCGAAGACCAGATGCCTCTCCGGCGATGCAAATATTCCAAAATTTGAAATATGCGCGTCTCCGCAGTCCTGCACATATATTCCTGTGTTTGGCATCGACCCGAGGTCCGACGCCATTATCACGTCAGTCGCACGGTAAAAGGAAAAAGCAGATGCGCTCATTCTCTCATGGCGGACAGGTATCAGGTCCTGCACCCTGCTCTTCTCCTGCTCAAAGATCAGGTTCACTTTGTCAGTCCTGTTCTTCTTTAATTCCCAATTCCCCAGAGCCGTGCGCGTGACCTTTTTTCTCGCAGCCTTCCCGCGCTCCCTGCCATCATCCGGCAGATATCTCTCACTCTCAGCAATCTCCCTGCGAATCCCATCGCGAATCCTTCCAACAACAGTCGATACCACACTCTTCGAAATCAGATTCTCTTCCATAGTTCTCCTTCGCCCGAACAGCATTTGATTTATCACCCATTTTACACGTTTCCGCTCCCACGTTCAACTGGGACACCGGGGACGGTTCTTTTTGTCCCAAAATCTGACAATTCAGATTTTGGGACAAAAAGAACCGTCCCCACTGACCCACTCGGGTTGACTTATAAGCGCATTTTATCTAATATAGGGTGGATGAGAATTCAACCTGAAAAGGAGGTCATTATAAATGAAAGTCACAGATACAGTGAAATACCTCGGCGTTGATGACACCGACCTTGACTTATTTGAGAGCCAGTACCCGATCCCGAACGGAGTCACTTACAACTCCTATCTTATCGAGGACGAAAAGCTCACGGTTATGGACACTGTCGATAAGCGCGGCAGCGAGCAGTGGAGAAAAAATCTCAAAGACGCACTTGGCGGCCGCAAGCCGGCATACCTTATCGTGCAGCACCTCGAGCCTGACCACTCCGCAAATATCGGATGGCTGGCCGACGAGTACCCGGAGATGAAGCTCGTTGGAAGCGCCAAGACAAAGCAGATGCTCCCGCAGTTTTTTGAAAAGGATTATACTGACAGATTCATCGCTGTAAAAGAGGGCGATGAGCTTTCACTCGGAAGCCACACGCTGCAGTTTTTCATGGCTCCAATGGTCCACTGGCCAGAGGTCATGGTGACATACGAGAAGAGCGAGAAGACGCTTTTCTCAGCCGATGGCTTTGGAACTTTTGGCACTATAAAAAAATACGAAGATGGTCATTTTGACGAGTCGGCAGAAATGACAGAGGGCTTCTGGATCTGCGAAGCCAGAAGATATTTCTGCAACATTGTAGGAAAATACGGCGGTCCTGTTCAGACTCTTCTCAAAAAAGCTGCGACTCTTGACATCGCGCGCATCTGCCCGCTCCACGGCCCGGTCCTTTCTGAAGACCTCGGATATTACATCGACAAATATCAGCACTGGAGCACCTATACACCTGAAGAGAGTGGTATTCTTCTCGCCTACGCTTCAATCCATGGAAACACAAAAGATGCAGTTCTCCAGTTTGCAAAGGAGCTCGAGGCAAAAGGAGAGAAAGTTATCAGATGCGACCTGACCAGAGAGCATGTTTCGTATGCAGTTGAGAACGCGTTCCGCTACGACCGCATGATCCTCGCAGCCTGCACATACGACGGCAACCTGTTCCCGCCAATGGAGGATTTCCTCTACCACCTGAAATGCAAAGCCATCAAGAACCGCAGGGTCGGCCTTATCCAGAACGGCTCATGGGGTCCTATCGCTGCAAAATACATGAAGGAATACATTGACGCCCTGCATCTTGAACTCGTCGAGCCAATCGTCACGATCAAGACAATGCGCAAGCCATCGGACGACGCCCAGTTTCAAGCATTAGCAGACGCAATCTGCAAGTAATACCAGAAATAACCACGCCAGGAGAGGACACAAAGGACGTCTCGCTCATATCTCGCATTTTGGCTTGCAATGCTGCGCCAAAAAGCTCGCAAATGTCGCTCGACGTCCTTGTGTCCTCCCCGGCTGGAATTGCTTTATCTTTTTTCCTGCCCTGGCGTGGCTGTTAAGTCGAGCGCTTCCGCGGAGCCGGAATTCACTGTGCGCTCTGCCGGGTTTTCAATATATCGCCTCAGCACTTCGAGAATCAACAGGCATTATCAAGTCACTACATTATTTTAGTATTTGTTTATCAACATAGCACTTCCGGAGCTCAAAAAAATTCATTCAATTTCAATATTGAGAAAGCCCGGATACATATCAAAAAGGGGCTGTTGCAATTCTATTTATATGCATTTAGCTTTTCTGGAGCTGCGGGGTTTTGTGAGTGAGAAACACTCACAAAACTATATCATGATTTGGTGGTCAACCTTTTGACCACCAAACCATTTATATGAAAAAAACTCGTCCGAAGACGAGCCTTTTCATAAAAAGGGGCTGCTACTATAGTAGTTAAATTTTCAACAGCCCCATGATTCGCGGCGGACGAATAGTTATTACTCAAAGAAAAGCTTCAGGTCGTCATCAACTGTTCCGATACCTGAGATACCGAAGTTGTCGACCAGCACCTTTGTCACATTCGGGGAAAGGAATGCCGGGAGAGTTGGTCCGAGGTGAATGTTCTTGACGCCAAGGTATAAGAGAGCGAGGAGAACGATAACAGCCTTCTGCTCATACCATGCGATGTTGTAAGCGATAGGAAGGTCATTGATGTCGTCAACACCGAAGATTTCCTTGAGCTTTAAGGCGATCAGAGCGAGTGAGTAGGAATCGTTGCACTGACCGGCATCGAGAACTCTTGGGATACCGTTGATATCGCCGAGGTTCAGCTTGTTGTACTTGTATTTTGCGCAGCCAGCTGTAAGGATAACGACATCCTTTGGAAGCTTCTTGGCGAACTCAGTGTAGTACTCACGTGACTTCATTCTGCCATCGCAGCCAGCCATAACGACAAATTTGCGGATAGCGCCGGATTTTACAGCATCCACGATCTTGTCAGCGAGAGCAAAAACCTGCTCGTGAGCGAAGCCGCCGACGATGGAGCCGGTCTCTATCTCTGTCGGAGGCGGGCACTTCTTTGCCTGCTCAATGATCGGAGTGAAGTCCTTTTTCTCGCCGTAGGCTGCGTCGATGTGTCTGCATCCTGAAACGCCTGCAGCACCAGTTGTCCAGAGACGGTCCTTGTAGCCTGCAGCCGGAGGAACAACGCAGTTTGTAGTCATAAGGATAGGACCGTTGAACTTCTCGAACTCACTCTTCTGCTTCCACCATGCGTTACCATAGTTACCTGCGAAATTAGGATATTTCTTGAATGCAGGATAGTAGTGAGCAGGGAGCATCTCGGAGTGAGTGTAAACGTCAACGCCTGTGCCCTGAGTCTGCTCGAGGAGCATCTCGAGATCCTTCAGATCGTGGCCAGAGATAAGGATTCCAGGATTCCTGCGAACACCGATGTCGACCTTTGTGATCTCAGGGTTTCCATAAGTCTCAGTGTTGGCCTTGTCGAGAAGAGCCATACCATCGACGCCATATTTACCAGTCTCAAGTGTAAGAGCAACGAGGTCGTCAACAGAAAGAGAATCGTCGAGTGTCTTGGCCAGTGCCTTCTGTACGAAAGCATCGACATCTGCGTTGTCCTCAAGAAGGGCATTCGCGTGCTTTGAATAAGCGGCAAGACCTTTGAGTCCATAGGTGATCAGCTCGCGGAGAGATCTGATATCCTCGTTCTCTGTAGCGAGAACGCCGACCAGATCAGAAGCAGCCTTAGCTTCGAAAGTATCACGGGAGCCGTCCCATGCAGCTGCATCCGGAAGGTTGTCCTTATTTTTAAGCTTTGCGAGAAGGTCCCTCTTTACAGAAAGAGTCTTCTCGATCGCGCTTACGATAACTTCGTTGTCGAAGTTGGCGTTTGTGATCGTCTTGAAAAGGTTGATCGTTACAAGGTGATTGACTTCCTTGTCGATATCTGCTCCCTCTTCGCGAAGCCTGGTTGTGACAACTGAAAGACCCTTGGTCACATAGATCAAAAGATCCTGCAGAGCTGCAAGCTCCGGCTTCTTTCCACAAACACCTGAAACGGTGCAGCCTTTACCACCGGCTGTTTCCTGACACTGGTAACAAAACATCTTATTCTCCATCTTTACGCCTCCTGAATAGCTCCAACCGGGCATCCGTCCATAGCCTCTGCTGCTGCGTCTGCCTGATCCTCTGGTACCTCGATATCCTTTGCATGGGCCTTGCCATCGTCACCTATCGAAAAAATTTCCGGACAGGTTCCCTCGCAAAGTCCGCACCCGATACAACTATCATCAACTACATACTTCATTGAAAATACTCCTTTCAAAAATACTTTCACATTTTATTTCAGCGTCAGCAATAATGCCATCTTAAATTTGCCATCCGCAAATACCGCATGCTTTCCGCCTGCTGCAAAGCGGAAATTCTCGCCCGCTTTGATCGGGTGATCTTTGCCCTCGTAGCGGATAACTCCGCTGCCATCGAGAGCGAAAATTATCGCATCGCCAGGAGCTGCATGCTCAGCGAGGCCTGTGCCCTCGTCGAACGCCATTACCACGAACTTCATATTGTCATTCGAGACAATGTCCATATTTACGATCCTGCCAGCCTGATACGGAACAAGATCGGCCAGCCTGAAAACTTCACCAGCTTTTACAACTTCATTCATCTGATCATTCCTCCTTAACGTAATTTCTGTATAAACAGACGGCTCCTCAGTCCTGGTTCCGACCGGAGTATCGATTGGAGTAAGGATCGCCTCGCCCGCCTGCGGCGAACCGAAAACGACGTCCCTGCCCGAAGCGTCCCTGCCGTACACCTCGACCTTTCCCTGATTTACAAGCACGATCTTGTGACTCGAGTAGATCTCAGCGCTGATATCGGTATGTGCTCCAAGTGAAAAAATCACCACCGGATTTTCACCGCCATAGACCGCATCCGAAACAGTGCATCCCGGAACCGGCTGATTGTCTCCTTCTATCGAAAAAACTTCACCAGCATTTCTCTTCATCTGCCTGCCGTCCTTTCTTTTGTCTCCCTCATTTCGAATATGAGTATACAAAATTTAGCAGGGGGCGTATGTTGTCAAAACAACATTTTTTATTTTTTCACAAAAAAGGCCAGCACTTTTTAAAAAGCACTGACCCTTATATCTATTGCACGCGTTTCTTTCGTCTGAACAGAACTATCCCCGCAAGCATTATCAGCCCAGCCAGAGAAATTATCATACCCGTGCGCTTTCCCGGCGCCTGATAGGTGATAACAATCCTGTGTTTTCCTGTATTCCAGTCTCCAGACAGTGACAGGAAACCGAGCTTTGTCTTCTGGACTGATACAGGTTTTCCGTCCACTGCGGCAGAAAAGCCCTTGTCATATGGGATGGAAGTAAAAATATCCTGTCCATTGGAAAGACTGCCGTCTGCGATTATTACATTTCCTTTCGAGCGCTTCGTATCGAAATTCAGCGGCTGCACGCTCTTTACTTTTTTTACAAGTGTGTTGGCAGGGACCTCTGTCAGCTTGATGTTGTCGAGCTCGTAGTCACCGTGCCTTAGTTCCCAGCGAAGCCTGGTCTCATGAGCCGGGAAATATATCGAATAGCTGAATACCTTGTTCCAGTTGTCGTAGATCGCATTCGGGGAAGTCCTTGCGTTCATTACATTATCCACTAAGATCCGGACATCACCACGATGGTCTCGAAGCATCCCTCTTCTCTCCCAGATTCCAAACCACTTCCTGTAGCGCTTGTTGTGATTTATCATCTTAAAGGAAACCCGGATGATCCGGTCGTGATCAGAAGGATTGATGTAGAGAGTCTTGCGTTCGGTACCGTTCGTGCTTACATTAAAGGATGTTCCAAGCCCTGGAACTTTAAGCGGCTTTCTCTTTTCATCGTTTAAATCGGGCTCAGATCCCGCGGTGTAGATGACAGGCAGTACATCCTTATTTTCATACAGACAGTATTTCCCCTGCTTGTCGATCAGTTTGTAATTGAGCTCAGGCTCATGCTTTTTCTTACCATCCGTAATAATATAGTGGACTCCCATCTGCGCATTAAAATACGGATTGTAAGGCTGGCAGAGTGTCGCGGAGTTTCTGAAGCGTATCTCATTTCCACTCAGCTTATGGTAGTAGACATTGTAATTCCAATTTGAGACAGATGAATAGATCGTCGCCAGATTTTCCCTGTCCGTGATCGGCAGATTGACCGGGGTATGCTTTCCCATATAATATCCTGTCCTGTATTCACCTGAAATCTGACTGAACTCGGGCAGGTCATCACCCCATCCGGCCGGCGCCAGCTTCCCTGTATTTTTCAGATCGCATGATACCAGAAGAGCTGGAATAATAAGCAGAGAGATTAAAATCTCCCGATATTTTTTTGCCGGCCCGTATAAAGCAATGAGCAGAACGATTGCCGTAAAGCAGCTGTCTTTTAGAAAAATCCAGCGCTTGTCTGATCCGAACGTCACGAAAAATATCACCGTCATCGGAATCGCAGCACAAAGTAATTTTTTCCATGGCACTTTTCTGGAAAGCGCATCGTCGAGAAACTGCGCCTCCATCAGTGACATCATCGGCAAAAATGGAAAAAGGACTTTGCCATGGATATACATCCCGCCGTTCATCACATAAATTGGCAACGCAAAAAATGATACGATAAGAAATACCGCACCAAGCCATTTCCAGCTGCGCCCAATTTTTATAAGCATGTAAGCCAGAACCACAACCAGCAGTGCCGTCGCACCGAATGAATCCACCTCATACATCATGTATTCGCCGTGGAAGACCGGTATCATAAGTGACGAAAATGATACAGTCCTGTGCCCGCCGCTTCGTCCCAGAAGAGTGTAAATCGACGGCAGCCAGAGCACTGAAGTGATCATTACTACCACGACCGCATCCAGTATCAGTTTAAAAACCGCAGATATCACACCTTTTATCACTCTGCCGCCATGGTCGGATTCAGTCTGACGAAGCCCCAGAAAAATCGCAAACACTCCTGCCGCAATAAACTCTGCCACTGCAAAAAAATAGCAGCAGAACACCGCAAGCGACATCCAGATGATAAAGCCTGCCGCACTTCTGCCTCTCTCTATCTGTCCCTCGAACGAGCGCAAAGCCATGATAAAAAACGGCATATACAGAACGAACATTATGTGGTAGTGAACGTGGTGGGAAAAACCCGCAGCAAGGCAGAATAACAGCGCAGCCGTAAGGGCCGGCATTATACGATATGATCTTCTCAGCCACTGGTAGATAAGACAAGCTGATACGATCTGCGCGCAGACTGCGGCAATTATCAGATAAGTGCGCATGCCAAGAAACGGAAACAGATACGACAGCAGCACCCATGGACTCAGGATACCGTAATAAGCAAAATAAAATGCGTTCTGTCCGCCTCCTGCGGAATATATGAAATCCGGGATCAGTTTCCCTGTCTTATAGAATTCCCGCCGCAGGAGTTCCGGAATGGCTGTGTGCTGTTCGCTCCAGTCCCCGAGCGCCCCGTACAGCATTCTGCCGCCTCTTGTAATCCATAACATGACTGCAAGGGCGGCAAAGATGATAACAATATACGGGACGAATTCTGAGATTTTTTCAGTACTTACATCCTTATTTTTCTGCATGAGAGACCTTTCGATCTATTATTGCATTTTTTATAATTATTGCTGCTAATAAAATCAGGCCAATCAGGGATATACCCATACCAGAGCGTTTGCCCGGAGCATTAAATGTAATGACGACACGATGCTTTCCAGTGTTCCAATTGCCTGAAATTGACAGAAATCCGAGCTTAGTCTTCTTAACCGCCACTGGCTTTCCATCCACTGCAGCTGAAAATCCATTGTCATACGGAACTGAAGTGTAGATTGCCTTATTGCTGTCGAGACTGCCATTCAAAGTCAGAATGTTCTCTTTTGAGCTCTTCGTATCTACAGGCACTTCTTTCACGCTGTGAACTTTTTCTACGACCGCCGACACAGGAACCTGGGTAACCTTTATATTATTCAGCTGATAGTCTCCGTGATGAAAGTTAAACGTGAGCTTTGTACTGTGGGCAGGAATAACCATTGTATATTTAAATGTCTTATTCCAGTTATCGTAGATCGCGTTTGGTGAAGTGCGTACGTTCCGCACATGATTGATATCGATCTTCACATCACCTTGAAGATCCATTTGCATCCCTTTTCTCTCCCAAACACCGAACCACTTTTTGTAAGTTCCCCCGTTATTTTTCATAGCAAAAGAAACCCGGATTATCCGGTCATAGTCTGAAGGCTCAAGATGAAAGACCTTTTTCTGCGTCTTTTTCGTTTTAATCCGCATAGAAGACTGCAGTCCCTTTACTGAAATCAGCTCGCGTTTTTCATCATTCATATTGCACTCGGACGTGGCTGAATAGGCTAATGGAAGGACATTGTCATTTTCATATAAGCAGTACTTCCCCTGTCTGCTTACCAGATGATAAATTTTCTCAGGGGCATAATCTTTATAACAATCCGTGATAATATAACGAATTCCCATCTGCGCACAGAAATAAGGGTTGAATGCCTGAAACAGCTTTGCTGCATTCCTGTAACGCATTTCATTACCACTCTTGTTTTTAAAATAATCACTGTAATATGGATTTTCAACAGAGGAATAAATCATCGGTATATAATCATTGTCTGTAATTGGCAGATTGATTGGCGTATGTTCTCCCATCAGGTAGCTGGTACGGAACGCACCTGAACTTTTCTGGAAAGTTGGCAGATCTTTTCCCCAACCTCTAGGAACCAGATTTCCATTAATGCTGTCCGGTCTTGCTGCAACAAGAATCGCCGGAATTACAAACAGCGACATAAGCATACCAGAATATTTTTTCCAGCGTTTAGATAATAGTGAAATAAATTTCAGGATGATAAGTGATAAACAAAAATCCCAGGCAAACCACCTTCGTTTGAAATTTCCGAAAGAGATAAAAGTATAGACTGCCAAAGGAATTGCTATAATAAGCAGCTTTTTCCATGGAATATTTTTTGAGATCACGTCATCTAAAAACTGTGCGTACATTATTGACATCAGTGGCAGAAATGGAATCAGGACTTTTCCATGGAAATACATCCCGCCATTCATAATATATACCGGCAGGGCAATAAATGACAGAATCAGAAATATCATACTGAGCCACTTAAAGCTGTGGCCCTTCTTTATCAGCATATACGTGAGAACTATGATTAGAATAGCCGACGCGCCGAGTGAACCCGTACCATACATAATGTATTCACTATGAAATACAGGCACGAAAAGTGAAATAATGGTAACATGAGTCTGTTCCGACTCACGCCCCAGGAGGGTGTGCAGCGCTGGCAGCCAGAGCACAGCTGTTATCAAAATCACAACTATCGCATCAAATATCAGTTTTCCAACTGCCGAAAATATTTCTTTCCAAGCATTTCCACCATTACTATCAGCCTGTCTAAGCCCCAGGAAAATCGAGAACACACCGGCTGCTAAAAATTCTGAAACTGAAAAGAAATAACAGCATAAAACCGCAAGCGACATCCAGATAATAAATCCCGCTGGACTTTTCCCTCTGCTTATCTGCCCTTCAAGTGAGCGCAATGCCATAATAAAAAATGGCATATAGATGATAAACATTATATGGAAATAGACATGGTGTGAAAATCCGGAGGCAAAGCAGAAAAAAAGAGCTGCCGTCAGAGCAGGCATTATGCGGTATGATCGTCTGAGCCACTGGTAGATCAGGCATGAAGATATGATCTGCGCAGAGA
Source organism: Lachnospiraceae bacterium (assembly GCA_003862155.1). Lineage (GTDB taxonomy): Bacteria > Bacillota > Clostridia > Lachnospirales > Lachnospiraceae > Weimeria > Weimeria bifida. The sequence continues at coordinate 135,443 of QOUV01000005.1, forward strand.
TTGCCGCTATGATCAGGAATTTACGCATGCTGACAAATGGAAGCAGATATGAAAGCAGAATCACAGGACTGAGCAACCCGTAGTACGCGAAGTACCAGGCATTCTGCCCGCCTCCTACTTGAGGGAAGAAATCAGGGAGCAGATTTCCAGTCTTGTAAAATTCTCTGCGGAAAAGTTCCGGAATAGATATATGCTGTTCGCTCCAGTCTCCAAAAGTCCCGTAAAGATACTGTCCGCCTTTGGTATGCCACATCACCAGGAAAAAAACGCCAAGAATTATCAGCAGATATGGGACAATCTCAGCTATCAGATTCGTTCGATCATCCTTATTTTCCTTCATCAGAAGTTTTCTACTCATTAGAATCTTTTCCTTCATTTTCTGAATCAGAGTCTTTTTTAAACACAAAAAATTTCTGACCAATGTAGTTCATTCCTACGAAAAGCACCATACCAACGAGCATTGCAGCATTTCCTCTGACCTTCTCGCCCGCGCCACTTAAGACCAGTTTGACAAGCGGCTTTGCAAGGCCATATGCCACCAGGTAGCAGATTGAAATATTTACAATAAAGCGGACGATCTCCCTGCCCGATTTCTTATTGCTCTTAAATGTGAAATATTTATTCAGAAAATAGCTGACAATACTCCCGACTACATAGTTCATAGCCGTTGAAAACCAGTAACCGCAGTGCAGGGCATTGTACAGAATAAACATGGTCCCTGAACCGACAAGGGTATTAATAAGCCCGACAATGATAAATCGAACGGTCGACCCGTCGATCAGTCCGTGCAGATAAGAATGCTTATTCTTCTGGTTTTCCATCTGTAATTCCTTTCTCTTTTACAAGATATTGCGGACGGTTCATATCCTCTTCATATATGCGATAGATATAGACTCCAAGGCCACGCAGCATAAAACACAAAATTCCACTGCAGAACAGGATCAGGCTGAAGACGGCATCCGGCATCGTAAAAGCGTGATGCAGAAGGCGAAGCACTATGATTGATGCGATCCAGCCCAGAATAAATATTATACCGACATATTTCGGCAGCTTAAGAGTCCAGTCCGAATAGCTCGTAATGCCGTTCAGTGCATATGAGAGCAGCGACTTCAGATGCCATTTGCTCTCACCTGCAGCCCGCTCTATATTTTCATAGGGAATCCACTCAGTGTGAAATCCGACCCATGAAAAAATTCCTTTGGTGAACCTGTGGTGCTCTGTGAGATTTCTCATCGCGTCACAGACCTTGCGGTTCATCATGCGGAAATCCGTGGCGTTAGGCCTCATCTCCACACTGGACATATTATTCATGACACCGTAGAATCTTCTCGAGAGGAATGCACGTATCTTACTCTCACCCTCGCGGTCTTTTCTGAATGCAGCCGCGCAGTCACACTGCCCACTCGAAACCATCTCGTACATCTTCGGAATCAGAGCAGGCGGGTGCTGAAGGTCAGCATCCATCAGCACTGTGTAGTCGGCATCCAGATTCTGGAATCCGGCATAGAGGGCAGATTCCTTGCCGAAATTTCTGGAAAAAGACACATATTCACAGCGTGGATCTATGCTGTGGAGCTGCCGGAGGATCCCGAGAGTGTTGTCTCTTGAGCCATCGTCGACAAACATTATCCTGAAACGGACACTGCTCATCTGATCCATTATCTTATGCATCTCTTTATAAAAAAGTTCAAGTACGTCTTCTTCATTGAAGCAAGGGACTATAATTCCTATTGTATCCATTCTTTCCTCATCCTATCATCTATCATTCCAAAAATTCATTATAAAGCAAAAATTTTCTATTTCATATGTGAAACTTTCACAAAAAGCCATTCAAATATTACCTCATTTTTGACAGCAGTTATTAAGAAAGAATTTATTTAAAAGTCAACTTTTAGATGTTATAATGAAATGAACAATTAACAAACAGGAGGTATCTGTATATGAAAAACATAGTCCGGAAAATACTGATCTGCATGACAAGCGCGACCCTTGGCCTGTCGCTTCTGCCATCGGCTGCCCTCGCTTCAGAGCTTCCTTCGGATACTGCTGTCACCGAACAGCCGTCAGCTCCTACCTATCAGGCATCTTCCAACGCAACGAAGCCGTCGGATAATAAAGATTCGAAGCCGAAGATTTCAGCCGCAGAGGCCAGATATAATTCAGCAAAGAAAGCATATAATTCCGCAAAATCAGCCAGGAGCAAGGCTAAAGCAGCACTTACCAAGGCGAATAGTTCTTTAAGTAAAGAGAAGAAAGCCGTAAAAAACAAAAAGAAATACGCTGCCCGCTATTTCGTCGATTCTCTGATCAAGGACAAGAAGTACAGATTTGACGCCCAGTACAACAGAGCCAGAAAAGATAAAGACGGCAATAAAATTTCAAAGTACTTTGGAAAGAACTCAAAAGACAAGGTTCTTCTCGCATATAACAAAACCAATTTTTCAAATACCATCAGGATGCTTAAGAAATGCAACAATCTCAGGAAATCCTAGGGTGTAAAGGCATTAAAAGTCGATCCCGAGCTTATGGTATTAAGCTCGATCAGCGCTTATATCAGCCGGTCATACACTACAGGCCATGCATTTGTCACAGACAATAACGCTTCAATGTTTGTAGTCGGAGAAAACCTGGCCTGGGGATACAGCGATCCTTTCAAGGGGTGGTATGACGAAGAGAAAAAGGCCTACAAAAAGAACAAGGACAGATATGCTGCCGGTCATTACTTTAACATTAAAGAAAAGAGCTATACCGTTACCGGCTTCGCAATGGCTAATCCGGATAACAGCTGGCTGGTTTCTGAGCAGAGTTTCAGCTTTGACGACGAAGGCAGCAAAAACGCCATGTCTGTCGGCGATTTTGAAAAAGCCTACAATAAGTATTTAAAATCCGGTATCAATTCCCAGCTGAACAAGGCAAAGAAGGCTCAGGCATCAGCATCCAAAGCCTACAAGAAGGCCAGCTCCAAATACAATTCAGCACGGGATGCCCTGCTCAAGCTGAGCCAGCCGAAGCTCTCAGGCAAGGCCGGAAAGAAGTCCGTCACCCTTACCTGGACCAAAGTCACAGGAGCCACGAACTACTGCGTCTATCGCGCCACCTCCGAAAAGGGTAAGTACAAAAAGATCGCAACTGTAAAATCCGCCAAATACGTGAATAAGAAGCTTCGCTCCGGAAAGAAATATTTCTACAAAGTCCGCGGATATCGAAAAGTAAGCAGGAAAAATATTTACAGTAAGTACAGCACTGTAAAAAATTTCAAAGTAAGATAGTCTGATATAATGGCCAGAAGTACGGCCTGCTATTAAGGAGACAAAAGCCAATGGATGCAAAGAAACGAACCGAAAAAGCAACTATGAAGAAGGCGATGCACGGTCTGAGCCGAAAGGTGATGCTTCGTGTGATTCCCGCTGTTGCGGCAGCGCTTGTCATTGTAGTATCAGTGCTCTCAGTAAACGTCGCAAGAACTGTCGCCGGCCTGTCTTCACATGCTCTTCAGAATGAATCAGCGAAGGACGCCCTGGAGATTGAGAATCAGCTTGCCAGTATCATGGGATCATTCAATGCCACGATCGACGGCGTTGCCAATTCTGAATTCAAGAATAAAGAGGCCGCTGCCGCAGCACTCAAGCCGTAAATGAAGCTCACACCAATGTCTACTAGTGGTGTTTACATCGGACTTGCAAACGGCATGTGGATCGACCCAAGCGGCTGGGTGCCAGATTCCGACTATGTGATCACAGACAGAGACTGGTATAAACTCGGCATTAACTCCGACAGCTTCGTTATGGGAGAGCCTTACGTGGACGAAGACACCGGCGGCATTGTAGTCACTATCTCAAGAAAAGTCCACATGTTTGATTCCGATGGTGTTGCCGCTGTTGACTTAAAGATTGGAAAGATTGTAGACGACGTATCGAAGCTCAAGCCTATGAAAACCGGCGGCTCTGTTTTGATCTCAAACAAGAGCGTTATTTCATATTTCCATAAAGAGGACAACGGAAAGACTATTGCCGAGGTTAATGATTCTTACCTCAATTCTTTAAAGACTTTGGCTGATCAGAATCCAAAGGGCGACAGGTTGGTAAAATCATACGACGGCAATTCGTATTCCTGCGTATTTTCAAAGATTGCCGGAACGAACTGGACTCTTATCTCTTCAGTAAATTCCAACACGGTGTACAGCGATGTTTCAAAGATGGTGACTCTTGGAGTAATTATCTGCATCGTTGCTATCATCCTGATCTCGTTACTGCTTTACTTCTTCATCAATAAGCTGATCTCCAAGCCTGTCGAGAAACTCACCAGCAATATTCTTCGTATTGCAAGCGGCGACTTTACGAAGTCAGACCGTGAAGAGGTAGAGAAGAAGGTAAACGACGAGATCGGTGCTATGAACGGCTCGATGGGCAAGTTCGTAAACGGAATGCACAAGACTCTCCTCGATATCACGGGTGAGACCGACCAGCTCGCTGACGCTGCAAGGAACAGTGCAAACGAATCCGCTGCCTTAAATGACCAGGCCGCTGAGCAGTCGAGATCTATGGATCAGATTGCCAATACTATGAATGGCATGGCTCAGGCTGTCACTGAGCTCGCTGAGAACGCCACGAACCTGGCTCAGGAAGTAGATGGTCTTACAACTCAGGGTAATACGACAAGCGATACTGTTCAGAAGCTTCAGAGCAAGGCTCAGGAAGGCCAGTCCGCCATGGCAAATGTTGAGACCGAGATCTCTTCTCTCTCCCAGGCCATGACTGAGATGAACGATGCCGTTGAAGCAGTCGGTAAGAGTGCCGAGCAGATCACATCTATCATCGAGATGATCAATTCGATCTCATCTCAGACGAACCTCCTGTCTCTTAACGCTTCCATCGAGGCCGCCAGAGCTGGTGAAGCAGGAAAGGGCTTTGCTGTCGTTGCTTCTGAGATTGGTCAGCTCGCTAATGATTCAGCCGATGCCACCAAGCAGATTTCAAATATCATCGATGAAGTCACTGTAAACATCACCGCTCTCGCCAAAAAGGCCCAGGAGAACATGACCAATATCAAGAACGGTTCCGAGGCCGTAAGCAATACCGGCGAGACATTCAGAGAGATATTCAAGACTCTCGATGAGACAAGCGAGACCGCCAATGATATGATCGCCCGCGTCAACAAAGTAAACGACATCGCCTCCTCCGTAGCCGCCATTGCCGAAGAGCAGAGCGCAAGCACCGAGGAAGTTACAGCCACAGTTGACAACCTGACAGCAACCGCTCAAAACGTAGCCGAATCATCGAAGAAGGTAAACGCAAGCGCCGAGACAGTCAACAAGTCAGCCGAGAGCATCGAAAACTACATCACCAAATTCAAGCTATAATATTGTGGGACCCCTCATTCTCTTCGTCCCATTTTTGGGACAAAAAGAACCGTCCCTTCTGTCCCACTTACATCTCGACCCAGGTTGATCCGCTGTCCGCACTCTTTACTGCGGCGTTAATAAATCTGATACCCTCAAGGCCGTCTTCGCCTGTCGGGAAATCGAGGTCGGCTGCTGTCGGCTTCTCACCGTTCTTTTTCTTGATAAGAGTTGTGATAATATTGCGGTAATGATTTGCAAATGCAATCGTCAGGCCTTCAGGATGACCTACCGGCAGACGGCTTAAATTTGCAGATTTCTCAGTCAGATATTCGGCACCGCGGGAAATAATCTGGATTGGTGCGTCGACCGGAGTGTACTTGAGATAATCAGGAGTCTGCTGATGCCACTCGAGAGCACCTTTATCACCAAAAATCCTGACCGTAAATCCATTCAGATATCCGGCAGCCACTTTTGAAGCCCAGTAAGTGCCATGTGCGCCATTATCGAATTCGAGAAGCATGTTGTCGTTTATATCAAGCTTATGACCGAATTTATCAGAGATAGCGCAGATTTTTTTAATATGAAGTCCTGTCACATACCTTACGAAGTATTCAATATGCGTGCCTATATCACCAAAAACATGTGAGATGCCGGCCTGTTTTGGGTCCTCTCTCCAGATGCTTCCATCCGTCGCGCCAATCTGGTCGAGCATAGAATCCTGAAGATATTCAGCATCTACATTGATAACTTTTCCGATCTTCCCTTCCTCGATCATTTCCTTCATAACCTTGACGACAGCATAACCCGGATATGTGTATGTGACTGCAAATACAAGGTCTTTTTCTTTAGCGAGCTTTATCAGCTCCTCAGCCTGATCAACTTCAAAGCAAAGTGGCTTCTCGCATACCACATTTATCCCATTTAATAAAAATTCCCTGGCAATCTCGAAGTGAGTGAAGTTTGGAGTCGTAATTGAGACAAAGTCGATTCCATCCTTGCGGGCGGCCTCTTTTTCAGCCATCTCCCTGTAATCGCCATAAACCCTGTCCGGCTCAACATTGTAGTAATCTCCAACAGCCTTGTTTGTATCACCGTTTCTGCTGAAGCATCCAGCCACAAGCTCAGCGCGCTCATCAAAATTGATAGCGTTCTTGTGCTTTCTTCCAATCGAAGATTCAGTCGAACCGCCGATCAAACCATATTTAATTTTCCTGTTCATATATAACCTCCGTTCAAATTTGGGACACCGGGGACGGTTCTTTTTGTCCCAAAATCTGACAATTCTGATTTTGGGACAAAAAGAACCGTCCCTTCTGTCCCATTATATACCAATTTTCAGGAGAATTGTTAAAGTCTCGTAAAATAAGTGCCAGGCTGGGTGATTAATGATATAATTGTACCACATGGAGGGTTTTATTTTATGCAATCAGGGAAACACAAGGCGGGGTTAGGCTCGCAGATGGCGTATGGCACATGCGAATTTTTCAATGGCGGAGCCTTTGTAATCATCAATGCTTTTTTTACGGTCTTTTTGATAAAGGCCATAAAAATGAACCCGGCTCTGGCGGGAACCGTTCCGCTTATAGGGCATATCTGGGACGCAGTGACTGACCCTATGATGGGAAATATCACTGACCGGACGACTTCGAAAATGGGCGCCAAGCGATTTTATATGTTGATAGGAGCGGTTGCCACCGGTATTACATTTGCCACGCTCTGGGTGCCATTTCACGCAAACGGTTCAGTTACGATGTTCATTTTTTATGTCATCATGTACTGCCTGTTTTCGACAGGTTCTACGATCCTTATGGTTCCATACAACGGACTTCTGCCCGATATGATCGATGACTATGCGACACGTTCCAAATTTTCAAATGTCCGCATGATCTGGTCGACGCTCGGTTCGATGGTCTGCGGAGTCGTGCCGACAATTCTCATTACAGATACGAGAAATAAAACAGTATATCTCCAGTGCGGAATCATTTTCGGCCTGTTCTTCCTTATCACAAGTCTTATCACGGTAGCCGGGACCTGGGAGAAGCTTCATCCCGCAACGAAATCAAAATTATCCGACAGCTTCAATCACGGCGGCAGCGCCTTCAGAAGCCGTTCGTTCCGCTTGTTCATCGGTATCTACCTGACAGGACAGTGCGCCACGGATTTCGTATCCGGAATGGCAGTTTACTATGTAGACGATGTGATAAACGGCTACAAGAACCACTATGTGACTTATCTGATGGCTGCGATGATCATTGCGCAGCTGATAGGAATGCTGATCTGGGGACCAGTAATGGCGAAGACTTCGAAGCGCACGACGATCCTTATCGGCGCGCCGATCCGTATCGCAAGCACCCTGCTTCTGATTCCATTTTCACACGAGGGTGCAAGCATCGTTCCAATCCTTATCCTCGCAATGGGCATAGGAATCGGAAATGCGGCAACGCTTACAAGTATTTTTGCGATCATGGCAGATATGCCGGATGTCGACGAGCTGATCACATCCGTTCATCGCCCGGGCGTTGTCTCTGGAATTTCGACCTTCGCCAGAAAGATCTCTTCAGGGCTCTCTTCATGGCTTATTGGAATTCTTCTCGCCGCAGTCGGATACAGTGAAAAAATTGCAAACGCAGGCGACAGGCAGTCACTTTTCACACAGAGAGGCATCGCTGGAATCTATATTTTCATGCCGATAATCCTCTGCATACTGTTGCTCGTCTTCGCTTACCGTTTCCCAATGACCGGAAGGGAATTCAATGTCATTAAAAAAGAAATCAGCAGGCGCAAAGGCGAGGACTCGTCCACCGCAACCCCTGAAGAAATCAAGATCTGTGAGAAAGTCACTGGTATCAGGTATGATAAGCTCTGGGACCCAGCCAATCAGTGGGTCGGGAATCATCATTAAACAGAATAAAAAAGCAGGCACGTAAGTGCCTGTTTTTTTACATCACAACTAATTCCATAATAAAACTCCAAATTCAGTCATTTTTCTTAGCCTTCACTCTGATTGAAATTCTCCCACCGATCATGTAGATGGCTGCGACAAGAATTGCGATTTCCGTAAGCTGTGGAAGTATCAGAAGTCCGGCAACAAGACCGATTACTTTGATCAGGATATCTACCTTCAGATTTTTTTCAGCCATGGCAATATATCCGCAGGCTCCAGTGCCGGCATTATCCTTGTTCAGACTGACATAAAGGCCATAGAGATTGAGCGTTGTGACAATGACGATCACGCCATATATGAACTGGATCGTGCGCTCTGCATTCCATTTGAAAAGAAGGCTCGTCATATACGGCATAAACGATGCCCAGAATAGAAGCAAGAGGCTGATCCAGACAGTCCTCTGTGAGACGCGCTCGATCCTGTCCCAGGCGATATGCAGCGCAGTCCACATGCTTCCGAGCCAGAAAAAGCTGATAGCATAGGCGGCGTATGCCGGGAGCAATTTTGCAAAAGCTGCAAAAGTCGGTTCGTCAGGCTTGCCGAGCTCGAGGACCAGTATCGTCATGATAATGGCGAGAATTGCGTCCATAAAGGCGCCGAGCCTGTCTTTATTGAAAAATAATTTCTTATCCATGATCTACACCTCTCATTCTTTTTTGCCGAGCTTTTTCCATTTTACAATGAAGTAAATAATCTCAAGCACGCAGGTCGTCATCCAGCCGACCGGATAGCCGAAGCCGACGAGCTGAGCCGTGTTTGAAATATAATGTGTCAAAACGAAGAGGTAAATCTGGCGGATCGCGACGAAGCCAATAAGCATAATGGCCATTGGTCCGATCGAATCTCCTCTTCCACGGAGTGCGGCGGCAAGGACATGGTTTACGGCGTTAAACATCAGAAAGAAACAGTTCGTCCTGGTAAACATTGTCCCCATCGCGATAACTTTTGCATCATTTGTAAAGAGGTTCATAGCGGCCGGCGCAAAAATCCAGATCACGACGCCGATGATCCCAGAAATCGTGACAGAAGTGACAACAGAATCCACAGTTCCCCTGTTGACACGTTTTTCATTTCGCGCACCTGCATTCTGCCCGACAAAAGTCGTCGCAGCCATTGCCATACTCTGTATCGGCAGGAAAATAAACGAGTCGATCTTGTTGTAGCTGCCCCAGCTGGCCATGCAGATTGAGCCAAAATGATTGATGTAGCCCTGCACAAAAATATTTGAAACCGCGGTGATAACCGACTGGATACCATTCGGCAGGCCAATGCTCATAATCCGCCCGAACGTATTGCGTTCGATCTGCATATCTCTCCATTTGAACTTGTAGATCGCATCCGTGTGGATCAGAAGGTACATTATCATGACCGCAGAGATTGCCTCCGAAATGATCGTGGCATATGCGACTCCGGCGATTCCCTTATGGAAAACAAGTACGAACAGCAGGTCTCCGAAAATATTTAAAATGCTTGTAAATATCAAAAAGAGCAGCGGCCTTTTTGCGTCACCAACTGCGCGCAGAATTCCGCTTCCGATATTGTAGAGGAGCAGTCCGGACACACCTGCGAAATAGATAACGAGATATGTGTGTGCTTCACCAAAAACATCTTTCGGCGTCGCCATAAGATTCAGCAGAAAGTCAGTGCCAAAAATCCCAAAGAACGTGAAAAGTGCGCACAGCACAAAGGTAGTCGTAATCGTAGTTTCGACAGCGGTGTGCAGGCGCTTTTTATCTTCCGCACCAAAAGCATTGCTGATAACTACAGTGGCACCTACTGAAAATCCATTGAGAAAAAATACTGCGATATTTACGATCATCGTAGTCGCACTGATGGCAGCAAGCGCCTGCGTACCGACAAAATTTCCGACGACGATCGAGTCGACAGTATTGTAGAGCATCTCAAAAATATTTCCAAGCATAAGGGGAAGCGCGAACGCGAGAATATGCTTCTCGATCGGCCCCTTAGTCATGTCCCTGGTCTTTTGCATTCTAAATTCCTTTCGGGACAAGGGGGACGGTTCTTTTTGTCCCACTTGATTCTAAATTTCTTTCGGGACAAGGGGACGGTTCTTTTTGTCCCTACTGACATATATATGAGAAGCAGCGCCACAGATGACCGGGCTCGCGGCCTTAGGATTTTTCGTCGTGAACGTGCGCGCTAGCTGCGGCGCGGTTGTCCACCCACCTGAACCATAAACATATGTAAACCATACATTGGCCAGAGCGCCGCAATTAGGCGCGCGCACGCGAACAGAAAAATCCTACTGAGCGGGCCCGACCATCTGTGGCACTGCTTCTGACAAGTGGGACAAAAAGAACCGTCCCTAATGTCCCATTAGCAGATTTCGATCTTGATTGCACAGTCCGAGAGCGGATATGTCGAGCAGGCGTGATAATAGCCGAATTTCTTGTCGGCGTAGCGTCGCCCATCTCCGACTGACGGTACGAAAACGTCGCCTTTCAACAGCTTGCAGCGGCAGAATCCGCAGGCTCCGCTTCTGCAGCGGGTCGGGTTCGGGATGCCGGCGCGCTCCATTGCGACAGCTAACGGCTCGAGACTTGAGGCTTCGATCTCTGTCTCCTCGAGTCCGCGCATTACTTTAAGCTTGTAAACTGCCGGATCGCGCTTAGGATAGTCAGGATCCTTCGTGATGTCACGAGGAGCTCCGAAAACTTCCATACGGATGCGGCGCTTTGGAACATTGAGCTTTTCGAGCTCACCATTCACGAAATTGTACATCGGAAGTGGTCCGCAGACGAAGTATGTCGTGTTGCCATCCGCTGGATCACCTTCTGAATATTTGCGGATCAGATCAGCGTTCAAAAATCCCTTTTCGCCAGGGTAGTCAGGCTCCCCTGAAATTACGTTTACAAAACGTACCCGCGGGCTCTGGATTGCTGAAAGCTGTTTTTCAAGGATGATATCCTTTGTAGAGACCGAGCCATAGAGGATAGTAAGATCACAATCCATCGTTCCGTGAGCAATTTCCTGCGCCATTGAATAAAATGGCGTGATGCCGGAACCACCGGCCAGCGCTACGACCTTTTTTGCGTCGCGGAGCGGCTCATAGTAAAACTGCCCCAATGGCAGATGGAATGTAAAAGTGCTGCCCTCTTTGCAGTTGGCGTACATCCAGCTCGATACAAATCCAACGCCCGGCTTTCCGTTTCGAATAGTCAGCTCAAAAAATGACTTGTCGCCCTGTCTGGCCTGGAATGGCGCAGAACTGATGGAAAAAGGCCTAGTAGTCTTTGTCACTTTTCCATCCTCACCAGGGATTTCAAGCTCTACAGAAGCGTACTGCCCTGCCATAAACGGAGGCAGCACGTCTCCGTCCGTCGGAACAAAAGTAAATTTACGCGCAGTCGGACTGACATCCTCGACCTTCGCACATTTTACATGAGTTACCTTAGGATGCACTTCCTGTGCGACTTCGCGGATATGATCCTTGTAAATATTTTCCGGATTGCCTGACTCGATCAGCTGATGTCTGGCTTTCGTAACTCGTGAGGCACCGGTTACATCTTTAAAAAATCCATTAACCTTCATCTCATGCCTCCTTCTTCATCTCGGCCAGAATCTGCATCGCAGCAATTCGCCCGTTATTTATATTTACAGCCATTCCATCTCCGGCAAGCTGGTGGCTTCCACAGCTCACAAGACCCTTAATATATGTAGTGCGCTCAATGTCCGCAAGCCGCGCAACGATAGAGTTCTGCATATTGTGCTGATAACCGTAGACACCGCCGCGGTAACTGCCCACATAGTGCGAGATCGTGACAGGCGTCTCGACCTCGATCTCGACGATATGGTCGCGCAGATTTACGCCGAGTCTGCGGCTCACCTGATCGATCATCTGACCGGCAATCCTTCTCTTTGTCTCGAAATAGTTGTCAGCCGTTACCCCGTCAAAACATTCCGGAAGCGGAAGTTCTGTGATGGAAAGCGAAGTCATGCCATCAGGCACTCCCTTTGGATTGGCATAATTCAGGCAGATAGTCGTGAGATAGTCCCAGTTGCCAAGCCTGCTGCCCTGTTTCCAGAATTTCTCTGTATCCATCGAAGTCTCGGCTGAAAATACCGAGTAGGAGTGGATATTAAGATCCTCCGGCCTGCTGTCTAGAAGCATAACGACAGAGAAACATGAAACCGACATCGGCATAGCATTGGCATAGCGGCGTGCCTCCTCCGGTACCTCGGACTGCGGCTCTATCATACGGCCGTATACCACATTCGGATAAGGACCCGACGCAATGTAATCGCAGTGGATTTCCTCGCCGTGAGCCGTGCGCACACCGTAAACTTTTCCATTTTTTACAAGTATCTTCTCGACGTTCTGGCCGTACTCGTACTGAACTCCCATCGCCTCGCAGCGCTCAGCCATCGCCACAGCCATCTCATGTGAAAAACCGCGGGCGACGTAGCTTCCGCCCATCATGTAATCGCCCATCAGAAATGCATAGATCGTAAAAGGCAGCGAATCGATCGGCTGGCCGACATAGATCCAGTAAGCCGAGAGGATGCGCTTCACATTCAGCAAAAGCTTCGGGAACATTTTGTCCATAACTTCCTTCGCAGTGTAGCCGGCTGTCTTCACGAGCTCCTCGTGGTCTTTTAACATCTGAAATTTGCTCAGCGTGTGGTCATTTAAATAGTTAACCGACTCGTACACCTTACGGCACAGCTCAAAAAGAGCATTCACATCGTCCCTGCTGCCCGGGTACTGCTCCTCTATCTCGTCAGCAGCGATCCATGTGCCGTCATCACGGCGGCCGGCGTGCAGTTCAATGTCGATGCCGTCTTCCGGAGAAACCAGATCATATGCCTCCGGTACACGCAGCCACTCAATAGCCACCTTCATCTCATCCAGATATTTTCTCATCGGGAGCGGATCATCCACCGGCCCGATCGACATCATCTCATGCAGCGTAGCTTCGATCTCCACGCCACCCCTGACAAAAGAAGTCGCAACCCCGCCCGGAAGATTGTGACGCTCGAGGATCAAAACATCCTTACCCTCAGACGCAAGCTTAAGCGCGCAGCTCATACCAGCCAGCGCGCCTCCAATCACAATAACGTCATATTTATCTTTATAAAAAGCCATCAATAAACCCCTTCACTGGGACAGAAGGGACGGTTCTTTTTGTCCCAAAATCTGAAAATTCTGATTTTGGGACAAAAAGAACCGTCCCCGCTGTCCCACTAATTAAAATACTGGTTTGTAATCGTCAGAATTGAAGAATCTGTAAACCAGTTCCTTTGAGTACTCACTGGTCTCGTCCATGTCGCCGAATCCCATGATCTCGCCGGCATAGTAGGTGTTGTTCTGACCCTGCATAGACTCGACTTTCTGGTACCAGCCATTGGCGTAGTCTTCTGAGAAAACATGCGGGAAATAATACCAGGACTTCTCGTTAATGACTTTGTCGACTTCAGAACCACAGATCTTCATGTCGTCGAGAACCATCTGCTTTGCGGTGTCATATGGAATCTCTTCTCTGTCCTTGTGGTTACGGAGTGCGTAAGTCGTGATGACCTGATCCTCTTCGCCTCTCCAGCGGCAGTAATAAACCATCAGATGTCCAAGGCGCTTTGCCTCCATGTTGTCAAACATATAGTAAGAAATAGGCGGATACTGCCCCTTCTTAATAAGGCATGCAAGTACATCGTACCTCTCATAATCGATCTTGCCAAAGAGCTCCTTCTCCTTGTCTGATGCGTCGGCATAGTCCGGGAAGAACTGCAGCGGAGCGGTAACGATCAGCTTGTCGTACTCCTTCGTCTCGCCGTTTGCCGTCACATAGACCCTGCCGTCTTTACGCTCTACCTTCTCAATGTCTGTAGAAAGCTTTGCCGGATTCTTCAGATGGTCATTCAGCTGCTCCCAGATAGACTGAGTTCCGTTCTTCCATGTCCAGAGGTTGCACTTTACGAAGTTCATGGTCGTCTGGAAATCCAGATATTTCAGAACATATGCAGCTGGAATCTCGTCAAAATATCCATATCCGAATGCTGTAAATGGTCCGATCCAGATATCCTGAACAAGATCAATTCCGTTCTTCGCACAGAAATCCTTAAACGGGAGTGCAAGGTCTTTGAGGTTCTCATTCGTTCCTGAAATCCACTTGCCGGTGCCGTTCGCGTCAAATCCCTCGTATTTGCCGTCCGAAACACCGCGGTGTCCGTTTATATCGTAGCCCTGATACCTGGTCTCGAGAAGTCTTGCCAGCTTCTTGGTCTGGTTCTTCATCTTCAGAAGACGAGGAATATTTGACAGCTTCTTGGTATCAAAAGGATCATATACCTTACCATCGAGCGTCTTGTAATTTCGGTTCAGTGACGGTCCATCGTGTGTGATGCCGCAGAATTCCTCGACATCGTGCACAGCATAGTAACTTGGAACTCCCATGATGGCGCCCATCTCGTAGCGCTTTCCGTGATATTCCGGAGAGTTGCACTTGCCTCCGACCCATGCATTCTTCTCAAGAATCTCGTAATTCGTATACCCGGCCTTCTCCAGGTACATTGCCATGGAAAGTCCTGCCGGACCGCCTCCGATAATACAGATTCTCTCTGATTTCTCCTGTCTCATAATTATAGCTCCCTTCTTTGCTATTACTTAAGCATTTTAACAGTATAGATAATTATACGACATTGAGGCCAATGTGTAAACATTATTGTCCACCCTTAATATTTATGATAAAATAAAAAACATGGAACATGATTTTACTTCTTTTCTCGACCGCATCTGTCGGGAATATGCATA